>CAUTTS010000070.1:0-11954 GCA_963541465.1 uncultured Selenomonas sp.
GCCATCTTGACGCATCTTTTTTGCCCGCACTGTGTCGGCAAATCCTCCACATAGCCCTTGCTATGCGTCCGGTTTGCCTCCTTGTTCGGACGAAAAATCTACGCCAATCTGGCAGACTTCATTTTATCAGTGATTCCTAAGAAATCGCTGATACGATGATACTGAGCAGATCAGCGATCTTTAAAAACATTGTTTGCATATTATATTTCTATGTTAATAAATTGTCAAGGAAAAACTGCCGTGAATTTTCACGGCAGTTTTTCAGCAGGAGCAGTCTCGTGTACGGACATCCGATACGCCCTTATGCCTTGCCTGCAAGTTTCTTGTAGTTGTTGTAGCGTGTCTCCGCATCCTTCTGCGTCTTCTCAAAGAGCGCATCCGCCGCCTCGGGGAAGCTGCGCTGGAGATTGATGTAGCGGTTCTCACCCAGCAGGAACTCACGGAACTTCGAGAAGTCCGGCTCTTTCGAATCGAGGCTGAACGGATTCTTGCCCGCTTCGATGAGCTGCGGGTTGTAGCGATAGTTCGCCCAGTAGCCGCACTCCACGGCGAGCTTGCCCTCAAGCTGAGCACAGCCCATGCCCTTGCGGATGCCGTGGTTGATGCACGGCGAGTACGCGATGATGAGCGAGGGGCCCGGATAGGCCTCCGCCTCGCTGATTGCCTTCAGCACCTGATTCTGATCGGCACCCATGTCGATCTGGGCAACGTAGACGTAGCCGTAGGACATTGCCATCATACCGAGGTCCTTCTTCTTCGTCTTCTTGCCCGTTGCGGCAAACTCTGCAATCGCCGCCGCCGGCGTGGACTTCGACGCCTGACCGCCCGTATTGGAGTAAACCTCCGTGTCAAAGACCATGATGTTGATGTCTTCGCCCGAAGCGAGAACGTGGTCCACACCGCCGTAGCCGATGTCGTATGCCCAGCCGTCGCCGCCGAAGACCCACTGCGAACGCTTGACGAAGTAGTCGTTGTCGCTGTAGATGCGGCAGAGGAGCTCGTCCGTCCCCTTCTCCTTCTCGAGCAGCTCACGCAGGAGATCGGCGCGGTCGCGCGTCCCCTCACCGCTGTTGCGCTTTTCGAGCCAGAGCTGCATCGCCGCCTGGAGTTCTGCCGAGCCCTTCTTGGCCTCGATTGCCTCTGTCACAGCAGCAGCGAGCGACTCACGTACCGACTTCGTGCCGAGCAGCATACCGAGACCGTACTCCGCGTTGTCCTCGAACAGGGAATTCGCCCATGCAGGACCGCAGCCCTTCTGGTTCTTCGTGTACGGGATTGCCGGCGCACTGGCACCCCAAATGGAGGAGCAGCCCGTTGCATTGGAGATCATCATGCGGTCGCCGAAGAGCTGCGTGATGAGCTTGGCATACGGTGTCTCGCCGCAGCCTGCACACGCGCCCGAGAACTCGAAGAGCGGCTGCTCGAACTGCGAGCCGATCAGCGTCGTCTTCTTCATCGGAACGTTCTTTACCGCAACCTTCGTCGTATCGACGCCGTAGTCAAAGTACTTCTGCGCGTCGCGGAGATTGTCGTCGAGCAGGGTCATGTCGAGTGCCTTGCCCGGGCAGACCTGCGCACAGTTGCCGCAGCCGAGGCAGTCGAGCGTCGAGACGGCGATAGTGAGGTTCATCCCCTTCGCGGGACGCGACTTCACGGACTGCATCCCCTCAGGTGCCGCAGCAAGCTCCTCGTCCGTCGTCAGGATCGGGCGGATCGTCGCATGCGGGCAGACAAAGGAGCACTGGTTGCACTGGATGCACTTCTCGGGGCGCCACACGGGAACGGAGATCGCCGTACCACGCTTTTCGTACGCCGTACCGCCCACGGGAAACGTGCCGTCCTCCATGCTGAGGATCTCAGAGATCTTGAGCTTGTCGCCCTCTTGGCGATTCATGACGTTCTGGACGTTTGTGATGAACGCAGGTATCTTCTCGTTGACCGGCACCTCTTCGTCCACAGCATCCTTCCACGCATCAGGAACATTGACGCGATGGAGCGCCTCGATGCCCTTGTCGATCGCACCGTTGTTCATGTTGACGACCTTCTCGCCCTTGCTGCCGTAGGAGGTAACAACCGCGTCCTTGAGGTACTTGACCGCATCGTCGAGCGGAATGATGTTGGCGAGCTTGAAGAACGCCGACTGCATAACCATGTTGAAGCGTCCGCCGAGTCCGAGCTCACGCGCAATGTGAACAGCGTCCACCGTATAGAACTGAATGTCGTTGCGCGCGATGAAGCGGCGCATCGATGCGGGCAGATGCGTGTCCAGCTCCGCATCCGACCAGAACGTATTGAGCAGGAACGTACCGCCCTTCCTCAGCCCTGCGAGCAAGTCATACTGCCGCACATAGGACTGCTGCGAACAGGAGATAAAGTCCGCACGGTTGATGAGATACGGGCTGATGATCGGCGACTTGCCGAAGCGCAGGTGGCTCATCGTGATGCCGCCCGACTTCTTCGAGTCATAGGCAAAGTACGCCTGCGCATACATATCCGTCTTGTCGCCGATGATCTTGATCGCGCTCTTGTTCGCGCCGACCGTGCCGTCCGAGCCGAGTCCCCAGAACTTGCACGCCGTCGTCCCCTCCTTCGTGAGGTTGACATCACTGTGTGCGGGCTTCAGGCTGCGGTTCGTTACATCATCGACGATGCCGAGCGTAAAGCCGTGCATCGGCGCGTCCTTCTTCAGCTCCTCGTAGACGGCAAAGATCTGATCCGGCGTCGTATCCTTGCCGCCGAGGCCGTAGCGGCCGCCGACGATGACGGGATCCATGCCTGAGCCATAGTACGCCGCCTTGACATCGAGGTAGAGCGGCTCGCCGAGGGCACCCGGCTCCTTCGTGCGGTCGAGGACAGCAACCTTCTTCACCGTCTTCGGGAGATACTTGAAGAAATGCTCGACAGAGAACGGACGATAGAGATGAACGGACAGCAGTCCGACCTTCTCGCCCTGTGCATTGAGATACTCCGCGACCTCCTCCGCCGTCTGGCAGACCGAGCCCATCGCGACGATGATGCGGTCTGCATCAGGTGCGCCGTAGTAGTCAAAGAGGTGGTGCTCACGCCCTGTGATCTTTGCCATCTGCGCCATTGCTTCCTCAACGAGAGCAGGAATGGCATCATAGTAGCGATTGACCGCCTCACGCCCCTGGAAGTAGATATCAGGGTTCTGTGCCGTGCCGCGCACCACCGGATGATCCGGATTGAGCGCACGGCGGCGGAACGCCTCAACGGCATCCCAGTCAAGGATCTTCGCGAGGTCTGCGTAGTCCACGACCTCGATCTTCTGGATCTCATGCGAGGTACGGAATCCGTCAAAGAAATTGATGAACGGCACACGTCCCTTGATGGCGACGAGATGCGCTACCGCAGAGAGATCCATGACCTCCTGCACGCTCGACTCGGCGAGCATGGCGACACCCGTCTGACGTGCTGCCATGACGTCCTGATGGTCGCCGAAGATATTCAGCGAGGACGCGGCAATGGCACGCGCACTGACATGGAACACGCCCGGGAGCAGTTCACCTGCGATTTTATACATATTGGGGATCATCAGCAGAAGTCCCTGCGACGCCGTGTAGGTCGTCGTCAGTGCACCCGCCTGCAGGGATCCGTGGACAGCCCCCGCAGCACCGGCCTCTGACTGCATCTCAATCAGACGCAGCTTCTGTCCGAAGATATTTTTCATTCCTTTGGCAGCAAGGCCATCGACATACTCTGCCATCGGCGACGAGGGCGTGATCGGATAGATCGCCGCTACGTCCGTAAAGGCATAGGAAATATAGCCAGCGGCGGTATTTCCGTCCATCGTCTTCATCTTTTTTGCCATAGTACCGCTCCCCTCTCTTTAGGGAAGGACTGATAAATTCGGCACGGCCATCTTGACGCATCTTTTCGCCAATATGGCACACCTCATTTCACCAGCGATTCCCTAGAAATGCTCCTGCACTTCATCGGATATTAAAATATATACACATGAGCAAAGAATTTCTGCACCTCTGTCGAACGAGAAACAATATCTATGGAGGAGCACCAATTCTATACTTTCTGTTTATTATACAACGGAACACCTGCCTTGTAAACAAGACAGGTGCTTTGTATACCTGAATTACGGCGTTTTCTCATTGTTTTTTATGATACAAGCATCCGCGCAGTCTATTGATTCACGTGAAGTGCGGTTTGCGTTTCTCTAGGAAGGCCGTCACAGCCTCACGATGTTCCGCAGAGCCCCCTGCCTTCCCGAGATTCTCTGCCTCGATGCGGCTATATGCCATGTAGTCACGGTAAAAGACTTCGTAGTATAGCTGCTTCTGCATAGCGACGGCGCCGAGCGGACGGCGCAGGAGTTTTACGGCGAATGCACGCGTTTCCTCCTCCAGTTTCCCCTCGGGGGCGATTCGCGTTGCCAGTCCAAGACGCAGTGCCTCCTCACCATAGACAGGGGTACTCAGTGCCATGAGCTCAATCGTCTTCGCAAGGCCGACAATCTGATGCAGGTGGTAGATGCAGCCCGTGTCCCCGGGCAGGGCGACGTTCGAGAACGCCGTGAGCAGACAGCTCTCCTCCGTCATGATGCGGAAATCTGCACCGAGCGCAAGCCCGCAGCCCGCACCTGCCGCTGTGCCATTCACCATCGCGATCACAGGTTTGCGGCACTTTCGCAGAGCGAGTGACGCCTGCCCCGTCAGCATGGAGAGTTCATAGCTGATGAATGCAAAGGTCGCCATCTCCTTGATGTCGCCGCCTGCGGAGAAATTCTTGCCCGCGCCCGTGAGGATGATCACCTTCACCGCTTCGTCCGCATCACAATGCTCCACAGCCGCAATCAAATCACGGAACATCTGGGCGTCCAGGGCGTTGTTTGATGCGGGACGATCCATAACGATCTGCGCGATGCCATCCTGAACGGATTGCTTGATATGTTGATGCATGGGAAACCTCCTATCGGGATACACAAAGGAAGATGTCCCGCTCGGGCAGCGCACGGGACATTCTCAGCAGCTTGTCCTGCCAAGGAGCGGATGTGAGGTCGGACGCAGGTCACGCACGCGGATGAGATGCAATGCCTCCGCAAGATCAATGTCTCTGCGTTCGAAACCGTTCTCGTACACGTAGACCGGATGCTCTGCGCCGACCTCGCTGCCCGGCATATATACATACTCCGCCGTATGCGCATCACCAAAGATGATGCCGCGATCCAGCTGTGCTTCGCGTATCAAAACATATCCCTCCGCCAGAGCAGGTAGACCGCCAGCGTCGATACACAGACAGCGAAGACAAGCACGCGCAGAAAGCCCGTCGGATCATCCTGATATGGCACCGGCACATTCATCCCTAGAAAACTTGAGATCACCGTCGGGATGGCGAGAATAATCGTAATCGCGGTCAGAAACTTCATCACGAGGTTCAGATTGTTCGAGACGATGGACGAAAACGTATCGGCAAGGCGCGCCAAGATCGTACTGTATAGATCCGCCATCTCACGCGCCTGCTTATTCTCGATGATGACATCCTCCAGGAGATCCTCGTCCTCCTCATACATGCGAAAAATATGATGGAGGGAGGTGTTCGTCCGCAGGCGCATCAGGCGGTCGAGCACCGCTCCGTTCGAGCGCAGTGCCGCATTGAAATACGTCAGGCCCTTTTGCAGCTGCAGCAGACGCAGGATTTCGCTGTTCTTCATATCGTGCCGCAGCCGATCCTCGATCTCCTCGGAGAGCTTGCTGATCTGCCGCAGATAGCGCAGGTAGAACACATCGGATTTATAGAGAATCTGAAAGAGGAACCGCGTCCGCTTATACGTGCGGAACATCTTCGCTGTCCGCTCGTTGAACTCCGCGATGACAGGCGTCTCTTCGAGACAGACGGTAATGACATGCTCATCCGTGAGGATGATCGCAAGCGGCAGTGTGTCGTAGCTGTCCTCGCCACGATAGACGGGGACATTGGTCAGGATCATGACGGAGTCATCCTCAACATCCGTATGCGAACGCTCCTCATCATCGAGAGCGGAACGCAGGAAATCGGGATCGACCTCCGTGAGGGTACTGACGACCTTCAGCTCGTACGGCGTCGGATTGACGATATTGATCCATGCCCCTTTGGACAGCGTCTTGAGTGACAGCTCCTGCAAGGGGCCGGATTCCATGGATTTATAAATCTGCAGCAAGGGAGAACGCTCCTTTCCGATCATCCTCCCCCACTGTCACAGCATCATAGCTGCACAGCGAAGAGAGGACAGAATACACGTATGCGGTGGAGGCTGCAAAGGTGTATCGTCCATGCTCTTCACTTCCTTTCATCACGCTCAGAAATTAGGAATCGCTGATAAAATGAGGTATGCCAGATTGGCGTAGATTTTTTGTCCGATTGAGGCAGCAAACCGGACGCATAGCAGAGGCTATGTGGAGGATTTGCTAACGAAAAGCGGGCGAAAAAGATGCGTCAAGATGGTCGTACCGAATTTATCAGTGCTTCCATTCCCCTGCATCAAACATTAAAGCGGAAATTCACCACATCACCGTCGCGCATGACATAGTCCTTGCCCTCAAGGCGCACCAGCCCCTTGTCACGCGCTGCCGCGACACTGCCGAGCGAGACGAGATCGTCATAGTTCACGATCTCCGCACGGATGAACCCGCGCTCAAAGTCCGTGTGAATCTTTCCTGCCGCCTTCGGCGCGGTCGTTCCGCGTGTAATCGTCCACGCACGACACTCATCCTCTCCTGCCGTGAGGAATGTCTGCAGGCCGAGCAGGGCAAACGCGCCGTGGATCAGGCGATCCAGCCCGCTCTCCGCAAGGCCGAGATCTTCGAGGAACGCTGCTGCCTCCTCGTCATCGAGCTCGGCGATCTCCTCCTCGAGGCGCGCCGATACCGTCACCACCTGCGCGCCCGTACGTGCAGCATACTCCTTCACCTTCTGCACGTAGGGATTCTCCGCATCCGCCGTCGCCGCCTCATCCTCGCCGACATTCGCGATGTAGAGGATGGGCTTGCGCGTGAGGAGATTCAGATCGCGCAGGATCCCCTGCTCCTCCTCGGAGAGCTCCACCTCGCGCGCAGGCCGCCCCGCATCGAGTGCCTCTTTCAGTCGCTCCAGTGCCGCGTGCTCCGCCTTTGCCTCCTTGCTCCCTGATTTCAGGAGTTTCGTCACCTTGACCAGGCGTTTTTCCACTGCCTCCAGATCGGCAAGGCACAGCTCTGTCTCGATGATGTCAATATCGCGCAGAGGGTCAATGCCGCCCTCTACATGCGTGATGTCCGAGCTCTCAAAGCAGCGCACCACATGGGCGACAGCATCCACCTGGCGGATGTGCTCGAGAAACTTATTGCCCAGCCCCTCGCCCTTCGAGGCACCCTTCACAAGGCCTGCAATATCGACGAAGCGCACACTGGCGGGCGTCGTCTTTTTGGAATGATAGAGATCCGTCAGCACCTTGAGGCGCGCATCCGGTACGGCCACGACTCCCACATTCGGCTCAATCGTGCAGAACGGATAGTTCGCCGCCTCTGCGCCCGCCTTCGTGATCGCGTTGAACAGCGTGCTTTTCCCCACATTCGGCAGACCGACGATTCCGACTTCAAGATTGCTCACAGATATTCCTCCAAAACACGTTATGACAGATATACACGTTATGTTATAGCACACAACCCATGCACAGGTCAATTCCAAGGAAGCACTGATAAAATGAGGTCTGCCAGATTGGCGTAGATTTTTTGTCCGATTGAGGCAGCAAACCGGACGCATAGCGAGGGCTATGTGGAGGATTTGCTAACGAAAAGCGGGCGAAAAAGATGCGTCAAGATGGTTGTGCCGAATTTATCCGTGCTTCCTTTACACAGTTTTCCGATGCTTTTCTTCACAGCATGGACGTATATGTTGCAAATGGTACTTTCAATTTTTATATCTTGTGCTATAATGTGAAAAAGTCAAGGATTTCTTCCTTCTTTTCCTTTTCACTGTATTTTCCCATAGGAGGTCATTATGGCGATTACCAAAGATATGAGCATCATCGAGATCGTGCAGAAGTACCCCGACACGGTCGAGGTTCTGATGAACGCAGGCATGGGCTGCCTCGGCTGCGCGGCGGCACATTTCGAGAACATCGAGCAGGGCGCACTGGCACACGGCATCGACATCGACGCGCTTATCGATAAGCTCAACGAGACGGTCGGCGAGACAGCCGCGGCACAGTAAGCAAAGGAATCGCTGATAAAATAGACCTTCAGATTGGCGTAGATTTTTTGTCCGAACAAGGAGACAAACCGGACGCATAGCAAGGGCTATGTGGAGGATTTGTCGACATAGTGCGGGCAAAAAAGATACGTCAAGATGGCGCGGCTGAATTTATCAGTGCTTCCCAAATACGTACGAAAAAGCCACCTCACGACAGCGAGGCGGCTTTTTTGATGCAGTTGTTAGAGCAGGTCCCGCACATCCCACCAAATCACGGCCGAGCGCGTCGCAACCGTGCACTTTCCGTTCTTTGCCTCCGTACAGACGGCGCGGCGCAGCTCCTCACGCACGGCATCCGTGACATCGCCCTCATACTGCTCGTAGGCAAGCAGCCGATACCGCAACTCATCCTCGATACTGCGCTCACAGTGATAGTCAATTGTGTGCACGTTGGCGAACCGTCCCTGTGCAGCAAGCATATTGTAGAGAATCTGGAACTCCTCCACGTCACAGCTGCTCGCCGAGCGCGGGTTTTTCTTGTCGGGGATCTCCGCCACGATGGCGCAGTATGCCTTCGTATATGCCTCCATCTGCAGGATGAGCGGCCATACATCCGCATACATCCAGAAGACGAGCGACACTGTCACGAGATCAAATGCGCGGTCAAGTGCCCCGCCGATGGGAAGATCCTGCACCAGCTCCTCGATCACCGCATAGTTGGACACTCCCGCCTCAGCGGCATTTTCCCGCAGGAGGTGTACCATCTCGTGCGACGGTTCCACGGCCGTAGCGAATTTGATCTTCTCGCCAAAGGGAATAATAAAGGAGCCGGGCCCTGCGCCGATATCGAGCATCGTCGCGTCTGCGCTCAGAATGTGCCGCAATGCCGCATAGGTCTTCCGTCCGTAGTCATAATCGTTGCTGCGGCGCATGGCGGAGAAATCTCGTGCGCGCTTGTCCCAGTAATCCACCTGCGGATTCGCCCGTATGTGCTCCACGCGTTCGTGAAATTTCTCCTTCCACCAGGCATTCCAAAAAGAAAAGTCCGGCTTATCTCCCATGCAAATACTCCTCTCACACGGCGAAATGCACCTGTTCAATGATGCCGAATAACGGTAAATCGAGCGAGGGAAATTGGCTCTTTCGGCATGATGTGTGCCTTCTCCCGTGCAATGGCGATCTGCTGCTCCGCCGTGTCGATCCCCGCGAGATCGGGCAGCAGGAGACCGCGCCGACGGTCCGCCACACTTTTTACGATAACGCCGTAGACATGTGGATCCAGTTCCTCTGCCGACGTGATCGGCTCAGGCGTACTGAGCACATCCACGCTGTAGACGAGACGATCCAGTTCCTCCACGGCAATCGGCTCAAATCGGCTGTCGTGTGCCGCTGCCGAGACTGCATTGTAGAGAATCTCCTCAGCGAGACTCTGCTGTGCGGGCAGAAATGTCCCGATGCAGCCGCGCAGTTTTCCATATTTCTTGATGGAGACAAAAGCCCCCGCACGTCCCTCTGTCAGTTCCTCCGGCATATCCGGCGGCAGAGCGGCATAGGTATGCGTTCGCACAAAGTGCTCCACGCTCGCCCGCGCGAGACGTACATACATATCCTCCGATGCACGCAGCTTCTCCATCGCCGCATCCTCCGCACGAACGAGCTGCGCCGTATAGTCGCGGCCCTCATCCGTTCCCGTGACCGTAAAGGAAGCCACTGCATAGCCGACGCCGAAGGGGCCCTCATAGCTGCAGAGACGGCTCTCTATTGCACTGCCGTCGAGCACACCGGCGAGCACCCAGAGCCCATTCAGTCCACAGTGCCCTGCCGCCTCGGCAAAGCTCCCCGGAATCTGCAGCAGGGAGAAAAAATCTCCCGTCCCCATAAACGCCGTACAAAGACGGTCAAACTCCGGCCCCTCCTCCGCAAAGCCATTCGGTGCCGCAGGACTGAGCCGATGCGAGAGATCGCCGCTCGCGATACACACCGTGCGCCGCCCCAGTCGCTCCGCCACGGCAGCAATGCACTGCCCGAGCCGCGCGTGCAGATACGCCGACAGCCCCGATACACCGATGCGCACCACCTTGACCGGCGCATCTCCGAGATAATCGCTCAAAAAGGCCAACGGAATCATCGTCGCGTGATCGAGTGCCGCCGCTCGCTCGCCGAGGGTTCCTGCCGGAATATCGTGATCCATCGCCGTCGCGGCGAGCGCCCGTACAAAGTCCTCGTCATAGTCGACAGCGACGGAGATCGCGGGATGTCCAAATGCCGCAAAATTTCCTTCCGCATGCTCTCCCGGTGAGATACAAAAGTAATCCTCATAGACGACAGCATGCGGACTGATGACAACGACAGTATCAGGACGAAGCTCTGCCGCCGCACGCATGACCTCACGATAGGCGGCGACGGTGTGCGCAATCTCCTGCTCGCGTCCCGCGCCGATCGCGGGAAGAATGAGCGGCGGATGTGGTACAGCATAAGCAGCAAGAACAGACATAAGATTCACACTCCTATAGAACGAATGATGGACTTCATTTTATCAGCGATTCCCTAAAAAAATACCGACTGCATTGCAGTCGGAAGGAACTGTGCACCATGGGTGCGGCTTCGTCCTGCCAAGGAAAAGAAGACGACATAACACTGCAGCGAACCCACGAGAACAAAGGAAAGGAAGCGCGGACCACGATCCCGTCAGCGGTTCCGATAAGCCAAAATGGTGCGGATGAAGGGGGTCGAACCCATACGCCTTGCGGCACTGGATCCTAAGTCCAGCGCGTCTGCCAGTTCCGCCACATCCGCATAGAAATCATTCTATCATGCACGCGCAATACTGTCAATCCGCGCACTCCGCCACGAAAGAACGGTTTCTATAGGTTTGTCAATCATATGTTACACAAGAGAGAAATAGAGAGAGAGCCTCACGAGGAGACTTCCATTATTGGGACAACGTTTGCGCGTCCACCGCATGATAACGATCTCTTTGTCTGCGTGTTCGTTGGGCTGATGATGGGGGGCGATGCGTCTTTGGCGCGAGGGATTACGGCGTACCATCGCAGCGAATTTATCAGCGTTTCCTTAACAAGAGAATGCACGGATAAACTCCTGCTCATAAGTCCTCATTCTTGCCACAAATCCAGCATAGTCAGACATATCCATCGGGATTTTCAATCCATGTTTTGTGATGCTGATATCATCACGCGGCGTGACATTTGCCTCGTAAGTCGAGCCGCGATTCATCCACAGTTTAAGATCGTCCCCCCCTTCGGCTTCCGGGTAAAGATAGTATCCTGCCTTGGCATCGAATCGGAACATATAAGCCAGCACTTGCAAATAGTCTCTGTTTCCGATATTGTCAATCGGCTTGTATTTGGCATCCGCAATAATTCTCTTTTCGTTATCCCGACTGATAAAGTCAGGGTAAACAAGGCCTATATTCCCGTCAAACAATCTCTGAGCACCTTTGCCGCCCTTATTCATCGGATGGTAGAAGGTATTCTCTATAAGTGAATTAACATACTCTTCCCACAGCCATGCGCCATCAAAGAGTATGCCGTATATCTGCTTTGATCCAGAGCCAATCTGATGTTTCTGATGTCTGAGAATCAGAAGGCATAGTCTTTGAAGTGCAAGATACTCACGGAAATATGCATGGCGGACGGTGTCCTTTTTATTCTGCTCAATGATTCGTTGCCTGTCGTACGTAAGTTGTAAAATAAATTGACGCAAAAAGTTCCATTTTGCAAACGGTTCAGTTAAACTTTTAGTAACAACACAAAAAG
>CAUTTS010000071.1:0-11791 GCA_963541465.1 uncultured Selenomonas sp.
TGTCATTCATATCCGATAAGGTCAGACTGTCGGAGAACCAATCCATGCCAAGGTTAGCAATGAAGGTAGATTTTCCGATGCCCTGTGCGCCGTTCAGAACGGGCATATAATCGAACTTGATGCCCGGCTCTTTGATGCGTCGATAGGCGGCACACAGCACTTTCCGACTGACGGCACGGGTGTATACGTTGTCGGCTGCACCCAGGTAATCGACGAGAAGCGTGTCCACTCTCGCCACACCGTCCCAAGGAGGCAGTGCCGCAAAATACTCCCGTATCGGATGGTAGGATCGGTCGTCCACGGCTTTCGCTACGGCGATGTCATAGTTCCGCGCCGAGAACGTGCCGTAGTTGTCATCCACATAGCAGATAAGCTGGGCATCATCCGCATCGCGCCAGAACTTACCGGGATGTGACCACGGGACTTCGCCCTTGATTTCCATGCCGTCTGCCAGTTGATTGAATACGATGTTTTTCATGTAAGGATCGTTTTGCATGATGAGCTTGATGTTGTAGAGGGAGTTCTCAAGCTGTGTGGACTTTTTCTGCCGCACCAGCTTGTCCTTCCAGTCTTCCTCCTCGGAAAACTCCTCAACCGCCCGTTCCTGCCGCTCCTTCAGCGCAAGGGTACGCACCTTTTCATCCTTGGCGGCAAATTCAGCCATCTGAGTGAAATCGCCGTCAAAGAGATGTGTGCCTACGAGGTCGTATGCGTTGCACAGCTTTCCGTAAGCAGGATCGGAGGCATGGTGACTGTAGGCGAATTTCCCATCATAAATCATCACGCCGGGAATGCTCGCCGATTTCGTATAACCCCACCGATTCTCGTCAGCAGTCGGCTCATACACATCGGAGAGAAAGGTCTGCATCGCTTCCTGGACGGGATAGGCACGGCAAAACGCTCCTACAATACTGTCCTTGGTCAGAGGATCAGCCTGCCTTTTGCGCTCTCGTTCCACCGCTTCTGTTTCACCCGGTGCAGTCGGCAGAGAGCTGCAGTCCTGCCAGTTTGGATGCGCTTCCAAAAACACATCAGGGTCGAGCCAGTCGCCCTCATATTTGCGGCAGATGTACTCCCCGTCAGAAGAGGCGGTCGGCCAGTACATCAGCTGATTGATCTTGAAGGAACAGAGATCCACCGTATCCATGCCAATTTCATCCGCAAGATAGCGGGCGATGGCATTGTACTCATCGGGTGTGACATCCCGCGTCAGCGGTACAAGGATTCTCGCCCGTGGTGCTTCCGGGGTATGGCTGTGGGTGGTGTAGACGATGACGCAATGTTTGAAGGTGAAGGAATCGAAACAGCCCGGTTTCAGTCGGTCATGATCCAAGGTAATCATGGAACGGCTGATGACCTCAGTTGCTTTCCGGCGCGTCCCTTTCAGCGTTCCCGCAAAGAATCCGCCTTTGTCCTTCACGGCATCCCGTTCATTTTTCTTCATGGCGTGATATTCCGCAGTGGTTTCGGCGGTGCGGATGGGATTCTGCAATTTTTCCCCAAGAGCGTCCATCGTCATTTTTCCTGGATGCCAGACAAGAGCCGCACGGCTGTTGCCAAGGCAAAATGCTAATTCTCTCATACACGCACCTTCCTCACCCTCGGTGTCTGTCCGTATTCAAATCTTGCCTGCCGTGCCAGCTTGAATGCCTGTACGGTGGCAGCGTCATCTCTGTCTATCGTATAGTTGCTGTCATCACCGAAAAGTTCAAACTTTCCCTGCCTGTTGATGCCGGGGTGAGCAACGAAGTAATCTCCGTCGATGGTCTGAAAGTTGAAGGGATAGGGACCGCCGCCAAAGCTGGGGAAGCCATAATAGCCCCACTCTTGGCAGTAACATTCAATATCTCCGATATACTCTCCGTCGGGGATTCCGGGAACAACGAGGAGCGGATGCTTGCCTTGGCTGAACTGGTTGATTTTGGCGGCATCGGCTCTGCTCATCTTCCCCTTGACCTCCACATGGAGATCGCCGCCTACTCTTCCGTCTACATCATGGAGCAGGAAGTTCGGCAGATAGTGCTGCCCGTTATTCAGCACATATCCCTCCGGCTCGTACTCCCAGCGGACACCACAGGCATCAAAGAACACTGCCCACCGTGCCTCCAGTCGTGAACGGAAAAGATAGCCCTTGTATTCTGTCTCTATTACCTTCATGGCGAAACCTCCTCGCATTTTGTTGTGAAATAGCGGATGTTCTTCCGCAGTCTTCCGGCATGAGCAATCTCCGTTTCCATGCCCTCGGTAAGCCTCTTGCCGAACACCCAGATCTCGCCGCACAGCCTCAGCAGCTCGAGATTCATATCCATTGCTTTCTCCCGCTCATCTACTTCTGACAAAAACTGCGGAAAATACAGATGAGGCGCAATGGGAATCCGCCCCCTGCTCACCGCGAACTTACAGTACTGCCGCGCCCGCATGACATTAACGCGCGGATTGTCCCGATAGGGCGAGCAGATGTAGGTGAACAGATTCTGTCGGAACACCTTGGTGACAGCTGCGTGCGCTGTAGGATCGGCGTAGCCCTCATGATTTCTGAACTCGATCATTTCTCACACCTCATCTTCCTGCTGCATTCCGTGCAGCAGATCGCCGTGCCGAACAGGTCGAACTCCGCATCGCCGAAGAACTCATTGAGATCAACAGGCACTTCCGCTCCGCAGCGCGGACAGTGACAGAAGACATTCTCATCGTTGATTTCCACCGTGACCTCCAGAGTGTCATTGATGTTTTCCTTAACATAGAACATAAGATTTCCTCCCTTTGAAAACTGATTAGTTCCTCTCATCAGTAAGAGGACGAACAGGGAGGTTTTGGTCACCAAAAATCCTCCCAATTTTCTGGGAGGATGGAAATTAGTCTTTCTGATAGAATTGGCACTCGAAACCGTCGGCGCGGAGCAGAAGTCCGTCTGCCCAAGGTGGGGTTCGCGCCATCTGCTCACACGCAGAGGAAAGAGAGACGCGCTCATCGCATTCGATGATGAGTTCATCATGGACATGGGCGACAATGTCCATGCTTCGCAGTGTCTGCATGGCATAGCAGAGGAGGTCGCGGCTGATGGCCTGCGTGATATTCTCCACGAGTTTCGGACCATAAGATTCAATCCGTGCCCACTTTTTCGAGAGATCAAGCCCCATATAGGTGATGGATTCACCGCCGAACTGATTCTCCCCGATGCGCGGTTTCACATAGGCAAGCCGTCTGCCGCTTGGAAGTCCGATGAACATCATGCCGCTCTGATAAATGAACCGAATGCCGTGCGTAACTTTCTTGCTTCGTTCCTTGATACAGTCCTTTGCTGCGCGATCCACCGCCCACCAGAAATCCACGATATTCGGATTGGCGGTACGCCAAGCATCCACGAGCGGCTTTAGCTCCTCTTCCTTCATCCCGGACTCCAATGCGCCGAATGCCTTCAGTGCACCAACGGAGCCGCCGTAGCCGCAGTTGTGGACTAATTTCCCCGATACGGTAAAACGATGATGCTTTCCGGCATTTCGGATGTCATAAAGTCGAGCCGTGCGCTGATGATACGCCAATTCTTCCTTTTCTCGCTGCCAGCCGTCTCCGCAGCTTTGATGATCTCCGAGCGAGTCATTCCTGCGGACAGTTTTCTCGTTACCACAGCGCGGCAATAAGGCCAATACTCCTGATGGAACTCCGACAAAACCGTAATTCTGCGATTTGCTTGATTTTGCGCTCTGGGTACAAAGCGTAGATTCCCTTTGGTGTAATTTCCGTTCGTATCGATGCGATCCAGTTCCATTGACCGTGAGGGCAGCCCGAATGTTTTTATGAGATACAATCCTGCCTCCGTCACACTGGGAAAATCGAATTTGATTCCTCGTCCTCCATACAGAGGATATGCCTTGTCGTTCGGGTTCTCGCAGCGTTGTTTTGCTGCCGTCAGTCTCCTGTCCAACCAAGGTGGAATCTGTCTCGGCTGAGAACAACTCTGGCAGCCTCTCGATTTCCCGCTTCGAAGATTGTCCAAGTACTGCCACTGGATTGCACCGCATCCCGCACATTTTGTCAGAACGTAGCAATGATTCATTGCCGCATTCCATCTCTTTTCCGGGCTGATGATTCTCACCCAACCGAATTGCCGTCCCACCATCTCCTGTTTGTACGAGATGTGCGCCGCAGGAGGCGGCGTGTCCAAACTGTATCGGCTGCGATTGCCCCTGAACCCAGACGAGATGGTCCGGGGTTGCTGTAAGTCCTTCATAGGTAATTACCTCTCGTTCGCCCTTGAATATGACGCCGTCATGGCTGACCCAGCTTTCTCCGTCCCAGAGCAAATGCTCCGTGCGAACGCGCTCAATAGGAACGAGTCCTTCATTCGTAAAGACAAGCTGTCCCTCGGCGATACAGGCCAGTTCTGCCTGTTTCCCTTTTTGCCGAAGATGCCCGTTCTCACCATGCTTGACTACATTGCAATGAAACATCCTGCCCGCCGTGGCGCAGTAGATGTCGCCGTTATTTGCAAAAACGTCCATACGCCATCGTTCCTTGGCAAGCCATGACAGTACCCGTGCTTCGATGGCAGAGAAGTCCGCGACGATGAATTTTCTGCCCTCCTTCGGGATAAAGGCAGTACGGATAAGCTGCGACAGGACATCCGGCACAGAGTCATAGAGCAGTTCCAGTGCCACAAAATTTCCCTGCCGCACGAGGGCACGGGCGCACTTGAGGTCGGAGAGATGATTTTGAGGAAGATTTTGTAATTGAATGTGACGTCCCGAGAACCGCCCGGTGCGATTCGCCCCATAGAACTGGAACATTCCTCGCGCACGGCTGTCAGAGCAAACGGTATTCTGCATCGCCTGATATTTCTTCACCGAGGATTTCGCAAGCTGCTGCCGAAGCATCAACACATCGGAGATAGGACACTGGACAGTCGTGAGTAAGGCCTTCACGGACTTCTTGTCGAGCGACTCAGTTTCAAATCCCTGCACCTTGAGCCACGCCTTCATCTGCACCACGCTGTTCGGATTCTCAAGCCCGGTCAGAGTTTTCAGCCTGTCCGTCAGTTTTTCCTTGGTGCGCACGTCGATCTGGACGGCGTTCTCCACAAGCAGCATATCCAGACGTATCCCGCGATCATTGATCTCTTGATCGAGTACATACTCCTCCCACACCGACGGAGGCGCAGGATATTTGAAGAGACGCTGCTGAATCGCCATCTCCACTTCGACATCACGGCGGTTGTAAGACTTGAACAGTTCCCACTTCGCTCCTGTAGTCTCATGGAACGGAGGCGTTGAAAAATAGCGGATCAGAGCCTTACCCTCGTTCATTTTCTGCTCTTCCAGTCCAAGCACACGCCCGATAGCGGCAAGTGAGAGTGGCAGTCCCATATAGGCAGACCATACCATTGTGCATCGCCAACTGCGGGGACTCAGAAAGCAGGTCTCCTCGGCAGTGTGAAGCATCCCCAAGTCCGACAAGTAGCGCGACAAGCACACACGCTCAAAGTTGGCGTTGAATGCCCACTTGATGATGTTGTCATCAGTCAGAGCATCCAAAATCTCCTGTGGAATCTGCTCTCCATTGGCGAGGTCAATAACCTGCGTCTCGCCGCCGTCCACGGAATAGCCGAAGAGCAGGATCGCGAAATCCTCTGCCTCTGCGTATCGATAAACACCGCTCTTGCCGATATCCACACCGCTTCGCGTTTCGAGATCGATAGATAATGATTTCATGTATGTTCTCCTTCCGTGACAAAGGCAGCGAGGAAGAATCCCCGCTGCCCGTGTCGGTCAACTCTTATTTAGCTGAGAAAGTCCTCGTCCTCATCCGCGAAGTCATCCTCGGCACGGGTCTTGCCGCCGAGCGGCTCACCGTCGGAAATCTTCTGCAGGTTGTTCAGCCCGCAAGCGATGCCCTTGTTGCCGTTCGAGTTGAATGCGTAGAAGTTGATGCTTGCGCGGCCGTATACGCCGGAGTAGACCTCCGAATGCTCGATGATCGGATTGCGGGCAGCATCCACGATGCCGGGAGCTGTCGCAGAGTTTGCGTTGATGAAGTAGCTGTCCTTGTATGCCGCATCGTCCGGGCGTTCCACATCGCCGTCACGGAGCGGATTCTTGATCGCCGAGAGCGCGGGCACGGACTTGCTGTTTCCCTTGAGCTTGCTCTGACCTTCCTCGTATGCTGCCTGAATGGCGTTCTTGACTGCCGCCACCGTCTTGGTGTCACTCTTCGGGATGATAAGCGATACGCTGAACTTCGGCGTGCCTCCATTGATGGACTTTGCCTGCCAGACGTTGGCATAGCTCCAACGTGTCTTGACACCCGTGATCACTTTTGTCGGATTGATAACTTTTGCCATAATATGTTTTCTCCTCAACTTTCCTTAAAATCTTCTGCTGCGGTATTCATCGCCGGCCGCTTGTCGCTCATGGGAGCAAGTGTGGGTTTCCCCTGCGGCTTGACAACGAGGCTGCCGAGCAGTTCCTCAAACTTACTTTTTCCAAGAAGTGCGGTCATCGCCGTAATCCCGAGCAGTTTCTGCTCATACGGCTCAAAGCCCGCTTCTTTGACGGTCTTGGCGACCGCCGCCTCATCGGTGTATTTCCGATTCGAGCGGCCTTCCACCAGTTTCCAGTCCGTCCACTGCTTGCCTTGAATTGCTCGCTGCAGGGCGTATTCCTTGATGTCGCTGACCCATGCGGCGAGCGTATCAGCTTTTGCAAGCACCGCTTCTACCTTGGAGTCCTCCAACGTCGGCGGCATCTCAAAGTCATACCGGGCGAGTTCCAGATTGTACTCTGCCCGCTTGCGACAGGTCGCTTTGATCTTGCAGAACAGGCAGTGCGCCCCCGCACAGAATGCGCCCTCTCCTGCGTGCGCCAACTTCGCAGCAGGTACAAGCGTATCTTGCGCCCATGCCAGAAGGTCTGCCTTGGAGATGGTGCACTCCGAAATGTTGCTGAGCCTCGGCTGGAAGATAATCATCCAGATCGACTCGATGTCATAGAGACCGTCGAGCATCTGGATGCACCCGAGCGCGTAGCACATCATCTGCGGATTGTGCTCGGCGCTGACCTCAATGCCCTTGCCGTGCTTGTAGTCCACGATGCAGACGGTCTTGCCCGAAATGATGAGTGTGTCAGCAGTTCCGAAACCGTCCGGCACGAAGTCCGAGAAATCTACACTCTGCTCCACGGACACCATCGTATCCTTCGACTCCTCGCGGAATTGTGCCACAAGCCCCATAACGAACTGGACGTAGAATTCGGCACACTCTTCCATCTCGCTGTCATACGAGGACAGTTTCTTGGTCGGGTCGCGTACCCGCTCCCCCAGAGCCTTGCGGAGTTTGTACTCACAGAGCGTATGCGCGTCCGTGCCTTGTGCAGCGTACTCGCTCGGCGCGTCAGGCTTCTCTGCATTGAGCCGAGCTGACGGCGGGCAGGCGATCCAACGTGCGGCAGAGGATGCAGAGAGGACGGCGTGTTTACGTGCCAATCTTCTCAGCCTCCTTCAAGAGTGCCGCATAATGCTCCGGCGCAAGCTCGCTGAGTTTGTCGGCACCGAATTTGGCAATCAGTGACTTGACTGCTGCGCTGTGCCCTTCGACAGAAAGCTTCGCAAGCACGGTGCGTACTTCCTCAAGTGTCGGTGAGGCTTCCTCCAATTTCGACACCTTCGCCTGCTCCTCGCTTTGAGAACTCTGTGCGATTTCCTCGAGGACATCGACGAGCCGGCGCAAGGTGTCAACAAGCTCGGCTGTGACTTCATTCTGTTCCCGCATAGGGATCACTTCCTTTCAATTGACTGCGGGGATTTTCACCTTCCTATAAAGAAGAGGACACCGCCGTATGTTTTGGTCACCGATTTTTACATAAAATCTTTGAGCTGTGCTTGAAGCCCTGGCATGAACTTATTCATGCGCTTACGAATGCTTTCCTTAGATTTGAAACCGACAGCGGCGGCAATGGTACGCTCCGACTCTCCCGCCGCTCTGCGGATGAGAATTTCATGGTCGATGGGATCGAGTTTGGCGAGAGCATCGTACAGCCTGCGACTACGCTCCTCGCGTGCTGCGGTGTCGGCGACATCCTCATGAACGGGAAGCACCGGCTCATTGACCTCCACCGCACGTTCCAAGGAGATTGTCCGATACACGGGATGTGGGCACCCATCGCAGCTGCAGCCGGCACAGCAGGGATTTCCTTCATACATACAGTGCTGCTCGCGCTTTTCCCGCTTATCCTCCCGCCAGATTGGGCGCATGACGGCGGAGTATTGCTTGGCATCGACAGGTGCATAAATTGCCCGCCCCGACGCCTTGAGGAACTTTTCTCCGGCAGTCTTCCGCCAGACGAGTTCATCTATGCCCGTATCCTGGATTCTTCCGTTTTCATGGATCTGGATTGAGACGGGGACATACACGCCCAGCTTCTTACTGAGCTGAAAACGATGTCCCTGCTGTTGGAGCGCCTTGACCTCCTGCGCGGAGTAGTCTTTGATGATACCGCTGAGCTGGATTTTCATAGTTTTACGTTCCTTTCGTTCTTGCCGAACGGCGGGATGCAAAACTACGCACGGGCTTCAGTCCTAAAATGGGCATAAAGAAGCACGGTGGGAGCATAGGAATACTGACAGGCTCGTTACCTGTCAGTATCCCTATTCGCATCCCGCCGTCCTATGGCCATCTTGGACAACAGATTGACTTACCTAGGGAAACCGAATTTGAATCTTCCTATCGCCTCCTTAAAAATCTTTCTCTACATAGAAGCGGACATATACATCCGATTTGGTCACCGGATTTCTTGTTTGATTAGAATTTTTCCTTATTTATTGTTTGACCGAAAATAAAAGACGGACATATCTGCCACAATTCATGTAGCTTCAATGTCCGTCTGGCGGCTCTAAGTTTGATTATTTAATTCGGATGACTTTGACAGGTTTTCCCTCCGTCAGTTGGATCACCGTTTTCGTCCCCTTTCGTCGGATCTCAACCTGACGTTTTACAACGTCGAGGTGACAAATGGTCTTTCCAGCGGAGTCTTTGATAATCTCACGCATCCTCCTTAGCTCCTTTCAAAAATTCAACAGGGTCTTCGCCAAATTTCTCGATAAAACATTGCCGTATTCTCTCCTTTTCTTCCTCGGAGATAAGTGGCTGTGCTAATATTTTCTTACGATCCTCATCAACTTCCTTTTTATAGGCAATGGCCACTGCCATTGCAACATGAGGATGCTTAAGTGCAAAATGTGGCTCTGGTTCATCAGGCATAATATCGCCGAAAAAATCCTGCTCATAACCATTTGCGATTTTCTGTATTTCATCGACTATTTGCTGATAGCGTCCCTTTTTCTTTTTGATAAAATCTTCTTCGGCAATAAGTGCATCCCGCTCTTTTTCGAGTTCTATGTATCGCTGATCCTTCGAGACAGCTCTATACACCTGTACTGTTCGCAACTCACGCTCCATGATGTCAACTTCGCTCGAGTTGGTCGACTCTTCCATTGCCAATTCAGAAATTTCTTCACCACGAACTTCATCCCAATAGTAGGCAATGTCTTTTAAATACTCGGCAAGTTCCGCCACTTTTTTGACTGCAAAATCAGCAAACAGAATCTGGTCTTCATGAGAAAAATAGGATGCTCCTAATGGTCTAAGATTTGCCACATGATTGTATATTGACATTAACTGCGTATGCAGTAAATTTAGATTTCTCTGTAGCGCACACTTCATCCGATATTCCATAAGCTGCCGTTGATGCGCGATAACCTTGGCATCATATCCAGCCTTTTCAAGATACTCAATGAAGCCATTAACGAGCCATGCCTTTTTATCGGCAGACACCTTGAGAAATTTAGCCTTACGGAGAGCCTTTGCCTCTGGCGATGTGTGCCAATCCAACACGTCAACAAGAAAGTCGACAGAGGTCTCCGGAATTTTGAGCGGAGAATTTCTTTTGTCTCCTTTGCGGAGCAATGCGGCATCGATACCAACAGCATCTACAATCTCCATCAACTTATCCCTGACTTGGGACTCCTTATGTCCAACATCTTCCTGCCGGGCTTTCCCGAGAGCGGAATATTTATCAAAAACCGCCTTGAAATTCATCATTTTTTCATCCATATAGCATACCTCCAGTGTGTAATTGAGTGGAAACATCGGCATCTCGTATTATACTGCGTCGAAACTATCCTGTATGTACCAAAAATCCAATTGTTTTTCGGGTGATACTATGTTAGCGTTTTTGCGAACTTATACTTCAAAAAATATAGGAGCAATCCCTTAAACAGTATTTACTCCTATAATGCATCGGTCAATCCCAAATCTCGAAAGCGATACCGCATGGCCTCGTGGGAAACTTCGTAAAAAGTTGCCATCTCGACCACAATGCCCTCGTCAATATCGGTGGGTTGTATTTGTTTCCATGCAATGCCCAGTGTATTGGCAAGCACCATCCTTACGCTGGGCGCAGGCATCAGTATAGCCGCTCCCAGTCGATTGGCTTGCCATTCTCGGATTTCTTGGTCGGTCATGGGTGGGTGGCTGTCCCATCTCTCCATGTGATATACCATACAAGGAATGGTGGGGTATATGACTCCTGGCCGCTGCGCAAAGAATCGTCGGTGCAATATCCAGTGCGCACACTCGTGGGCTATGGTGAAGCGAATCCGCCCTTCATTGGAACTGCTCATTAAATCATTGTCCAGAAGGATTTCACCTTTTTCAACCTCGATAGGAAATGACATTCGCTTATCTTTATCCCATACCATCAATTGTCCATCGTTGAAGCAGGTACATCCGAGGGTATTGCCGTCATCAGAAAGATATGCATAGTCAAAGCTCATCCCAAGATGATTCTCGGCAAAATCGTCGATGTTCATCGGTTGGGGCGTTCGCAGCAACTCCCCTTCCCTGTAGGTCGAAAGTATCTCGACTGCTTTCTTTTCCAGTCGTTCTGACGAATACTGATGATACAACGGCATCTTCTCCTTTTGTTCTTCACTCCTGAACTTTTTTTTCGATAAGGGCAATAACCTCCTGCCACCCCTCATCCGACAGCTTGCCAGCTTTTGCCCTTCTGAGTGCAACACGTGCCAAATCTTTCTCCATAATGTATTTGGGCAGATCAGCCGAGACTGTATTGTCCTTGGTCACAGCCGCTAAGTCAAGAAGATGGTTGGTCGCATCATCATTCAACTGAAGCGCTGCAGCAATTTCGTAAAGTTTCTTTTCCGGCGGGTATCGTCGTCCTTTTTCAATATCGCTCATGTAAGCCGGAGCGATAGCAAGTATACCGGCCAAACCTCTCAGCGTGATACCCAGTTCCTTACGACGGGCTTCTATGTATTTTCCACAGGCACGCTCGTCCTCATTCATATCTTCACATCCTTCATGGTGTATGTTCGCTAACATAGTTACATTCTAATCGCCATATCGTATGCTGTCAAGACCTGTTCAGAAAATTTTTTCCAAACAAAACGGCGAGAACACCCCTGCTCTCGCCGGATCGCACTACATATGAGAAAGCCGTTCATGCACCAACGGCAGCAGCACCTTGTCAATCTCACTGCGAAAATCATCGTCTTCCAAATACTTCTCGCAGAACTCTTGGTTTTGTGTCATACGCCGCAGCACAATATCCATGATGTTTGCGTCATAGACGATTTTGAAGAGGTCGAGCGTATTCTTCGCCCGCAATACCATCTCCTCATCGGCGGACATATCGTCTACCAACTGCTCCAACACCTTGTCCATCTCTGTGAAGTTCGTCCCGAGACGCTCGTTGAGACTGCGGATAATCTCGGACAGCTT
>CAUTTS010000072.1:0-11691 GCA_963541465.1 uncultured Selenomonas sp.
GTCGCAGCGCTCGCACACGAGATCGCAGCGCGTGGGATTCGCGCCGTCGAGGTGTTCGGCCTTCCTGCTTATAAGGATGAGGACGGCAGCTCTGCATGGGATATGGAGAGTCCTGTCCAGCGCGCGATCACTGCGATTAAGGAGGCCGTTCCTGATCTGCTGGTCGTTGGTGATGTATGCCTTTGCCAGTATACGACGCATGGGCACTGTGGACATCTCGTAGGACACTATGTCGATAATGACAGGACGCTTGCACTCTTGCAGAAGGTTGCGGTAAGTCAGGCGAAGGCGGGGGCAGACATCGTTGCACCGTCCGATATGATGGATGGACGTATCGCTGCCATTCGCGAGGCACTTGACGAAAATAAATTGGAGAATACCTCCATCATGAGCTACGCAGTAAAGTATGCCTCGGGATACTATGGCCCTTTTCGCGATGCGGCGGATAGCACCCCCGCCTTCGGTGACCGCAGGCAGTATCAGATGGATCCGGCGAATGTCCGTGAGGCACTGAAAGAGACAGCACTGGATGTGGAAGAGGGCGCCGACATCATCATGGTAAAGCCGGCTCTTGCCTATCTCGATGTGGTACGCCGTGTCTATGAGGTGACAGATCGCCCCATTGCCGTCTACAATGTCAGTGGCGAGTACGCCATGGTCAAGGCAGCGGCAGCAAACGGCTGGATTGATGAGCAGCGGATTGTTCTGGAGACACTGACGGGCATGAAGCGTGCCGGCGCAAAGATCATCATCACCTATCATGCCCTGGATGCTGCTGACTGGATGAACGGATAAGGAGAGAGCTATATGCGCCATACCGAAAAATCAAGGGCTGCCTTTGACGAGGCAAAACAGTATATGCCCGGCGGGGTCAACAGTCCCGTCCGTTCGTTTGCCAATGTGGGGGGCAATCCGCTCTTTATTGCGCGTGCGAAGGGTGCGTATATCTACGATATTGACGGGAACTCCTACATTGACTACGTGGGATCATGGGGGCCGATGATCGTCGGGCACGCACATCCGCAGGTGGTGAAGGCTCTGCAGGAGGCTGTGGCGCGCGGGACGAGCTACGGTGCACCGACGCTCATGGAGACGGAGCTGGCTAAGCTCGTCCAGTCGGTCTATCCAACCATTGAATGCATCCGCATGGTCAACTCGGGAACTGAGGCAACGATGAGTGCACTGCGTCTGGCACGCGGCTATACCGGACGGGATAAAATCGTCAAATTTATCGGGTGCTACCACGGGCATAACGACAGTCTCCTCGTCAGCGCAGGCTCAGGCATGGCGACCTTCGGCGTCCCGAGTTCTCCCGGTGTGACGAAGGGAACAGCGGCGGACACGATTGCTGTTCCGTACAATGATGAGGATGCCATCCGCGATGTGATGGAACGCGAGGGCGATCATATCGCCGCCGTCATCGTTGAGCCGGTTGCGGGAAATATGGGGCTGGTGCTGCCGCGTCAGGGCTATCTCTCTCTGCTGCGTGAGCTGACCGAGCAGCACGGCACGCTTCTCATCTTTGATGAGGTGATGTGCGGCTTCCGTGCGTCCTTGGGCGGTGCACAGGCTGCCTATGGCATCCGCCCCGATCTCACCTGTCTCGGCAAGATTATCGGCGGCGGTCTGCCCGTTGCGGCATACGGCGGACGCCGTGAAATCATGGAGCAGATTTCCCCCTCGGGCCCCGTCTATCAGGCGGGGACACTCTCAGGCAATCCGCTCGCCATGACAGCGGGCATTGAGACGCTGAAGCTCATCACGGCAGATCCCGAAGAAGGGAAGGCGGATTACAGCCGTGAGCTGACCATCAAGACGAAGAATCTCCTGCTTGGCTGGCAGCGTACGGCGAAGGAGGCAGGCGTGCCGATATGCGCGCATCAGGCTGGCTCGATGTTCGGCATCTTCTTTATTGATCGTGATGTCTATAACTATGAGGATGCCGTTGCCGCTGATCAGGGTGCCTGCCGCATCTGGTTGGAGGCGATGGTCGACGAGGGGGTGTATCTCGCCCCATCATAGTTTGAAACGGTGTTCATGTCGGGAGCGCATACAGACAAAGACATTGAGCATACGATTGCCGCTTCGGAGAAGGCGTTTGCCGCAGTCAAAAAAGCACGAAAATAATTTTCATCAAAGACCTCATACGACTGTATCGTGTGAGGTCTTTTGTGATTTGAAACATCTGTCCGTGTGAGTGAAGTCCATTGATAGTGGAGGCAGTTCATGATATAATTCAATCGATATTATGCTCATAATTAGTAGTTGAGGCGGTGTTTCTCATTAGTGAGATGAATGTTGCGGAAGGGAAGAATAGCAAAGGAGAATCCTTTCTCAAGGGGACTTTTGTTCTGACCATCGCAGGTTTTGTGGTTAAGGTGATCGGGTCGCTGAACTGGATCTTCGTCTCCCGTATTCTGGGCGGCGAAGGTATTGGTCTCTACCAGATGGCGTTCCCCATTTATTTTTTTGCCATGACGGTCTCGCAGGCCGGTGTTCCGGTAGCGATTTCGATTATTACGGCGGAACGCGTCGCACTCAAGGATATCTACGGAGCGAAGCGCGTGTTTCGCATCTCTATGATGCTCATGGTGCTGACAGGACTGCTCTTTTCGATTTTGACCTATTGGGCGGCAGACTGGCTGATCGAGTGGCAGCTGATTCGCGATGCGCGCGCCTACAAGGCTGTGGTGGTGCTTGCCCCGACGGTCTTTTTCGTGACCCTGCTCGCCAGTTCGCGCGGGTACCTACAGGGGTGGCAGCGTATGACGCCGACAGCGGTGTCGCAGATCGTAGAGCAGATTTTCCGCGTGGTGACCATGATCGTCCTCGCGAGTCTTCTCATGCCATGGGGGCTGGACTACGCAGCTGCCGGCGCGTCACTCGGGGCTTTCGCAGGAGCGGTGACAGGGCTCATTGTTCTTGTCTACTTCCACATCAAACTGGAGCGGGATATTGCGCGCGATTACGGGACAGAGCTGAAACCGCTGCCGAATGTTCCTTACGAAACACGGCTTTCGATCATTCATCGTATTTTTAAGCTGGCTCTTCCGGTTTCGGCGGCGAGCATTATGCTGCCCGTCGTCTCGAATCTGGATCTGATGATTGTTCCGCAGCGCCTTGAGGCAGCGGGCTACAGCATCAGTGAGGCGACGGAACTTTTCGGTTATCTGAACGGCATGGCCGTTCCGCTCGTCAATCTGGCGACGATCTTGACTGCGTCCATGGCGATGAGTATTGTGCCCGCCATCTCGGAGTCACGCGTGCTCGGCGATCAGGCGCGCGTCTACGACCAGACGGCGGCGTCCGTGCGCATTTCGAATTTCGTCTGTTTTCCCGCCTTTGTCATTGTGTTTATTTTGGCGACGCCAATTTCTTCGCTGATCTACAATGCACCGGGCGCGGGGCCTGCAGTCATGATCTCGGCGGTGAGCATCATTCTGCTCGGTCTGCATCAGGTTTCAACGGGGATCTTGCAGGGACTTGGACATCCGACCATCCCCATGGTGAACATGGTGCTCGCAGCGGCGGCAAAGATTTTTCTAAACTGGCATCTGACGGCGATCCCATGGCTCGGCATCATGGGTGCGGCATGGGCGACGGCGGCAGATATGGGTGTCGCGGCGATCATCAATCTTTACTTTATCTACCGTTTTATTGGCTATCGTATCGAGCTCCTCCAGCTCATCAAGACAATATGTTCTGCCGGGATTATGGCGTGTGCCGTCCATTTCTTCTATGCATGGACACTGGCATGGTGGGGGATTGCTGCGATTTCTACCTTTGGTGCGGTGTTCTTCGGCTGCTTCGTCTATGTGGCGGCGATGATCCTGCTGCGCGGCCTGATCGAGGAGGATCTGCGCCGTCTGCCGATGGTCGGCACGGTCGGCATCCGGTTTTTACAGCGGATTGGGGTGTATAAGGCATGAAGAAAATGGCATTGATCTACAATCCAGTCTCGGGACATGCCCTCTTCAAGGGGAAGCTGGATATGCTGATCGAGCTTTTTCAGCGTCACGATATCATGCTTTGCCCCTATCGCACGCGTGGGAACGGACAGGATCAGCTCAGCCAGTTTCTCTGTGAGATTGCCCCTGCCGGCGTACTGGCGGCAGGCGGTGATGGAACGGTGCATGCAGTAGTGAACGCACTGCAGGCTGCCAAGATCGACGTACCGCTCGGCATCTTAGGCAGTGGCACATCAAATGATTTTGCTACGCACCTTGGGATCGGCGGGGATTGGGAATCCTATGCGGAGCGCATCGCGGCGGATGAGTCGCGTCGCGTCGATCTGGGGGTTCTGGAAGGGCAGGGACGCTATTTTGTCAACGTTCTCAGTGCCGGTGTTCTGACGGGGATCGCCCATGAGGTAAAGTCGGCCTATAAGAATGCACTTGGCAGAATCGCCTACTATCTGAAGGGTATCGGGGAGCTTCCGCGTCTGCATTCATTTCCGGTGCGCATCACGGCGGATGGTGAGCACTATGAGGAAGAAATTTTTCTGTTCGTCATCGCCAACAGCCCTGTGGTGGCTGGGATGAAGCAGATCGGCAGCGATATAGCGATCAATGACGGGATGCTTGACCTCCTTGCCGTAAAAAAAACAGGTCTGCCGCAGTTTATGTCTGTGGCGGCAGACCTGTTTGCCGGAAAGTCGGTATCGGAGCGGGACAATATCCTGCACATACGTGCGCGGTCATTTGAGCTTGTAACGGATGCTCAGCTCTTTAGCGATGTGGACGGGGAATGCGGACCGCGCCTTCCGCTGTGTGTGAAGACCGTCCCGCTGGCACTCTCCGTGTATTGCTGAGCCTCTTCATATTATTCGTTATTTCCCAAATAATAGGCGACAAATTGCTGGGCCGTGCGTCCACTGCGCCCGCTGTGCGTCATCTCCCAACGAAGTCCCGCGATGCGCAGCTCCTCGGGTGTCAGGTGGATGCCTTTTTGTGTGAGCATGTGGTCGATGATCGCCAGATATTCCTCCTGATCCGGCGTATGGTATTGAATGATAAGACCAAAGCGGTCTGAGAGGGAAATCGTTTCGTTGATGCTGTCGTCGCGATAGACCTCATCCTGCTCGCGCTCACGCCATGTTTCACGGATGAGGTGACGACGATTGGACGTCGCATAGATGCGTACATTAGACGGACAGGACGATACACTTCCTTCGATGGAAGATTTGACCGCCTTGAACTCCGTGTCAGAGTCCTCGAAGGACAGATCGTCCAAAAAGATGATAAACTTTCGTCCCGCGTAGCGACGCAGTTCATTCATGATTGCGGGCAGATCACGCAGCTGATCTTTGGTCACCTGTACAAGACGTATGCTGTCTTCGTATTCACTGACCAGAGCCTTAACCGCAGAGGATTTTCCTGTACCGCGTGCCCCAACGAGGAGTACATGATTGGATGGCTTGCCGAGGACGAAGGCGCGTGTATTGCGGATGAGCAGCTCCTTCTGGTGCTGATACCCGATGATGTCCTTCATACGTGGACGCTCAAAGTGATCTACGCCGCAGATGTGATGCGCCGCACTGTCCCAGCGGAACACGGAATAGGATGCCATATCTCCGCAGCCATAGCGTGCGTAGAATGTTAATAATGCCTCGGCGTAGTCCTCCGTCGTCTTTGCCGCATCGAGCAGTGGCAGAATGAAGTCCTCTGTCTTATCATAGACATTTTTCGTTGGCTCGTAGTCGTCCAGCACCTCAGTCCTCAAAAATGCACTGGTCGGATGTGTTAAGATCGGATACAGCAAAGCAATATCCTGGTGGAAGATATTGCGCAGGCTGTTTCCTGGCGGCAGTCCCGTCCGCTCCATTGTCTCCGAGACAATATTGGGTGTGTGCATAATGCTGTGAAGGAGGTAACGCGGCAGCAGATTTCCGCGCAGACCGAGATTCTCTGCAGCGGCAATCAGCGCGGCGCAGCATTCACTACGCTCCTCTGCGCCCTCATCTCCGTACATCATAGCGTCCTCCAGTGCGGCGAGGACAGGATCCATGCGCAAATCATGCAGGGTGAGCAAGTTGGAAAGATCGACTTGTGGTGCCATAGAACATAGTCCTTTCTGTAACTCATTCATGGTAGATCGGTGAGGAGAGAAAATCTGTGCCGCATGCACTGCCATGTTGCTGCGGCCGTGTCAATGTACGCAGCTCTGTGGCGCGTGTATCGAAGGAAAGCATTTGCTGCAGCAGAGACAGCGTTGCTGGAGAGTGCGCACGCACGTCACTCGACAAAACTTCTGCCGTACGCGTGATGACCGGAAGTGGAGAAATTTTTTTGATGCGCCGTAGCAGTATTTTGCCTCTTCCATTAAATACCAATGGACGGATGTAGAGACAGCCGGCATGGTCAAATTCCTCTGCCTGTGCTTTTTGCAGCCGGAGCAGTAGGTGGATGGCGAGACGTCCGATGCGGCTCTTTGGATAGCGCTTGGTCGATACAAGTGTCAGCAGATCTTCGTAGGTTTCTGCCATACGAAGTGCACGCATCAGACGGTTTTCGATCCCCTCGGCGATGCCATAGATGCTGCGGAGCTCTGTGTCTGACATGGTGAGGAGCTCATAGCGCAGGAGACGCAGCAGTTCTCCCTGAGAGGGAAGTGCGTGCGGATGGGCACTGCGCAGATCACCAAGCACATTTGGCATGACACACGCTGCGATATGCTCCCATGGGGGAACATTCTGCCCCAGTGCTGTGCGGATGGAGGATGCACTGGTGATACCGCTGCGCAGTCGTGCCTCTCCGTGCTCCGCTGTTTTGCGCGGCAGGGCAAGCGGCATGATGTCTGCATCCTTGGCGTGGAGTGCACGTAGGTACTCCACGCCGAGGATATTGTTCGGCGTACGCAGGATGCTTTCCTCGATGTCAAGCTGCTCCGCCAAGGCAGAGGAGAGTGCCGCCGCGTAGGACAGCCCCATGGAGAGCCCCTGCGCAATCCAGTGCTGAATTTTTTCTGTGTCAATCTCTCGTGCAGCCCTTTCGAGTGGGTCAATGTCCGCAGCCTCTGTACCGAAGGCAAGGTGACTGACGACGCCGAGCTGCATGAGGAGGGAGACGCCGCCGCGTGCAAAGTCTTGTGCGCTGCGGCAGGCAAAGGCAAAGGGGAGTTCAAGTACGAGGTCGGCACCACCGTCGACGGCGTGCCCTGCCCGTGTCCACTTGTCGAGAACGGCAGGAGTTCCACGCTGCGTTATGCTGCCGCTCATGACGACGATGATGCCGTCTGCGGAGGGGAATCTCCGACGCAGTTCACGAAGCTGCCAGGCATGTCCGTGATGGAATGGATTGTATTCGGCGATTACCCCAATGACGCCCATATTTCACCTCCCCTTTTTTCTTTTTAATTTTATCAGAAAAGAATACGTTTGTGTAGCCCTTCGTTCACAAATACAATATCTTGTATTTTCGGAATGCGAATGCTATACTAAATTCACATTTGATGGAATTTCGTGGTGGGGCAAAGGATGGAGAAACAACGTGTTGTCGTCGCGATGAGCGGAGGCGTGGACAGCTCGGTTACGGCTGCACTTCTTCAGGATCATGGATATGAAGTCGTCGGTGTGACGATGCGTCTTTCGGAGGAGGCACGCGACGCCGACCCCGATGGGCGCAGTTGTTGTTCTCTCTCGAGCGTGGACGATGCACGCCGTGTCGCAGATATCTTGGGGATTCCGCACTATGTGATGGACTTCACCGCGCCGTTTCAGCGGTCGGTAATTGACTATTTTACGCAGGAGTACGCGCGTGGGCGCACACCGAATCCGTGTATTGCGTGCAACCGCTATATTAAGTTTGAAGGGCTGCTGGAAAAAACGCGGGTGCTTGGTGCACAGTATATTGCCACAGGGCATTATGCGCGAATCACGCGCACGGACGATGGAACCTACCATCTGCGGAAGGGTATTGATGCAGCGAAGGATCAGTCCTACGTGCTCTATCATCTGACACAGGAGATGATGGATCATGTTCTCTTTCCGCTCGGGGATTATCGCAAGGACGAGATTCGGCGTATGGCGGAGGACTATGGGCTCCCCGTTGCCCACAAGGCGGAGAGTCAAGAGATCTGCTTTGTTCCCCGTGACGACTATAAGTCCTACCTGCGTATGCACGCACCGCAGACAATGCGATCAGGAGCGATCACGGATCGTACAGGACATGTCCTCGGTACACATGAAGGCATTGCCTTTTATACCATTGGGCAGCGCAGGGGACTCGGGATTGCGGCGGAGCATCCGCTCTACGTGATTGCATTGGATGCGTCTGAAAACCGTGTGATTGTCGGTACATCTGATGAGGTCTTTGCACGCGCGCTGACGGCGTCCGATCTGAGTTGGACACTGCCGCAGCCACCACACGAACCTCGTCGTGTGCGGGCAAAAATACGCTATGGAAAACGCGAGGCGGATGCGTGGATGGAGCCACAGGACGATGGTACTGTGGCGGTACATTTTTCTGAGCCGCAGCGTGCTGTGACGCCGGGGCAGTCCATTGTATTCTATGAAGGCGATGCCGTGCTGGGCGGCGGCAGCATCGACCGTGTGATACCTTGAGCCGCTATGATGGAGAGAGGGAACGATGATGATGAGCCATGCCACGAAAATAAAGGCCGCATGTGCCGCACTGCTCTGTGTGCTGCTGGTGCTTGCAGGGCTCTTTTGGTATTTTCGCGTCTATACGAAGACGCCGGAGTATGCGCTTCGTGCAATTGAACGCGCCTTTGAGACGCAGGATGAGACGCTTTTTTTGCGTTATGTGCGTCTGGACGATGTCCTTGACACGGGCTATGATGACTTTATGGCCGGGACGATGGATACGGAGTTCGGCGGAGCGCATGATACATCTGCGGCTCTGGCGGATTTTTCAAAGATGCTCAAGCCGGCGTTTATCAAAATGCTGAATGATGCGGTTCACGTGTATCTGACGGAGGGCGATTGGCCGCCGGCGGATGCAGCCAAGGACGGTTCGGATGCAGAGAATATCCTGTCCCGTATTGGCCTGCGTGACCTCTCGTTCCGTGAGACGACAAATCTGACGGTAGATCAGGCAGCACATACGGCGGTGGTCGATGTCGTCGCGCATCAGGATGAAGCGGATGCGGATTTCACGTTCCAGGTTTGCCTTGCTCCTTCGGATGATGGAGATTGGCAGGTCGTATCGATACGGAATCTGTATGATTATGCAGCTTTCTTGGGGAATGCGCGCCGCCTGCGGGTTCAGCAGTATCTCGAGGAGACGGATGCCATCATTCGGCGGCATGATCAGAGCGTCAGTGCGGCACAGATGCGTCTCTATCGTGTGCTCGGTGCAGGAGCACTGGGGAATCAGACGACGCGGGATATGGCACGTCAGATCATGGAGCAGGATGTCCTTGCGGACTGGCAAGAACGGCGCGAAGAGCTGAGCGCCGTTTCCGCCCCCCGTACGATGCAGAGCCTCCAACAGCTGCGTATCAAGATCTGTGATCTCCACATTGCCTACGCAGAGGGATATGCAGCGTGGATGACAGATAAGAACGCAGCGACGATCCGCTCTGCCGAGACGAATCTGCGGCAGGCGGATGTGCTCGAGGGAGAGGCAACCTTCTTGGCGCAGCGCGCACGGCGTCTGTTTTCCGACACGGAAGAGTAAGGAGAGATAGGATGCTCGATTCGAGCAATGATACCGTGGCGATTCTCTACGACATAGAGAATGCGCCGATTGAAATGCTTCAGTATACCATTGACATCGCACAGCGTTACCAGCCATGCCGCATGATCGTCGTCTCTGATTGGGAGGCACATCCCGATCAGAAGCGCTGGGATCGGCTCATGGAGTCCCCGGACTTTACCTTTCGGCAGATCAGCCGTACCTTTCTGGGGAAAAATTCCCTGGATTCCGCCCTCTATGACTCGGCGCAGATCCTCTATCAGGAGGGAGTGCGCAAGTATTTTATCATTACGACGGATTCCGACTTCGTACGTATTGCTGAGTCGCTGAACGCTGAGGACCCATCGTACATTATCGGCATTGGAACAAAGCAGGCAAGTGAGGACTTGCGCAACGCATACAACGAGTTCTTCGTCTATCCGCCGCCGACGGAGAAAGAGCAGAAGGCGGCACGGAAAAAGAGGGAGACGAAGACGGAGGAAAACGTGGCAAAGAAGAAAGCAACAGAAGAAAAGACGGCAAAGAATAATGCAAAAGTAACCGCAGAAACAGCCGGGAAGGCACGCGAGCAGAAAAAGCGCACGGCAGCTGCGGCGAAGAAGAAAGACATGGCAGAACACACGGCAGAGGCATCAGCACCAAAGGCAGCTGCGCCCAAGGAGACAAAGAAGACGGCAGCCAAGGCGAAAGCAGCGTCTGCGACAAAGGAAACAACGTCGAAGAATGAGGGGGGAAACTCTGTCATGAATGGATTTCTCACCGTTCGTCTGCCCAAGAGCCTGCGTGCATCCCTTGACCGCAAGGTGCTCGAAGAGGAAGTTTCTCTGGACGAACTCGTGACGTATCTCCTCATGCGCGGTCTCTCTGTGAAATGATGGAGGGATTTCCATGGCGAACAGCAAGGAACGTGTTCTGCTCTATCAGTTTCCCGCAGATCAGGCGGCGCTGATTACGGGTGCACTGCGTTCGATGGGGGTGGGCGTTCAGATCCTTTCCCCGGATGCATGGCGCGAGAAGGTCGGCCATCTCCTCGGCCGCAAAGGTTTTTTGAAGTACACGACGCAGGAGGGGGACGCGTTCTCATTTCCGCATCGTGTGATGCTGCTGGATGCGGTGAAGGGGAAGCGTCTGACACAGGTTCTCCGTGCCGTGGAGGATGCGGGCGTTCCACGTATCACTTACAAATCATCCATTACGCCGTACAATACGCTGTGGACACTGCGCTATCTGTGTGAGCACATGGCGAAGGAACACGGCGGCGGAGTGCCTACAGAAGGGAATACAGAATGAGGAAAATTCTTGCCTGCCTATTTTGTCTGATGTTGTTCCTTGTGGGCGGCTGTGGGTCTCCTGTGCAGGAGAAAAGTGAGCCGCTCCCGAAGCTGACCATCGGGCTGATGCCCGATACAGACTCAATTCCGTTCATTATTGCAGCGGAACGCGGCTACTTTGCCGAGGAAGGCGTCGAGGTGGAGCTGCAGCCGTTCAAGAGTGCAATGGATCGTGATGCGGCACTGCAGAGTGGAAACCTCGATGGAGCGGTGTCTGACCTGCTGGCTGTGATTTTCGCCCGTTCTGGCGGGTTTGATGTCCGTGCCGTTTCCTATACGGACGGCAATTACAATCTCGTTGCATCCGATGGGGCGGGGATTGCTTCCCCTGCCGATCTGCGCGGCAAGGAGATCGCTGTCTCCAAGAACACGATCATCGAGTATGTGACGGATGAGATTCTCACTGCCAACGGGATGCGTGAAGAGGATGTCGCAAAGGTCGTCATCCCGCAGATTCCGGTACGTCTTGAGATGCTCCGCAGCGGAAATCTCGGAGCGGCAGTTCTGCCTGAGCCGATGGCGAGCGTCGCGGCGGCATCGGGCAGCCACTATGTGATCGGCTCGGGGGATCTCGGCATCAATCCGGGGGTAATCGTCTTTTCCAAGGCTGCCCTTCAGGATAAGGAGAAATCCATTCAGGCGATGTATCGCGCCTACAATAAAGCAGTCGACGATCTGAACAATACCCAGCAGTCGGAGTATCT
>CAUTTS010000073.1:0-11423 GCA_963541465.1 uncultured Selenomonas sp.
AAAAATACCCAGCCGAAAATCGTAAAGCAGGCGAGCGCGCTGCTGTAGACGACACTGTTGCCCGCGAGCTCGGCGTCCGCCTGCATCTGCTGCGACATGGGAAACGCTCTGTTCCCCATGGTGCCCCCTTCTGAGGTATTCTCGTTTCATTATAGGTACAGGGTATCGGTCTGTCAACAAATGCCCCATGTCGCCAATGTGCTACTATGGCAGCAGATTGAAAAGTGCGTTATTCTCCAGAATGATCCATACCTGACCACGCAGATGTGCAATATAGAGATCGACCAGGCCAAAATAAAATGCAAGGAAGAGGACAGCAACGAAGATTCCGTATCGTTTCCACGACGTTTGCATGTAGGGGAGCGACAACAAAATTGCCGCGTACGCGATCGGCAGAAGATTGCGTGGAAACCGCGTTGCAAAGTTAATATCTAGGACGAACAGGGGAAAAAAGCAGATCTGGTACAGATACAACTGATAGGCAAGGCTCACGAACCGGCTCTGCAGAGAGTCCCCCTCTGCCCGTAGAATCCTCTTTCGAGCATAGTAGAGCAAGACAGCAAGCAGAAGAATGATGAAGTATAGCTTCAAAAAGCGGGAATCCGTCGCCGCACCTATGCCGAAATAGTGCGCCGCCCGTGCAAGAAGATCGCCTTGTGCGCTCAGCCACGCGGCAAGAACCTGCCACTCCTCGCGAATGTCATGACGAAATGCGATACCAATGAGTCCGACCGCCACGAAGAACTGCGGGATGCGCCGCCATTTTTCATGTTCATAGAGTACATGAAAGAGTAGGAACGGTACATAGACGAGCATGAGCGGCTGGATTGCAGCAGCAACGAGGACAACGAAGGGGAGAAGTACATTCGATTTCTGATTCTTACAAGCAAATAAGTAAATGCAAAAAAACAAAAGGCTCTCGATGATGAAATTACGTATCTGTATTGCATCCATGAAGAAAGGATACATCAGATAGAGCAAAAAAAATGCGCAGACCGGCACCTGTAGACGGTAAGCGGTCACAAAGAGTAATGTCATGGGCAGCAGCAGCAGGAAGAATCGAAACGCAGGATAGTCCAGCCCGAGCAGCACACCGGCAAGATTCAAAAGGACAAATCCTTTATCCGCATGGAGGAATAATGGATCTGCATCATTTATCCATGCGGCAGAGATTCGTGCGTAGATCCCCTGATAAGGAAGGTAGTCGATATTATTCACGCATAGCCCCATAATCAGCAGGAGCGTCAATCCATAGATTACATCAAGCCAAACCGCTTTCCCACGAAACAGGAGGTAATGCACGAGTGCCACGACTGCGACAGCAATGAGGAAAACGTACGCCATCTATGCCCTCCTCTCGCACAACGACGATCAAGGATATACCAACTCTTTCAATAGCTCATCCAGAACGGCACGCATGGAGTTGCGGTTTCGATTGTACTGCTGTCCCCGGCATGCGATCTGTTGCCGTGCGCGTTCATCTGCAAGATAATAGTCGATGAAATCGATCATCTGATCCATATTCTCATATTGCAGAAGATCCACCCCTCTGCGAGCCTTCCCATTCAAATCCTGCCCGGCATCCATGATCTGCAACGCGCCTGACGCAAGTAGTTCGAAGGTGCGCGGATTAACGCTGTGATGTTCCCGCATACCAATGTTCAGGCAAATGCGGCTTCTGCGGTAGACATGAGCAGCCTCTTCAAGTGTCAATAAGCGATTTTCAACAAACGGATAGAGTACAGGGTGTCTTTTCCGAAACAACAATCGCTTCCAAAAGCGCCTATCATACCATGTACCGCCCACGAACAATGTCCGATGAGCTGCATATGCATACTCTGCCACGCGATCAAGTACCGCAAGGCGCTCTTCTGACGGCATCCCGATAAAGGATATATCAATGTCCCGCACATCGTCCGCCGCTTCGTCGTAGAGCGATTCGTCATAGCCCAAAGGAAGATAGAGTTTTGCACCTTCGTATTCCCTAAGCAACTGCAGATCCGCCTTTTCAAATACGGCGACACACGAAAGATACGGCAGGAGATGCCGAAGCCGCTCCTGTCCGAACCGCACCACGCCATCCCACAGCCACAGGACAAGCAGATGTCCCGTTTCCGACAGTGCTTTCGCCAAGGAGAGCGAGAGCATCGCACCGTTGAGAACAAGTACAACATCGGGCGATTGGCACTCCACCCGTGCCAAAAGTTCCTCCTCCCACGCTTTTTCATGTGTCGTACGCAAGGACGAACACCCCATCTTATACAGTTTGCGCTTCCAATAAGAAACCGTCGTATAAAATTCATGCATAGGGAAATAGAAAACTTCGTGCCCTGCTGCGCTCAGCGTACGTAGAACGCAGTCAGCATATCCATAACGCATAAGTCCCGTCACAAAAAAACGCACGTATACACCCCCTCAGCACAAGACCATGCGAATCATCTCACGCATGGATCGTACGTCGCGAACCTTGGATTGTCCTCTATTTGCAATCGCAAGCCGTTCCATCTCATGGGTAAGATAGTATCGTATCTTCTCTACCATCGCCTCCACATCTTCAAAAACGACAAGATCCTGATCTGGGGTCAGTATATCATAGTCACTGCGTGCATCAACAAGTTCAAAACCTCCTACTGCTAAGATTTCATACGTTCTGGGATTGCAGCCACTCGCATCCGATCGATGTAAGTTAAGACAGATCCGTGATGCTGCATAGTATCTTGCCGCCTCTTCTGGTGAAATCACTCGATTTTCTACACAGGGATATAACATCGGATAACGCAAACGGAACAAAAGTTTTTTCCATGGATAACGTCGTTCCCAAAAGGGACCAACGACAAGAAGCCGGCCCGCGTACTGTTGTACATCTTTCGCCAATGCCTCCAAAAGACGAAGCCGTGATCGGTACGGTGTTCCAACAAAGACGATATCCTGCTCTTTTTCCGGCAAGGACTCCTGCCGTCCATACGCGTCCGCATAACCAAGGGGAACGAAACTCGCCGACACATTATGCGAGGCAATCCATTCCGCATCTGTTCGCTCATAGGAAGAAACGGTGTCAAACAGTCTGCAAAAGGAGAGCAGTGCCTCGCTACGTGCACACACATCAACGATCCACACGCAGAGGACACAATGCACTGCATGTGCTGTCTCACGAATACGGCACATCTCCTCATAAGAAAATATGGAATCCGGCAAGTTTACAAAGAGTATCCGCTCAGGTCGCCATGTAGAAATCATATCGATATATGCGGCGAACCGAGATTCATCAAAGTGACGGCGTCTCCCATGAAGACCAAACTCATCACATTTCTTTTCAAGATAGGAGCAGCACATCGCAAACGGGTCAAGACTTAGTATGCGTACCTCATGGCCAAGTGCACGAAGCGCAGCGGATATATGAAGAACACTTTCATTGCGCGATAGGATGGCAAGCGCGATTTTCATGCAGAGTCTCCTTAGAACAACTCCAACATTTTAAATAAAAATACCCAGCCGAAAATCGTAAAGCAGGCGAGCGCGCTGCTGTAGACGACACTGTTGCCCGCGAGCTCGGCGTCCGCCTGCATCTGCTGTGCCATGGCAAAGCCTGCTACGGCACAGGGCGTGGCAAAGATCGCAATGAGCGTGACGAGCTCGACGCCGCGAAAGCCGAGTGCGACGGCACAGGCGAGTACGACGGCAGGTACGAGGACAAGTCGTGCCGCAACCGAAAAGATGAGCTGGGGCAGATGCGCGTGATAGCTGCCGCCGTGGAATGACGCCCCGAGGATGATGAGTGCAACGGGCGTGGTCGCCGCCGCGATTTGTGCGACGGGTTTCAGCACGGGCGCAGGAATCGACAGTTCTACGAGACGACACAGAGCCCCCGTAATCGCCCCTAGAATCATCGGGTTCATGAGAACGCTGCGCAGGATCGGCAGGAGGTCAAATCGTCTGCCGCGAAAGGTCTCCAGGACAAACACGCCGAGGATGTTGTAGAGGGGAACGATGACAGCGATCATCATGGTCGGTATCGCAATCGCCGCATCGCCGAAGATGTTGCCGACAAGGGGGATGCCCATGAGGACGTAGTTGCCGCGAAAGGCCGCCTGGATCATCGGACCGCGCCGCGCATTGTTCTTTTCGATCATGCAGACGATCGCACCGAAGACGAGTGCCGTCAGAAGGACGCCGCCCGCACCGAAGATCATGAGCATCGGCTGAAACGCTGTCTGCGGGTCAGAGATGTAGATGTTGTAGAACATCATGAAGAAGAAGAACACACGGAAGACCATGCTGTTCACGTGCCTTAGTTCTTCCTCGGTAAGGAGACGCGAGTGCTTGACGAAAAGGCCGACGGCCATCAGACAAAAGAGTGGAACGACACCGCCAAGCGCGACAAAAAAATTACTCAACACGACGAATCCCCTCCGTCTATTGTCCTATATTATAGCAGGAAAGGAAAAAGAGGGCAATCCATAGCTTCACTCGTCACAAATCTGAATGTTCCGCTCACGGAAGGTGACGACGGTGAGGTCAAAGGCATGGGCAAGCTCACGCCCACGGTCACAGCGCACGCCGACCGCCTCGGGAACATGGGCATCCGAGCCGATGGTGACATAGCGTCCGCCGAGCTCGTGGTAACGGCGGCAGACGGGTGCAAGTTCCTTGATGCCGCGCGGGGTACCGAGGCGGCGCGTATTGATCTCGATGGCGGTGTCCGTCTCGATGAGCGCACGCAGGACAGCATCGATGTCGTCGGTGAAATCTCCATAAGAAAGCTCTGGATCGTCAAAGGTAGCATTGCGTGCGATGTAGTCGATGTGCGCGAGCGCGTCGATGAAGGGATGCGCGTAGATCTCGTCGCGCATGACGGTGAGGTATTCATGATACATCTCCCGTTTCTCGCGCCCCTCGAACGTCTCTGGATAGTAGAGATCCTTGCACGCCAAAAAGTGAATCGCGCCGAGGACAAAATCGAATGGAACGCGCTGCACGAACGCAGCGTTTTTTTTGCGTGCGCTTGCCATCATTCCCATCTCGACACCGAGCGAAATTTTCTCCGCTGCACGCAGCGGTTCGTATGCTGTCCAATAGGCCTCAGGATCAAAGATGAACGGCTCCTCACCTGCTGCCGGGACGTCATAATCCAGATGCTCGGTGAAGACGAGCCCGATCCCCTGCTCCTCCGCGCGGGCAAGAGCCTCCTGGGCAGACATCTCAGAGTCAGCAGAAAATGATGTATGGATATGGCTGTCAAAGAACACGGTCATTCCTCCTCCGGCAAAATCGCGCCCACGGCATCCGACAGTCGAGCGAAGTCCGCGAGGGAGAGCTGCTCACCGCGCAGTGATTCGCCAATCCCTGCTGCCGTAAGTCCTGCACGGCACAGTTCCTTCGTCAGTCCCGCCCCCGTGAGTGCATTGAGGAGGGTCTTGCGCCGCTGTCCAAAGGCAGCGCGAACGAGACGGAAGAACAGCTTTTCATCCGTTGGACAGACAGAAGGTGTCTCGCGCACGCGGCAGGCAATCACGGCACTCGTGACCTCAGGCGCGGGCATGAAGGCGCGCGGCGGCACGTCCATCACGATGCGCGCATCCGTATGATACTGCACGGCAACGGAGAGCGCCCCGTAGTCCTTCGAGCCGGGGCGCGCCGTCATACGGACGGCGACCTCCTTCTGCACCATGGTCACAAGGCGCTCCATGGGCAGGTGCTGTTCGAGGAGCGCCATGAGAATCGGGGTGGTAATGTAGTAGGGAAGGTTCGCAACGACTTTGAACCACTCTCCTGCACCGAGGTTCAGGATGCGGAGAATGTCCAGTTTCAGGATGTCGCCCGGCACGACGGTCACATTGTCATAGCCCTTCAGTGTCTCGGCGAGGACGGCAGGGAGTTTTTTGTCCAGCTCGACGGCGACGATGCGCGCACCGCTCTCGGCGAGTCCCTGCGTCAGCGTGCCGATGCCGGGGCCGATCTCGAGGACAGTGTCTGCGGGGCTGAGGTCAGCCGCATCGACGATGGCGCGCACCACGCCCGCATCCACGAGGAAGTTCTGCCCGAGCCGCTTGCTCGCGCGCAGGTGAAAGGCGCTCAGGATATGGCGCGTGACCTTGGGGTCGGCGATCACGGGGATACTTGCGTTCATTCCATGTCCTCCCATGCGGCAGTAAACTCTGCGCGTGTAATGCCATAGGTGTTGAGTCGGCGCAGAAAGGTCTTTGCATTCGCAAAGCCGAGCCCAAGACGGCGTCCGAGATGTGCGCGCCGTACGGCGGCATCATCCGTTCCGGTCAGGCCCGCGTGCATCATATCGCTCATGGAAAACGTCTCCTCCGGTTCTTCCATCGGCGTGCGTACCTTGTCGAGCGCTGCACGGACCGCCGCAGGGGACGCCTGCTCCACGCCGATGTCGCCGTCTCCTGCATTCGTTGCATCCTCCACGGGGATAAAGGCGTGACGGGCGCGCGGAAACATCTCCGTCAGGCGCGCACGGATGCGCTCGCCGACGGTATCGGGGTCGGTGAGAATGATGATGCCGCGCTTTTCATAGGCGGCACGGATATTTTTGATCGCCGCATTGCGCAGACGAAATCCATCGGTGATGATGCAGTCCGCATCGACCGCGCGCCGCACCGCCGCAACGTCCATCTTGCCCTCGACGATGATGACTTCTTTGATCACAATCGGCTCTTACACTCCTCATCCTGACACATCACTGTATTCGCCCCTTCCCCCGTAAACGGGGGAGGCTTTTTCGTTTACAGGATACTGACTTTCCTATCGTAATACGGAGAGGTATCGTCATGCGGACTCTTCCAGAGGATCTTTCACCACGGGCGATGCGTAGACCGTAAACGGATCAATGTCGATACATTTCGTCGCATCGCGATTGCCGGCGATATCCCATGCAACTGTACCGTTCATCACCGTCAGACGATCCACGAATACCTTACGATCACGAAGCTGTGCGAGGATGCCCGAGCGCATGACAAGCTCCGATGCATCGTAACAGCGCACCGTGCCATCGTTGAAATACGCATAGACGGTGTAGTTATCCCCCGGGACAACCTGCAGTACTTCGGGGAAGAAACGAGAATCCATCTTCCTCATCTCCTTATCATCGGCGGTATCGGATTGGGCTCTCTGCCAGCCTTGACTAACTCCCAGTCCTGCATGAGTTCATCCTGATAGAGAACACACCATGCCAAGACAAGTTTTAGCTGTCGATTGGGAAGGTACCCATTCAAAATACTGGCATTCTGAATATCTATCGTGGCTTTATTTCCTGCATACTCTGCATGGATATGCGGAGGGTTATGATCGTTGTGGTAAATCGTGATACGGATGCCAAAGAACAGGCTGATTTCAGGCATGCGATTCTCTCCCCGTCGTCAAAAACTTCCCCACTTCCGCATACAGTCTCTCATGAATCTCCTCGATGGGGAGCGGTACGCCGTCCGCGCTCGATGGGATGCGCACCCAGCCGTAGCGTGCGGCGAGCAGGACGTAGGCATCGTGGGTGCGGCGCAGGTAGTCTGCGTCGCGCTCGTGGATGTCGGGCGTCTCGCCCTTCTCCTGTGCACGCGCGGCAATCAGCCGCTCTGCCGCACACGGCTCCATGTCGAGGAAGAATACGGCGTCGGGGACGGGCAGTCCGAGTTTGTTGAACTCGAAGTCATGGAGCCAGTCGAGAAAGGCATCGCGCTCCGCCGCATCCCCGATCTTCACGGCCTGATGCACCATGTTCGATGTGGTATAGCGGTCAGCGAGGATGATCGTCCCCGCCGCATAGTCCTCTCCCCATTTCATCCGATAGGAGGCGTAGCGATCAACGGCAAAGAAGGTCGAGGCGGCGTACGGATTCACCTCGTCTGCCTGCGTGCCGAAGTCGCCGCGCAGGTACATCCGTACGGGCATTGACGCATCCGCCGCGTAGTCGGGAAAGGTAACGGCGCGTACGCGATGCCCCTCGCGCATGAGGTGCTGCGTGAGCAGGCGCGTCTGCGTTTCCTTCCCCGAGCCGTCGCCCGCTTCGATGATAAAGAGCTTTCCGCGTGCCATACTTATCCTTTCGCAATGACTGTCACCGTATCGAGAGACGCGTCCGCCGCCCCTGTGACACGTGCACCGATCGCGCGCATCGTCTGCAGATAGCGGAGGGTCGCCGCATCGATCACGTCGCCGGGCGCGAGGACGGGGATGCCCGGCGGGTAGAACACAATCGTCTCTGCCGCTGTGCGCCCCACGGCATGCGTCACAGAGACATGCTCCGTTCGCGCAAAATACGCCTCGCGCGGCGTGAGTGCCGTCTCCGGCAGCGGGGGCAGCGTACAGAGTGCCGCCTCCCCCGCCCCGCGCGAGGTGCAGAGCGGCGCACAGGTCTCCGCCATCGTGCGCAGTGCCGCATAGAGCCGCTCCGTCTCCTGCGCGCCGTCTGCGTAGGAGAGAAGAAAGAGCACGTTGCGCGCATCCGCCATCTCACAGGCGATCCCCAGCCGCCGCAACTCCTCCTCTGCCGCAAAACCCGTCATGCCGAGCCCCATCACCTGCACGGTGAGCTTGGTGCGATCGAGCGCCTTCATCCCGGGTGCCCCCATGTGCTCTGCACCGAACGCCCACAGCCCCGGAATGTCATTGATACGCTGCCGCAGATCATCGGCACGGCGAACGAGTGCGCCGAGACGCTCTGCGCCCTCCTGCTCCATCTGCTCCCGTGCCAGATCGAGCGCCGCGAGAAAGAGCTCATTCGGACTGGTCGTCTGGAGTACCCCCGAGGCTGCGCGAATCCGCGCGGCAGGCACGCGTCCACCGCGTGCGAGGAGCATCGAGGTCTGCGTCAGCGAGCCGAGCATCTTGTGCGTGCTCTCCGCTGAGAGATCTGCGCCCGCCGCCATGGCAGACGGCGGCAGCTCCTCCGCGAAGGAAAAATGCGCCCCGTGTGCGCTGTCCGTGAGGAGGAGCATCCCGTGTGCGTGAAGATGCGCGGCAATCGCCGCCAGCTCCGAGGTCACGCCGTAGTAGGTCGGATGAATGAGGAGCGCGGCACGCGCCTCCGGATGCTCCCGCACCGCGCGTTCTACCGTCGCGTACGATACGCCCATCGCGATCCCGAGCCGTGTGTCGATCGCGGGGGTAAGCCAGACGGGGCGCACGCCCGTGAGGATCATCGCGCCGACGATGGAGCGGTGTGCGTTGCGCGGCACGAGGATGGTATCGCCGGGTGCGGCCGCCGCCAACAGCATCGTGTGGACAGCACCCGTCGTCCCGTTCACCATAAAGTATGCTGCATCCGCACCGTACGCGCGCGCCGCCAGCTCCTCTGCCGCACGGATGCAGCCCGTCGGCGCATGGAAGTCGTCGAGCTCCGCCGAGAGCGAGACATCCGCGCGCAGTCCCTCGTCCGTCAGCAGCCGACGCAGCAGCGGATGTGCCCCGCGCCCGCCCTTGTGCCCCGGTGTGTGATAGGGGGCAACGCCCAGCTCTGCATAACGGAGCAGAGCCTCGGCAAGCGGTGCACTCACGTGTCCTCCACCATGCGGTTGCGCACGCGCAGATGCACCTTCGTTCCCTTGCCCGGCTCGGAGAGGATCTGGATCTCGGCGCCGATGAGCTTTGCTCGCTCCTCCATACCGATCATGCCGAAGTGCCGCCCGCGCCGTTTGCGCTGCGCCTCCATGTCGAGCGAATCGCTCTCCGTCTCATCCTCGGGCTCGTCGATCTGATTGGTGGAAAAACCGACGCCCTCATCCGCGATCAGGAGGGTGAGTGCCTGCGACGTGTAGTGCATACGCACGCGCACCTTATCCGTCCGCGCATGCTGGGCGACGTTGTTGAGCGCCTCCTGTACGATGCGGAACACGGCGATCTCCACGTGTTTGGGCAGGGCATAGTAGTCGCCCTCCAGACTGAATGTCCCGTGCAGTTTGCCGCGCTCGCCAAAGAGTGCGATCAGCTGCTCCACGGCCTGCGGGAGGCCGAGATCGTCGAGTGCCATCGGCCGCATATCGAAGATGATCTGGCGGACGCTCGTCAGGCATTTGCGAATCTCGCCGCGCAGCTCTTCGAGTGTTTTCTTTGCCTCCGCCATGTCCTGATCCATCAGCCGCTCGACAATGGTCGTCGTGAACAGGCTGTTCGCGAGATCCTGTGCGGGTCCGTCGTGAATCTCGCGCGAGATGCGGTAGCGCTCCTCCTCCGTCGCCTTGATGATGCGCGCACCGACGAATTTGTCCTTCTGCACCGCCTCGATCTTCCACAGAACACCGCTCACCTGTGTGCTGAGATAGCTGACGACCGAGCCGATGGAGAGCGCCATGTGCTCCGCCCGCGCCACGACCTTCAACAGGTAACGCAGGCGGATCTCGAGCTTGTCGCGCTCGACGCGGAGGGACTGCTCCTTCTCGCGCTCGATCGCGAGGTTGATCTGGATGATGGAGACTGCCTCGTAGGTCTTGCGGATCTCGTCCTCCGTGTACTCCGTGAACTTCTCGCTGACCTCTGCGAGCCGCAGACGCGCGCGCCGCTCATCCTCGGCCAGCCCGTCCACGCGCTCAATGGTCTCGCCGACCCGCTCCTTCAGCTCTGCGAGGCGGCGGCGTGTCTCCTCCACCTCGGTCCGCATATTCTCATAGATGTCAAAGATCTGCGTTTTATTATCTTCAATGGTATTGATCGTATTGGTCAGCAGTCGGCGCAGGTGCCCCTCTTCGGCCCCCTCCGCAGGCGTCTCATTCGCCGCGGCACTGTTCATCCGCCATTTTTCCGTTTTACGCATCGTATCCTCCTATCTCTTTGCGCCCTATTGTACCCCATTTGCCGCGAAAAGTCACGTGCCCCGCTCCTCTTGCATTTTCTGCAAAAAATCGGTAAAATGTCAAAACGGAGAGAAAAATACAAGAACACGAAACGAAAGCATAGGTGAACCCGATGAGTATTTTTTCACGTTTCCTGCCGAAGCGCAAGCCGCCCGAGCTGAAGAATAATATCCCGAAGGAAAAGGAGAACATCCGCAAGACCTTCGCCGTCTACTGCGCGAAGCATCACAAGCCGAAGAACGGCAAGCTCTGCCCTGCCTGCACGGCACTGCTCGCGACCGTGTTTACGAAAATGGATCGCTGCCCCTACGGTATCACGAAGCCGATCTGCGACCGCTGCGACCGTCCGTGCTTCGGTGCGAAGGCGACGCAGGATTTCCTCACGATCATGAAGTCCGCGCAGCGCGGAATGTTCCTGCGCCACCCCGTCATGGCGATCAAGCACAAGCTCGCGAGCATGGGCGTAGACTACGCGAAATATCAGCAGGAGAAGAAGACGACGGATAAGGCAAAGGCGAAGGAGAAGACGGCAAAGGCGCGCGCGAAGGAGAAGGAAAAGAAGAAGTAAAGCAAATCGAGTAGGAGGCGGTGATTAGCCGCCGTCCTCTCACACCACCGTGCGTACCG
>CAUTTS010000074.1:0-10632 GCA_963541465.1 uncultured Selenomonas sp.
ACTCGGCGCGGCTCGTCATCATGCGGTACGGCTCCTCTGTCCCCTTCGTCACGAGATCGTCGATGAGGACGCCGATGTAGCCGTCGCTGCGCCGCAGGATGAGCGGCTCCTCTCCCATGCAGGCACGCGCGGCGTTAATGCCCGCGATGAGGCCCTGTGCCGCTGCCTCCTCGTAGCCGCTCGTCCCGTTCGCCTGCCCCGCAGAGTATAGCCCTGCGATCTCTTTGACGGCAAGGCTCGCCTCCAGCTGCAGCGGGTCGAGGCAGTCGTACTCAATGGCATAGCCGGGGCGCATCATGCGTGCATGCTGCAGTCCCGGGATGGTGCGGAGAAACTCCTCCTGCACATCCGTTGGCAGGCTGGTAGACATACCCTGCACATATATCTCATTGGTATGCAGTCCCTCCGGCTCAAGAAAGAGCTGATGCCGTTCCTTGTCGGGGAAACGCGCGATCTTCGTCTCGATCGAGGGGCAGTAGCGCGGACCGATGCCCTCGATGACGCCGTTCGCCATGGGGGCACGGTGGAGGTTCGCACGGATGACGGCGTGGGTTGCCTCGTTCGTATAGGTGAGGTAGCAGGGGGTCTGCGCGTCGGGCATCGCATCCGTCAGGAAGGAGAAGGCAGGCGCATCAGGGTCGCCGTCCTGTCGCTCTGTCTCCGTGAGGTCGAGCGTGCGGCAGTCAACGCGCGCGGGCGTGCCTGTCTTGAACCGCATGAGACGAAGTCCTGCTGCGCGCAGGGAGTCCGAGAATGTCATGGCCGGGCGCTGGCCGTTCGGGCCGCCGTCATAGATCGTCTCGCCGAGGATGATGCGCCCGCGCAGATAGGTCCCCGTCGCGAGGATGACGACACGCGCGGTGAGCTGCTCCCCCGTCTCGCAGCGGATGCCCGTGACGCGCCGTCCCTCCGCCGTCTCCTCCGTCCGCAGCTCCGTCACGAGGAGCTGACGTACGTCGAGATGTGCGGTGTTTTCGAGGGTCTCCTTCATGATGCGCTGATAGAGGAACTTGTCCGCCTGCATGCGCAGGGCGTGGACGGCAGGTCCCTTTCCGGTGTTCAGCAGACGCCGCTGGATGCTCGCCCGATCTGCCGCAATGCCCATCTCACCGCCGAGCGCGTCGATCTCGCGGACGAGGTGGCTCTTGCCGGGGCCGCCGACGGATGGATTGCATGGCATCATAGCGATATTGTCCAGTGAAAGTGTGACAATAAGTGTACGCCGTCCCATCCGTGCCGCCGCAAGTGCCGCCTCAACGCCCGCATGGCCTGCGCCGATGACAATGATGTCGTAGTCCTGTTCTGTGCTCACGTTATCCCTCATGAGAAATCGGATCCCCATTCTGCTCCCGCGCCTGCCGCAGGATGGACAGGTGGCGCACAAGTTCATCGTACCGCTTCATAGAGAATCACTCCATCCCGTTCCACCTCTGCCGCTAGGGCAGTGGAGACGATGCCGTCCATGTCCACCAGATCAAAGGAGAGGAGGGTGTCAATCTCCTCATCCACGGCAAAGGAAAAGTCGCGAAAGCGCGCACAGCCGAAAACGGCGAGGTCAATGTCGCTCTTTTCCCCATGCGTGCGGCGTGCGCGCGAGCCAAAGAGCACAACGCGCTCTGCTCCGTAGGAAGAGGCGAGTTCCTGCAACGCATCTAATATGCGCATCTCACGCGCTGTCCATACGATGTCACGATCAGATTTCATGGGCTCTATTTTCCAATACAAAACTCGCTGAAGATGCGGTCGATCAGGTCGGTATCGACGGTCTCTCCGAGGATCTCGCCGAGCGCATCATAGGCGGCGCGCAGGTCGATGGAGACGAAGTCCGTCCCAAGACCTGCGGCGAGGGTCTCCGCTGCCGCCGTGAGATGTGCCTCCGCGCGGTGCAGGGCCTCGATTTCGCGCTCCTTGTTCGGGAGCGCCCCATCGCTGAGATCGCCCTCCCGCCGAACGATGTGCGCGGCAATTTCCTCCCGCAGGGCATCGAGCCCCGTGCCCTCCTGCGCCGAGATGCGAAGGACGGGCGCAGCGACGGCGGAAAAGTCCGCCGCACTCAGCACGGAGGGGCGATCCTCCTTGCTGCAGAGGATGATAATGTCAGCCGCTGCTGCCGAAAGGCGCGTAAGAAGCGCGTGATCCTCCGCGGTCAGCGGCTCTGACGCATCAAAGACGGCAAGGATGAGCTCTGCATCCGTGAGGTGCTGCTCAGTGCGTGCGACACCGATCTGCTCGACGGCGTCCTCTGCCGCGCGCAGTCCCGCCGTATCGAGAAGCCGCAGGGGGATGCCCGCGACGCTGATCTCCTCCTCGATGATGTCACGCGTCGTGCCCGGCACGTCGGTGACGATAGCGCGCTCCATGCCGAGGAGGGCGTTGAGGAGGCTCGATTTGCCGACGTTCGGGCGGCCGACGATGACGGTCTTGACCCCGTCGCGCAGGATGCGGCCCGTATCCGCACCCACGAGCAGGCGGCGGACGGCGGCAGACGCCGCGTCGATCTCCGCCGCAAGGTGTTCGGCGGAGGCAGCGGGGATGTCATCCTCGGGGAAGTCGATCCCCGCCTCGATGTGCGCGACGGCACCGAGGATCTGCGTGCGAATGTCCGTCACCGCATGGGAGAATGCACCTGCGAGCCGCTCCCGTGCGGCACGCGCGGCGCGTGTGCTCTTTGCCGCGATCAGCTCCATGACGCCCTCGGCGCGTGCGAGATCAAGCCGCCCATGGAGAAAGGCGCGCTTCGTGAACTCCCCCGCCTCTGCGGGACGCGCACCCGCCTCCCATGTCCTGAGGAGCACCTCGCGCAGGACGACCGCGCCGCCGTGACACTGCAGTTCCGCCGTGTCCTCGCCCGTATAGGAGTGCGGCGCACGCATATAGAGGAGGATGCACTCGTCGATCACCGTGCCGTCCGCCGCGACGATGTGTCCATAGCGCGCTGTATAGGGTGCGATGTCCCCGAGCGTGCCGCCCGCCGCAGGCCGAAAGACGCGGCGCGCAACGCCGAGCGCATCCCCTCCACTCACGCGGATGATGCCGATGCCGCCCGCGCCGTGCGGGGTCGCGATCTGGCTGATGGTGTCCTCGGTCATTGTGTCCCTTTCCCTGTGTTCCCAAGCGCCCATTCCCAAAGGGGCGCTTCTATATTTTCCACAAATGTCAATAGCTGATATGCTGATTTAATAAGGCATCCAGTTTCCCCACAATCTCACGGCGATATTCTTCCATTGTATCATACATCATCGCAATCTCATTTTGTGCCTCCATACTGATTGTTCCGCTTGTATCAACCGGCAAAGGAACAACTACATCAGAAATCATGGATGGATACAACTTCGTAAACTCATCTTCACCGCGATCTCCTCGACGCCCTTTTGCCAACTTACGAAAGATGGGCTCTAAAATGTAACGCAAATATAAGATATTTATATGGTCTATTTTGGGAATCAGTAGTCCCCGATCACCATTGATGGAAAACTGTCCTTTCAGCACTGTCACCGTCCCCGCAAATCCATTGGTCGACCAACTCAGATAATTTCCGTCATAATCATATGTGTCCAAATAAGTCAGCGGTTTCGTACTCGAAGCAGCAAAGACAGGATAGTTTCCTTGATGGTCTTTTCCATATTTTCGCGTATACCTACTATTTCCTTTCACCGTATCAAGCACATCAGAAAGAGGCATATAGCGCATAGAGTATTCCTTTAGGTCAATGTGAAAAATCACCTCTTTGATTCGATTTCTTTTTTTTTGGATTTCTCCTTTCATCTGCTCAATCAGTTCAAACTGCAATGCTATATTCTTTTGCATTTGTAAATCAAATGCGCCGTTTTCCATAACGGGAATGGGTAAGGAGACATTTGCCAAATTATGACGATTCGCCTTAAAGGCATGATGAAAACGATAACGCTCCTTCATATCGAAAATACAGGTGTATACGTAGGACAGATCAATCGCAGAATCCGGTATCTCGACAGCAATGCGATCCACATTCAAATAGAAGGGTTTCTTATGCATCACGAAATTTCTTCCTGCAGAACCGTCTCCGTTAGTTGCAAAGGAAAGCAGAGGGGCTGCTTCACTCGCCATGATGGGCTCTTTGCCCGCTATGCGTGCAATATATGCGACCGGTTCCTGTGCCGCTGTATATACAGGAATATCGGTGCAGCAATGCGTATCCATCTGCTGTAGTTCTGTTCGATTCTTTCCAAGTCCACGTGAAATCAGCGTGAATTTTTCTTGATCAGTCAGATAGATTGTCCGAAACTCCAATTTCTCCTTTTTTTTTTGAACAGTGGAAAGAAGCATATCCCTATACTCATTCAGGGTATTCGTAATGTCGGTGATCATCACACCCATTTCCTCAGGTGTAACACTCCGATCCTCCTCCTCAATCCCGAGCGCGATCCGTTCCTCGCGCGTCCACCAACGCTCAACCGACCAGTGCGTCCCCTCCGCGAATGCGTCGATGGAGACAATCTTACAGCGCGGGTCGTCTGTCCTGAAGCAGTCCTTTGCACCACGGAACATGCAGTAGAGATCCGCCGCCGCCGCAAGGTCGTTCTGCTCCAGATCGAACCGATACATATCCCGCGTCTCCCCGATCTCCGAGCAGAGATAGGTGAATATGGGACTTGTCTGCTGTTCCTTTACCGTAACGCCTTCGCACACGACGGGGACTTTCTTCGTCAGTGCCATGATGTAGGTCTTTTTATTCGTGGTAAAGAAGGTGTTGAGCGGGAGTGAGATCACTGCGTCAATCTCACATTCAGTCCGAATGAAGTCACGCAGGCGCTGATCGTTGCTGCGGTTCATAATCCCGTCGGGCACAACAATGAAAGCCTTTCCTCCCGGCTTCAGGGCGCGGATGATCCACTCCATGAACAGCCCCTCGACCCCCATCGCGCTGATGCTATAGTGCGATTTGAGATCCACCCGCTTTGCTATCTCCTCTTTGAGGTTGCTGCTGCCGCTCATCACATAGGGCGGATTCGTCAGAATTAAATCGTATTCGTCTGTGATCGGATGCGAGAGTGTCCCTAGGATGGAGTTGGTCTGCAGGAGGAAGGTATTGTTGAACAGCTCCGAGAACTGCGCGCTGATTCCTGCGTGATCGCGCAGAAGGGCAGAGAAATAGATAAGCATATTCGCCTTGGCGAGGATGATGGTCTTTTGCTCATCCTTGTCGAATCCCTTATCAAATCCTGAAAGCTGAATCTTAGCTTTCAGCTGCCCGCCCTCGACGGTAAAATAGCGGTCGAGGTCATGCAGGATCGGTTCGAGGAGGAATTTCCCAACGCCGCACGCGGGATCGCAGATGTGCATACCGGGACGAATCTCCGCCATTTTTGCGATGGACTGCACGACCTTCAGCGGAGTAAAGAACTGTCCCCAGTTCTTCTTACTGATGGATTCCTTGAGAAATGTCTCGAAAAGTCTGCTCTTGAAATCGTAGTCAATCTTTTCAAGTGTGCCGAATTTCGCAAAGCGATCCAGTATCTTATGAAAGACGGCAGCATAGCCATCGACAGCTTTGTCATCCTTGGAGACGAAGATCGTTCCGTTGATGATGGTCGTCCTGTCCTTGGGATTCCATGGGAAAAGCTCCTTGATCTTGGGACGAACGCTGCTCGCATAGACCTCCAAAACTTCATTGTCCGTGTTAGTCCCATATTGAGCAAGCAAATGATCGAATGTATACACGCCGCGCAATACGCCAAGATCGCTGAGATACTTGAAGATAAATATCTCGACGAAGGTATAGAGGCAGTTCTCCGGCGTCGCCCCGGACACCGCCCATAAATCCTGCCAGACTTGACGTGCCAGTGGAAGAGGATCGACTGCAACAGGAGTACAGAGCATATCATTGTCTGCCTGGATAGAGGATAGAATCCGATAGATGAGACGGATGGACACATCCGAGTCCCGCTGAAATTCGCTTGTAAGTGGCTTTCCATCCTCAGATAAAATTGGATTTCCTGTCAGGGGATTGATCCAATATGTCTTCTTCCCATCCGTCACAATATAGATTTTTGCCCCTAATACACGTGCTGTGCCAAGTTCCTGTGCGACAGCTGCGGCAACCTGTTTTTTGGTCCGCAACTGACTTGGCTGTTTATACTCAATCGTGGCAATGACATGCGCCTTTTCGATAATGAGTGCATCCGGCTTCTTGCTCTCGAATTCTGCATAGTTTTTCTGCGGAATTATCTGCGCCTCTTTCAAGGCTTTAAGCGTTGTTGCACCAATATTATAATATTCCCATGGCCCCATATGTTCCGGGGCTGCCACTAAGTTCCTCTGAATCAGTTCTTCGCTCATGATGGACAGCTCCTTTTGAAAGCTTATCGTACAAACGTGCCTATATTTAAGATAGCAGAAATATACTTGTATTACAAGTTAAACTGAAAAAAAGATGAAAAATGATATTATATTACTTCACAGTAAAGAAGGGCTGTTGCACGAAGCTGAATTCGGCTTCATACAACAGCCCTTTTTCAAATCCTCACTGTTCGTACGCCTCATAGCTGTCTTCGCTGCGGCCGTAGCGGCGGCGTTTCGGGACGATGACGACGTAGCGGCGCGGGTTGTCGCCCGCGCTGTAGGTTGTAACACGGCGATTGTCCTGCAATGCCATGTGGATGATCTTGCGCTCGTGGCGGCTCATCGGCTCAAGGTGGATCTCCTCGCCGATGCGGCACGCCTTGTCCGCGAGGTGTCCCGCGAGGCGAATGAGCGTCTCCTCGCGACGGGCGCGGTAGTCCTCCACGTCGAGGATGATGCGCGCAAAGCCCGTCGCCGGGATTTTGTTCACAACGAGGTTCGTGAGGTACTGGAGCGCGTCGAGCGTCGCGCCGTGCTTGCCGATGAGGATGCCGAGGTTCTCCCCGTGCATGTTGAAGATCGTGCCCGTGGGCGTATCCGTGCGGTTCAGCGTGACGGAGAGTCCCATCGCGGCAAAGATCTTGCCGAGGAAGCCCTCTGCCGCTGCCGCCATCTCATCCGTGAGTGGGAGGAGCGGTACGTCACTGCGCTCGCGGCGCGGGCGCGGCGAATAGCCGCCCTCACGCTCGCGCGTCCCCTCGTAGCGTGGACGCGCATTGCCGTAGCTGCGCGGCGCGTCGTCCCGTGCGGGACGCTCCCGCCGCAGGGCGGTGTCGCGTCGCTCGGTCTCCGTGCGCGCCCCATCGCCTGCCGCACTGCGGCGCACGGAGGAGCGCAGATCGGTATGGTAGCGCTTGGCGCGCGGGTCGAATCCGTCGTCCTCGCTGCGCGCGGGCGCACTCTCCTCGCGCGATGCAGCGGTGATGGTCGGCGGCGGCGGGATTGGGATCTCCCGATGATGTGGGCGGATGATGGGACGCGTCGTGACGCGGATGCGCGCCTCGCGTTTGCCCCAGAGCCCGAGGAAGCCGCCCGACGGCTCCTGAATCACCTCGTAGGTGACCTCCTCGCGGCCGCAGCCGAGTTTTTCCAGTGCTGCTGCGAGGGCATCCTCGACGGTCTTGCCCGTCGTCTCGATGATCTCCGCCATTACGCCGCCCCCTTTGCCGTCTTGTCCTCACCGCGGTACATCCACCACTGCTGGGCGATCTGAACCACGTTCATCGTGACCCAGTAGAGGACGAGTCCCGACGGGAAGGTGAGGCTGATCCAGCCGATGAAGAGCGGCATGACGGTCATCATGATCTTCATCTGCCCCGTCATCTCACTGGAGGTCATTTTCTGCTGGAGGAAGGTCGTCGCCGCCGAGAGGACGGGGAGGATGTAGTAGGGATCCGGCTCGCTCATGCTCGGGAGCCAGAAGAACGCCGCCGCCTCCGCGCTCGGGAAGGTAAAGTTAAAGAGCGCGTAGTACATGCCCATGAGGATCGGCATCTGCACGAGGAGCGGCAGACAGCCGGCGAGCGGGTTGACGCCCGCCTCGCGGAAGAGCTCGCCCGTCTTCTGCTGGAGCATCTGCGGGTCGTGCTTGTATTTTTCTTGGATTTTCTTCATCTTCGGCTGGATGTCCTGCATCGCCTTCATGGATTTGACCTGCTTCACGGTGAGCGGGTAGGTCACGAGCTTGATGAGGATGGTAAGCAGGATGATGGGAAAGCCGTAGCTCTCAAGGCCGGCGGCACTGGTGACGGAGTAGAATGCGCCGAGGATCATCTGCAATATATGGATGATGGGCGCAAACAGATTGCTGAAAAATTCGATCAAGGATAGTTCCTCCTACGATTGGGACGTTTGGTTAAGTCGTCGTCTGTATTTCGGATGTTCGGAATCGTTTCGTTATGGTACGGGGTCATAGCCGCCCCGATGAAAGGGGTGACAGCGCAGGATGCGGCGCAGCGCCATCCATCCGCCGCGCCATGCGCCGTAGCGCGTGACCGCCTCCAAGGCATACGCCGAGCAGGTCGGGTAGTAGCGGCAGTGCGGCAGAAAGAGCGGCGAAATCGCCGCGCGATAAAAGCGGATGAGGAGCAGCAGCAGGCGTTTCATCCGTGCTCCCTCCGATGTTTTTCCGATGCGCCGCTAGCGAAGATCCCCGCGCGGCGGATGAGGCGGCGCAGCTCCTCGGCGGCGTCCTGCATCTTGCCGTCCGCAAGTCCCGCACGCCCGATGAGGAGGATCCCCACATCGCCGCGCAACTCATGCTGCAGACAGCGGTACGCCTCGCGCAGGAGGCGCTTCGTGCGACTGCGCACGGCGGCACAGCCCAGTTTTTTCCCGGCGGCAAAGCCGACCTTTCCCGCGACACGCGGGTCGCGCAGGACATAGAGGATCATGCGCCGCCCCGCGACCGAGCGCCCCTTTTGATAGACACACTGAAAGTCGCTGCGGCGCTTGATCATCCTGCTGCGCGGCAGTGTATATCTTTTCTGTTCCATATTCGTAAAAAAGAGGCCACCTGCGGTGACCTCCTGCCCAAAGTCCAGCGATATTACGCCGAAAGTTTCTTTCTTCCGCGCTGACGCCTTCTCTTGAGTACGAGGCGGCCGCCTTTCGTCTTCATGCGCTCACGGAATCCATGCGTCTTTTTTCTCCAATGATTGTTCGGCTGAAATGTTCTCTTCACCTCTCGTCACCTCCTTTTCTGCTGCAACGCGCGGCACATACCGCCGCGCAGGTAGTCTCGCGTGTGAATCAGGTCACATTATAGACGAAAAAACGCGCGTATGTCAAGGCACACGGGCATGATTTCGCCCTTTTTTTGGTGGATAAGACCAAAGCACCTGTTGATAAGTCCGCTTTTTTTTGATAAAATATCCCTTGGTTCATTGTGGAAAACCTGTGAAAACATCGTGCATAATTTTCGATCTTCACGGATTACCTAACGTTTTACATCGGAAGAGTTATCCACAAGTGTGAATAACTCTGTGGATAACAAATTTTTACGAAGGGACAAAATCGTATGTCCGAAGAAAAGAACCTCGCCGATCTGTGGCAAAAAGTGCTGGATAAGACCAGCGGAATCATTCACGAAGACGCTGTAAAGAAGTGGATTTTGCCCATTGTACCCGTTTCGCTCAAAGATAAGGAACTGCTGCTTGCCGTTGGCGAAGATATCCAGAAGCAATATGTAGAATCACGTCTGGGTGCACTGTTCGGTGATGTCATACAAAAGGCGCTCGGTGCCGGCTATATGTTCCAGATCATTATTGATCCGGCGGCAGCATCCCAGAAAGAGCCGCCTACGGCGAAGGAAATCCCGGTAGAACCCACCATGGCAGAGGAGGCAGCCGCCGGGCATATCGCCGCGGACGAGCAGGCGACATACCCCACGCAGGGCAGTCTCCCGCTCACGCCGCCCGAGACACACGCGGCGGCACCGGACGACGCGACGACGCTCAACCCGAAGTATACCTTCGAGGCGTTCGTCACGGGACGCTCGAACCAGTTCCCCTACGCCATGGCAAAGGCCGTCGCAGACGCGCCGGGGCTCCCCTCGCACAACCCGCTCTTCATCTACGGCGGCGTGGGACTCGGCAAGACGCATCTCATGCACGCGGTCGGCCACAAGATCCTCGCCGACGATCCGAAAAAACGCGTCCTCTATATCGCAAGTACGGACTTTACCAATGAATTTATCCGCTCGATCCGCGAGAAGAATATGGACGCATTCCGCGAGAAATACTACCATATCGACGTGCTGCTGATCGACGATATCCAGTTCTTTGCCGGGCAGGAGCAGACGCAGACGGAGTTTTTCCAGACGTTCAACAAACTGCGCGACAACGGCAGCCAGATCATCCTGACCTCGGATCGCCAGCCGCAGGATGTCAAGGGGCTCGAGGATCGTCTGATCTCGCGCTTCGCGGGTGGTGCGCCCGTCGATATCCAGCCGCCGGAGTTCGAGACGCGCGTCGCGATCCTCCAGAAAAAGGCTCAGAGCGAGAACGTCGACATCCCCGCCGATGTGGTGACCTATATCGCGAGCCGCGTGGACAGCAACATCCGCGAGCTCGAGGGTGCCCTCACGCGTCTCATCAAATACGCCTCCATGATGCGTATGCCGATCGACGAGACGACCTGCGTCGCCGCGCTCGGCAACTATCTGCGCGGGGAAAAGGGGCGCCGCATCACGATGGAGATGATCGAGCGCATCGTCTGCACGCATTTCAAGGTGACGAGCGAGGACATCCG
>CAUTTS010000075.1:0-10627 GCA_963541465.1 uncultured Selenomonas sp.
TGTTTACCAAAGAGTTTTATGGCAACTGCTACAAGGCCCTCAAAGCAGACGGCATCATGATCAACCAGCATGAAAGCCCCTTTTACGAGCAGGACGCCTATGCCATGCAGCGGATGCACAAGCGCATTGTTCATTCGTTCCCATATAGCCGCGTCTATCAGGTGCATATTCCGACCTATCCGTCGGGGCATTGGCTGTTTGGTTTCTCATCAAAGAATCGCCGCCCCGTGGAGGGCGTCGATTTTGCGCGATGGAAGGCACTCGGCATTCGGACGCGCTACTACAATACGCAGCTTCATGCAGCGGCTTTTGCTCTGCCGAACTATGTAGAGGAGATACTCGAAGATGTGGAACCGCAACGTTGAAACATTTCTCGGCTGCGATAACACCTATGAGGAGAGCCATATCGTCCTCATCGGTGCGCCGTTTGACTCGACGACGTCCTATCGTCCGGGCACGCGATTTGCTGCGCGCACGATGCGGGCGGAGTCATACGGATTGGAGACGTACAGCCCATATCAGGAACTCGATCTTGATGACGCATGCGTCTTTGACGGGGGGGATTTGGAGCTGCCCTTTGGCGATACCGAACGAGCACTGGCGATGATTGGGGAGCGCGCAGAGGCGATCCTGCAAAGTGGAAAGCTGCCCTTTCTGATCGGCGGGGAGCATCTGGTTAGCCTCCCCGCAATCGAAGCTGTGGCAAAGCGGTACGCCGATCTCTCCATCATTCACTTCGATGCACATACTGATCTGCGTGAAGAATATCTTGGCAACAAACTCTCTCATGCGACTGTTATCCGTCGTGCGTGGGATCTGCTCGGCGATGGGCGCATCCATCAGTTTGGGATACGCAGTGGCGAGCGTTCAGAATGGCAGTGGGCACGGGCAGGGCACACGGATCTCCATCCATTTACCTTTACGGGCCTCTCGGATGTGATTGCCAGTCTCCACGGACGGCCTGTCTATCTGACGATTGACCTCGACGTCCTCGATCCTTCCGTTTTCCCCGGTACGGGAACACCGGAGGCAGGCGGTGTCACGTTCATCGAACTGATGAAGGCGGCACTCTCCGTTGTGCGTGGATGCAGGGTTGTCGCATGCGACATGGTGGAGCTCTCGCCGCCGCTTGACGCTAGCGGCACATCGACGGCAACGGCACTCAAACTCCTGCGGGAGATTCTGCTCGCACTCTCGGCAGATTTTATCCGTCCGCCGCAGGTGTAGTGATTTCCGTTTGATACCGATGAAGTGATTTGTTATAATAGCGAAGAAACTGCGACTATGGGAATTGCTGATAAAATGAGGTGTGCCGGATGGTCGTGCCGCATTTATCAGTGCTTCCCTAAGCATGGAAAGATGGTGGAGTCTATGAAGGTAACGGAACAGGATCTCAGAGTGACCGAGCATCTCTCGCGTCTTTCGATTCCGGCAGAGGAAAAGGAGGAGGCACTGGCGTCTCTGGGCGACTTTCTCTCGTACGTGGATAACCTCTCACGTGTCGATACGGAAGATGTGCAGCCGACGACGTATGCACTGCCCATTGAGAATGTCTTTCGCGCAGACGAGGTGCGCCCGTCTCTTTCCAACGAGGCGGCACTTTCGAATGCACCGCTGCAGGAGGACGGGTATTTCAAAGTGCCAAAGGTACTCGAAGGGTAAGGAGGGGCTGTTTTGAGTCTATATGAAAAACCGGCGCATGTCCTGCACGATATGCTCGCGCGCAACGAGATCAGCGCCCGTGAACTGACCGAGGATGTGCTTTCGCGCATGGATGTCGTGGAGGGCGATGTCGGTGCATACCTTCTGGAAACACGCGAGGGTGCGCTTGCTCAGGCGGATGCCGTGGATGCAAAACGTGCCGCAGGAGAGAAGATTCCGTTCCTCGCAGGGATTCCGGGTGCTGTTAAGGATAATATCTGCACCATCGGTGTACGCACGACAGCCGCGTCCAAGATCTTGGAGAACTTTGTTCCGCCCTATGATGCGACGGTCATGACGAAGCTGCACGCAGAGGACGCCGTCATTCTCGGAAAGACGAATCTCGATGAGTTTGCCATGGGGGGCTCGACGGAGAACTCCGCCTTTCAGCCGACGCACAACCCTTGGGACACGGCGCGTGTCCCCGGAGGGTCATCGGGCGGCAGTGCTGCTGCCGTGGCATCGGGAACGGCGATTTGGGCGCTCGGCAGTGATACCGGCGGGTCGATCCGTCAGCCTGCATCATTCTGCGGTATTGTCGGACTGAAGCCGACCTATGGGCGTGTGTCTCGCTACGGCCTGATGGCGTATGCGTCATCACTCGATCAGATCGGATCGCTCACGCGCGATGTCACGGATGCAGCCCATCTCCTGAACGTAATTGCAGGGCATGATCCGATGGACTCGACGGCGAGCCGCGCCGATGTCCCGGACTATACACAGGCACTGCGCGCAGATGTCAAGGGGATGAAGATCGGACTCCCGAAGGAATATTTTATTGACGGAATGGATCAGGAGGTTGAGGCATCCGTCCGCAAGGCGATTGCGGATATGGAGGCGATGGGGGCAGAGGTTCGCGAAATCTCCCTGCCGCATACGGACTATGCCGTCTCCACCTACTATCTGATTGCACCTGCAGAGGCTGCGACGAATCTGGAACGCTATGACGGGGTCAGCTATGGCGCACGGGTGGACGGAGAGGATCTCGTCGATATGATGACGCGGACGCGCACGGAGAAATTCGGCGCAGAGGTAAAACGGCGCATCCTTATCGGCAACTATGCACTCTCCGCCGGATATTACGATGCGTACTACCTCAAGGCACTGAAGGTGCGGACGCTCATTCAGCAGGATTTTACGCGAGCCTTTGAGCAGGTGGATGTCATCATGACACCGACAGCACCGACACCGGCGTATCGCATCGGTGAAATGACGAGCCCCCTGCAGATGTATCTGCAGGATGTTTCGACCGTTCCACTGAATCTCGCGGGGCTCCCCGGGATATCCGTCCCCTGCGGCTTCACTGCGGCGGGACTTCCGATCGGACTTCAGATCATCGGCCGTCCGCTGGCGGAGGAGACGATCCTGCGTGCGGCGTTTGCCTATGAGCAGGGGCATGATTTCCATACGAAAATGGCGCCGATTGGAGGAAGGGCATGAAATACGAAACCGTCATCGGCCTTGAGATTCACTGCGAACTCAAGACAAAGACCAAGATATTCTGCGGTTGTGCTACGGGGTTCGGAGCTCCGCAGAACACACATGTCTGTCCCGTCTGCCTCGGTCTGCCCGGCGTTCTCCCTGTCGTCAACCGTGAGGTCGTCCATTTCGCCATCAAGGCGGGGCTGGCGACGAACTGCACGATTAACGGATACAGCAAGTTTGACCGCAAGAATTACTACTATCCGGATTTGCCGAAGAACTTCCAAACCTCGCAGTACGACCTGCCTATCGCCGAACACGGCTGGGTGGATATCGATACGGAAGAGGGGAAGAAGCGCATTCGCCTGACGCGTATCCACATGGAGGAGGACGCAGGAAAACTCGTTCACTCCGGCACGACGATTAAGGATTCCACTTCGTCCAATGTGGACTACAACCGCACTGGTGTTCCCCTGCTTGAGATTGTCTCCGAGCCCGATATGTCCTCAGCCGAGGAAGCGCGTGCCTACATGGAGAAGATCAAGTCGATCATGGAGTACATCGACGTCTCCAACTGCCGCATGGAGGAGGGGAATCTCCGCGCGGACATCAACGTGTCCCTGCGTCCTGTCGGCTCAGATCAGCTCGGTACACGGACGGAGATGAAAAACATCAACTCCTTCAAAGCGTTGGAAGATGCGATCAACTATGAGATCGAGCGTCAGACGGAGGTGCTCGAGGACGGCGGACACATTGTGCAGGAGACACGCACGTGGGATCCAGAGCGTGGCATGACGCTCTCCATGCGCAGCAAAGAGGAGGCTCATGACTACCGTTATATGCCGGAGCCCGATCTTCCGCCCATCGTGACGAGTGAAGAGGAGGTTGAGGCGGTGCGGCGTGAGCTGCCGGAGCTGCCGGACGCCCGTCGCGTGCGCCTGATGGACGAGGCAGGACTCTCCGCATACGATGCGGGTATCATCACGAGCTCGCGTGCGATGGCAGAGTACTATGATGCTATTGTCGCAACGGGGGCGGATGCAAAACTGGCGGCAAACTGGCTGATGGGCGATCTCTCGAAGAACCTGAACGCAGAAGGGAAAACGATCGAGGACTCTCCTGTCGATGCAAAGCGCCTCGGCGAGATGATTCTCCTCATCGCCAAAGGGACGATTTCGTCTAAGATCGGCAAAACCGTATTCAAGGAAATGTGGACATCTCCTGATGCTCCTGAGAAGATCGTCAAGGACAAGGGGCTCATCCAGATTACGGACACCAAGGAGATTGAAGGCATCGTCGATCAAGTCATCGCTGCCAATGCAAAGGCGGTAGAGGACTACAAGGGGGGCAATAAAAAGGCAATCGGTGCCTGGGTCGGACAAGTGATGAAACAGTCCAAGGGCAAGGCAAACCCGCAGATGGTCAACGAACTTTTAGCAAAAAAACTTGGCTGAGAAAGCAAGCAGTCTTTTCCGCAGGGGAAAGGCTGTTTTTCTCAAAAGGAGAGACTGCCATGCAGTATAAGGCTGCGATTTTCGATTTGGACGGCACGTTGATCAATTCGCTTGAAGATTTGGCAGACAGTGCCAATGCTGTCCTGTCAGCATATCATTTTCCGACGTATGCAACGGAGAAGTATCGGTATTTTGTCGGAAATGGAACACAGAAACTGATTGAGCGGATTCTGCCGCCGCATCAGGTGGAGGACGCCGCATTTGTCGATCGTTTTATGGCAGAGTACAAAGAACGCTATGCTGAAAGCCTCCTGCATAAGACCATTCCCTATGACGGTATTATGGAGATGCTGGAGGAGCTTTGCCGGCGCGGTATTCCACTGGCTGTCTGCACGAATAAACATCAAAGTGCGGCAGAACGCATCATTACGGCGCTGTTTCCTCCGCGTATGTTTCGGGAGATCATCGGTGATCGGGAGGAACTTCCGCGAAAACCGGATCCAACGAAAGTACTTCACATCATGAAAGAGTTTGGCGTTACAGGGCAGGAAACAGCGTACTTCGGAGACAGCTCGGTCGACATGGACACCGCAAGCAATGCGGGAACGCTTGCGGTGGGCGCTCTCTGGGGATTCCGCACGGAGCAGGAGCTCCGCGAACACGGTGCGGATGTGCTCCTCAATACCCCGATGGAAGTATTTGAAAAGGTGACGTTTCGAGAGTCATGAAAAAAACAAAAAAAGCGCAGACACGCGTGCAGACGGCTCCCATACGTCGAGGGGAAGTCTATGAGATTGGCATTGACCGGCTTGGAACGAGCGGCGAGGGCGTCGGGCGATACGAGAACTTTACCGTATTTGTCCCTAATGCACTTCCCGGCGAACGGGTCACAGTACGCATTAATGAGGTAAAAACATCCTATGCCCGTGGACGTTTGACGGAAATTCTTCAGCAGAGCAATGATCGCATCACACCCTTATGCAGCCTTTATGAGGAGTGCGGCGGCTGTCAGTTCCAGCATCTCTCCTATGCGGCACAACTGCGCGCGAAGCGTCAGCAGGTGATCGATGCACTGTCCCATATCGGCAAACTTCCTCATGTCTTGGTCAGAGAGACACTTGCGGCACAGTCACCGTGGAACTATCGCAATAAAATGCAGTTTCCCATCGGCCTTGCTAAGGGAAACATCGTTGTTGGCTGTTTCGCACAGGGAAGCCATACAATCATCGATACGGAGAACTGCCATATCCAGCGTGAACCGAATAATGCACTCGCCAATACCGTACGCGCTATTGCCGCGCAGCTTCGCATTCCTGTCTACAATGAGGACACACATAAGGGCATCCTGCGTCACATCGTCGGGCGTGTCGGGCAGAATGGCGACCTTATGGCGGTGATCGTCACAGCGACCAAGCAGCTGCCGCGTGCAAAGGATTTTGTTCGTCTGCTGCGAGAGCATTTGCCGAACCTCGTCAGCGTACATCAAAACATCCAAACCTATCGAAACAATGTCATCATGGGGCGTGACACGGTTCTCCTCTGGGGCAAGCCGACCATTCTCGATGCACTCGGACGGCTGCATTTTCACATTTCACCTCGATCCTTTTTTCAGGTCAATACACAGCAGGCTGAACGTCTCTATGAACAGGCACTTGCCTATGCGGATCTCCATGGGACAGAGACCGTCATTGACGCCTACTGCGGCACAGGAACAATCACACTCTTTCTTGCCCAGAGAGCACGTAAGGTCTACGGCATCGAAATCGTGCAGCCTGCCATTCTCGATGCACGAAAAAATGCCCGCGATAACCATGTCAAAAATGCAGAGTTTATCGTCGGCGACGCGACAAAAGTCATGCCGGCACTCTACAAACAGGGCATTCGTCCGGATGTCGTCGTCGTGGACCCACCGCGTGCGGGCTGCACGCCGACTGTCCTCCAAACCTTCGCCGATATGAAGCCGCAGCGCATCGTCTACGTCTCGTGCAATCCCGCCACTCTCGCACGCGACCTCGCCATACTGAAAGAATTCGGTTATCATGCGAAGGAAGTACAGCCGGTCGATCTGTTTCCACAAACTTCGCATGTCGAGTGCGTGGTATTGATGTCAAGAGAGCAGAAGTAAAAGCAGGGGAAAGGCTTGAAATCAAGGGATTCCGAGAGATTAGCTCTAAGTGGGCAATCTATCGGAATCCCTTTTTGCGTTCTGTGACAATAGTTCCGACCATTGGAAAATGGAGTGTGTAACAAGGCGACTGCTTTTTGTCATGAGTGTAACAGGGAAACTGCTGTTTTTAAGGATTTCAGAGGGTGTGAAACAAGGAAACTATTGTCAGCATCCGATTCGCATTACCTCGCAAAATCATGGTAGGCATCAGCAAGCTTTTTTTCAGCCCGTTTAAGTTTCTGTGTGATATTGTTTTCGTCAGCGCCAATGCGGGCGATTGCCGCGACCGGGGGATGTTTGGAAAGCTCCACAAGCCATCCCTCAAATAGAAGTGTGAATCCACAGTTCGGTCTTGCCCAAGGAACGGATACGGTCTTTGTCCCGTGCTCTTTACAGCGGATACGTGGAAGGGCTGCGTGCAGGTAGGTCTTGTACTGAAAGAAGTCCAGATGTCTCCATGTCCGCTCAGAGGTGTCGTAGGCGGTCATGGATTCCACGCATCCTTCTTCCGGGCAGTGAAATTTCCCGCCGCGTGCAAATCCTACGTAAATATGGAGTTCCTTCATGGAAGGCTTCTCCTTTGAGGGGAGGAACTCGACCCGTTCCACACGCCAAGGTGCATCAAGATTTAATGCGGCAAAAAACAATGACCTATGTTTATGCGCCATTAAACCCTACAAACTGCCTGTGCTCCGTGTTTCATGCTAGAAAGTTCGTCATTACAGCAAATCCCACCAATAGTCCTTCATCTTTCGATACATTCCAGGGGAGAGGTGTTCATACTGTGTGTGCACAATGTCTTCCTTTAACTTTCGACGCAGACTTCTGTTGAGAGCACGTCGAAGTCCGGCGCTGTTGAGCGAATATTTCCGTAGGCGGTTTTGCTTTTTATCATAATATGCGCCTGCACCATAACTGAATTTTGTGGCATGGTAGAGACGTTTCAGTTTATTGCGTTCGACAAGCCTGCGCCAATGCTTATTTCGGTGCATTTGAACCTCCGTATCTTTTGGAGAAATTTTTGAGAAGTATGGATCAATGCTCCCTTATTATAGGGCTGATTTACCTTCATTATACACGCTCCCGTCAAGGATGTTAGAGACGGATTTTGCGCAGAGAATTGTGTGAGTTTGTGAGGCTACTGCGAGTTGTCTCATCTAACGTCTGGAATCTCTTTTCTTTTGCAAAGAATCATTAGCCATCTTCCCCTCTATTGTGTTATCATTTTCTTATATTTGAAACGTAGGAGGGAAGGCCGTTGTTTGCAAAGACTTATGGTGCGACGACCCTCGGGATCGATGGACGGATTATCGATGTTGAGGTGGATGTGTCGCCCGGGCTGCCGGGCTTTGAGCTGGTCGGGCTTCCCGATACGTCAATGAAGGAGTCGAAGGAGCGTGTGCGCACTGCAATCCGCAACTCGGGCATTCAGCTACGGCAGGAGCGGGTGACGGTGAATCTTGCACCTGCCGATGTGCGAAAGGACAGTTCGGGGCTTGATCTTCCGATTGCCGTTGGACTCCTTGCATCCTACGGTATGGTTCCGGAGACGGCGGTGCAGAACGCACTTTTCTCGGCGGAACTTTCTCTCGATGGGAACTGCCGTCCGATCAGCGGCATTCTCCCGATGGCGATTACGGCGCGGGAACATGGTCTCACAGAGTTCTACGATGCGCCGCCTATGCAGTTGGATGACGCACAGCCGGCTGGAACCGATGAAGGAGTTCGCGTGGCTCGTACGGAGACATAGCGAGGAAATTCTCAACTACTTCAAATACAAGTACACCAACGCCGTACTTGAGGGAATGAACAGTATTATCCAGAACCTGAAGTGTCGTGCACGAGGATTCCGGAATATGGAATACTTCAAGACCATGATCTATTTGGTATGCGGAAACTTGGATCTTGATGTCGTCGTTGCCCAACCGTAGCGGCATCATTGTTTCCTTTACCCACACAAAATAGCGATTAACCAACTTTTTCATATATCCCAAAAAACGACATGCATAGATTCTTTTTGTTCATTCGAAATAAAGCGCCAAAATTCGTTTTTAGTTGATCCATCGATAAATGTTTGGAACACAAGGTGATTTTCGAGAGATAATGTAATATCTCCTGTAGAAGAACAAGTGGCTTCTGCTACCTTGATGCCACAAGACAGTTTTGTGTTCAAATCTTTTACCCTCTCATCATATAGGCTATTATAATCATTTCCTACTTCAAATGGTTTGCTACTATCATAGGGGATATACATGTCCCCAGAAGCTAAAATAACTTTTTCGTTTTGTAAAAATCTCCATGGAGTTTGAACAACAAGATAATACATTCGTTTCTCTTTTTTTGTTTCTTGTAATTTTCTCCCCAAATCCTATCCATATACTTAACCCTCCTTTTCCAACCTCATAACAGACGGTTTCTTTTAGTATGCTAGATATAAATTCAAAGTCGCGCATTTATAATTCTCCATTTTTGATACGTCTGGCAGTTTCGTCTATTTCCTTATAGCCATAATTTTGCCCTGAAATTTCATCATGTAATTTTCTGCGTTGTTCACGGTTTAATCCATGCTTATTAGCAGCAGATCTAGCTTGCTAATTTTGAGATTTATTATTACGTGGGGTACCCGTACTAGCCCAATATATAATGTCCTCTATTGTATCTCCAATATAATCAAACGCTTCTTCCCCATTACTAGTCATCCATTCTCCAAGGTTGTTACATTTTACAATCACCTCACCAGTAGCATTCATTAAAAGTTGTTGTCCATCAGCGCTATTTAGGACTGTATAGCCAGATAAGCCAACGAATGCCAATATATAATCTGAGAGTGCTAAAGGCAATGCACCCAATAAATTGTATTTTGTTCCACTTGCCGCCGAAATTGCTCCTGCTGTAGCGTTTCCGTTGATCGCTTTTGCTGCAGCCGCACCAAGAACTCCACTGATTATCTGTGCAAGGGTGGGGTCAAGCCCCTTTAGGTTGTTAATCAGCGCCTCATTGAGTCCTGCACCTGCTGCGCCCGAAGCACAGCCAGCTCCTGAAAGCTGGCTGATGAGTCCACCGATAGCAGCATGAATGAGCGTCTTTCGTCCACTTCCGTCGTCGGGAAGATTGTGCGCCAGACGGAATGCTTCTTCACGGAAGACATTGACGAGTTCTTTCTGTGACTCGACACTCTTCTTGTCAAAGATTCTGCCAAGCTCGTTGAGTGCGTTTGCAGTATCCCTGCTGAGGGCAGAGATGTCCTGCACCTTATTCTCGTGGATGTCGATGGTTCTCGGTGCGACGGCGGCTTTTGTCGTGATGTCAGCATTGCCTTTGGTGGTCATGGAGCCGATAGAGATGTATTATTTACATCCATCTTTATATGCAATTTTATTTACCATAATCCTTGCCTTTCCATATTGCATTCTCCATAAAATATGTGCGATTTTCTTCATCTGCAAGTTTGCTCTCCAAACAAAATTCCCGAACACTTTCTATATCTCCCGCAGAAAGCATTTTCCCAACAATCTCATGTTCATAGTCCCATCCTAACTCTACCAGATATTCATGATAGGCCTTTGCCAAAGTTTCATTCCAAATCCCCTGATGGATCAGACATTGAAAGGAAGAAAAAACCACAATATAGAGCCAACAGACGGTATATCTCCCCGAGTGTATAAACTCTAAAATGTCCTGTATGTCCTCGTCACGGATATCTACGTGAATATAATCAAGGAATTGTTTTATTTTCCTATTTCGTATCTCTTTTGGTTCAAATACAATGTAGGTCGTATCTGAAAAAAACGTTGCTAGATTCATTTCATCCTCCTTATAATAAATACGTAAGGAAACACTGATAAATTCTTATGTTGCGCAACTCTGCCTCGAAAGATTACAA
>CAUTTS010000076.1:0-10369 GCA_963541465.1 uncultured Selenomonas sp.
CCTTATCCCCGCCCAGCAGTTTCTTCGTCAGGGTGCGCAGGTAGTTCATGACGAGACGAACATCGTCGAATGCCTGCCGTCCTTTTTTGGTGACGAGGCCGCTGTTGATGAAGATGGGGTCGATGAGGGGGATCTGGATGAAGCCGTCGGTCGGGAGGACGGACGGGCGCGCGAGGAAGGTCGAGCCGATGCCCGCGTGCACGAGATTTTTGACGGTATGGAGGTAGGGCGAGTAGTGGACGACGTTCGGCTTCTCGCCGGCACGCCCGTACACGTCCTGCACGAGGCGATCGACGAAGAATTTGCTGTCGAGCATGATGAGCGGCTCGTCCTTCAAGTCGCTGATGCTGAGCGCGTGCCGTGCGGCGAGTGGATGGTCGGGGCGCGTGACGAAGGTGCACTCGCAGTCAAAGAGTTTCGCGTAGGAGAGCCGCGCGCTGAAATCCGCCGTGTAGTTCGTCAGGGCAAAGTCGAGTTTTTCCTCCTCGACCATCTGCAGGGCGCTCACGCCGCCCGTCTCGATGATCTCGAGCTCGATCTCGGGGTGCTCCGCGCGGAACTCACCGAAGATGTGCGGGAGAAAAACGACGCCGAGCTGCAGCGGCATGGCAATGCGCACCTTTGCGTGGCGGTGCGCCATGTCGCGGATCTCGTCGTCGAGCCGCGCGACCTCCGTGAGGATGTAGGAGACCTTGCTGAGGAGCTTTGCCCCGTCTGCCGTCACGGTGATCTTGCGCCCCTCGCGGTGAAAGAGGTTCAGCCCCGTCTCCGCCTCAAGTGCCTGCATGGCGACGGTGACGGTCGGCTGTGAGACGTGCAGATGCTCTGCGGCCTTTGTGATGTTTTGCCATTGGCACACCTCGTAGAAATACCGCATCTGAACCAGCGTCATCCGATCATCTCCTTCCGCGCCCGTGGCGACAGAACGTAGTCTTTTCCTATGTTGTTATTAGTTTACTATATATAGAAATATTCCAACAGAGCAAATGTCACATTGTCCAATAGGTTTTTTTTATAAAATCACACTATTATTTTATCAGAAAGAAATATTTTCCACAAGTCCGAAAAAATGATATTCTGTAGCTCTAATAAAGATCACAACGAACAGTCATAGGAAGGGGTTTCACGATGAAGGTATATTGTGCGGATGCGGTGGAGCGTTTTGTCGAGGATATGCTCAAGGCGAACGAGGACAATCTGAAGGCGTATGAGACGAAACCGGGCGTGTATGCCAACGTCGACCCGGACACGCATCACGATACGGTCGAGATTCCTGACGTGCATCTGACGAAGTAAGACGTTTGATAAAAAGCGAGCGGACGATCCGCTCGCTTTTTTGTTCGTAAAAAATTATGTCAGCAAATGCGCGGCACCAGTTCCCCGAGCGGCAGATCCACGACACGGATGCCGCCGAGTGCTGTCCTGAGCCCCACCGTGCCGGGCGCATCGGCCGTCGTGTGTCCGATCACACACGCCTCGCGTCCGTACGTGTTCTCGTGCATCACATCGAGGACACGCGCCGTGACCTCGGGACGGACGAAGGCGAGGAGTTTGCCCTCGTTTGCGAGCGTCAGCGGATCGAACCCGAGCATCTCGCAGACGCCCTGCACGGCGGGACGCACGGGAATGGCATCCTCCTCGAGCAGGACGCCGACGCCTGCCGCGCCCGCCAGCTCGTTCAGCGACGCCGCTGCGCCACCGCGCGTCGGGTCGCGCAGGACGGCAATGCCGTCGCCCGCCGCCGCGATCATCGCCGCCGTCAGGTGACAGAGCGGCGCGCAGTCGCTCTGTATCTCGGGCGGCAAGGTGAGCCCGTGGCGCGCCGCCATCACGGTCGCCGCATGATCGCCGAGCGTGCCCGAGACGATGATGTCCATGTCCGCTGTGATGTTCGTCGGCGCGATATCCGCCCCCGCGAGCATCGTCCCAACGCCTGCCGTATTGATGTAGATGCCGTCGCCGCAGCCGCGCGGCACGACCTTCGTATCGCCCGTCACGATGGAGACGCCCGCCTCCTCTGCCGCCGCCGCAATGTCCGCGACGATACGGCGCAGCGTGGCGATGGGAAAGCCCTCCTCGAGAATGACGGCGAGCGAGAGATACGCGGGCGCTGCCCCCGTCATGGAGAGATCGTTGACCGTCCCACAGACGGCGAGCCGTCCGATGCTCCCCCCGGGAAAGAAATGCGGCTGTACGACGTAGGAGTCCGTCGTAAACGCGGTGCGTCCCGTGAGCGGCAGTACCGCACCGTCGTGCAGAACGTTCAGCAGCGTGTTGCCGAGCGCGGGCAGAACGACTTCTTCCATGAGCGCATGGGAGAGCTGTCCGCCCGCCCCATGTGCCATGGTAATCACATCATGCTCCATAGTGGAACCTCCCTCCGCCGTACTTGTACCACGCGGCGCACGTCCCCTCGACCGACACCATGCAGGGGCCGACGGCGTGCTCCGGCACACATGCTTTGCCAAAGAGCGCACATTCCTTCGGCAGGATCGCCCCGCGCAGCACCTCGCCGCAGCGGCAGCCGCGCCGTCCCTCGATGCGCGTCTCGATCGTGAGCGGGCGCACAGCGGCAAAGTCATAGGCACGGTACGCCTCGCGCATCGCAAGGCCCGAGGCAGGGATCATGCCGAGCCCGCGCCATGCCGTCTCCGCCGGCTCGTAGACGCGCTCCATCGCCGCGCGCGCCGCCGGATTCCCCGCAGACCGCACGACGGACGGGTAGGCGTTCTCGATGCGCGCCGCCCCCTCTGCGATCTGACGGACGAGCATCTGCAGTGCGGTGAGAATCTCCAGCGGGGCAAAGCCGCCGACCACACCGGGCACATGGTAGTCCGCCGCGAGGAAGGAAAATGCCTCCGTCCCCGTCACGACGGCGACGTGCCCCGGCAGGAGAAAGCCGTCCACGTGCGTCTCACCGCCGTCGAGCAGGGCGCGCATGACGGGCGGCACGAGTTTCTGCGCCGAGAGCAGGAAGAAATTCGAACGTCCCTGCTGCTCTGCCGCGAGCACCGCTGCCGCCTCGGTCGGTGCCGTCGTCTCAAAGCCGACGGCGAGGAAGATCACTTTTTTCTCCGGATGCTCCGCCGCAATGGGGAGCGCGTCGAGCGGCGAGTAGACGATGCGCACATCCGCCCCCGCTGCCTGCGCGGCGGCGAGGCTCGACGATGTCCCCGGGACTTTCAGCATATCGCCGAACGTCGTGATGATGACATCCTCCATCTCCGCGTAGGCAATCGCCGCGTCGATGTAGCTGTCGGGCGTCACGCAGACGGGGCAGCCCGGCCCTGAGACCAGCTCGACCTCGGGCGGAAGGATCTGGCGCAGCCCCGCGCGAAAGATCGCAACGGTATGCGTCCCGCAGACCTCCATGATGCGGATGTGCCGCCCTGCGAGCAGGTCATGCATCTCATCGAGGATCGCCCGGCTCTCTGCCTGCATCTCCTGTGCGCGGGTCATGCCATGTGCTCCATGCGCGGCGTGTCGATGTGCATCACCGTGCGCGGCGCACCGTTCATCTCCGCGCGCAGGGCCTCAATGCGCTCCATCTCCGCGGGGTCGACGATCTGCATCGCAAAGCCCGCATGAACGAGCACGAAGTCTCCCACCTTCGCCTCGGGCAGGAGCATGAGACTCGCCGCACGGCGCACCCCCTGCACCTCCACCGAGGCAAGCTGATCCTCTATGGCAACGACTTTCGCCGGAACTGCTAAACACATATTGTTTCCTTCCCTAAATGATGAAATATTACTAAGCGACCGTTCGCGCAGGGTACACACGGTACCGACGAAGCATCAACGCATCCGCGCGAGCGCCACAGCCGCCTGCCCGTAGGCAATACCGCCGTCGTTCGGCGGAACGCGGTGCGGCAGGAGCACATGATTGTCGCCAATGCGCGGCAGAAGCTCCTCCAGGAGCAGCGCGTTCTGGAACACGCCGCCCGCGAGAGCGACCGTGCGCAGCCCCGTCCGCATCGAAAGGATGCCAAGCACCTCGGCGACCGCCGCCGCCATCGTCACGTGAAAGTCTAGCGCGCGTCCTGCACGCTCCTCCACGGTCAGCTCCTCTGCCCCATCCGCAAGCGCATAGAGCGCGGGCAGCACGTCCACCGTCAGCCGCGCGCCCTCCGCCACGGTATACGGCAGGACGCATCCTGCCCGCCGCGCCGTGCGCGCGAGACGCTCCAGCTCGATCGGCGCCTGCCCCTCGTAGGCACTGCGATACGCGACGCCGAGCAGTGCCGCCGCCGCATCGAAGAGCCGTCCCGCACTCGACGTGAGCGGTGCGGAGAGCCCCGCCGCCGTCGCCTGCATCAGGAGCTCCCAGCCCGTCGGCAGCTGCGCCGCCAACCGCGGAAACTGCGCCGCAAACCCCACGCCGTCGCGCCGATAGAGCACCCAGAGAGCGAGCCGCCACGGCTCCTCGGCCGCGCGGTCGCCGCCCGGGAGCGGCACGGGGGCAAAATGTGCGAGCCGCTCATAGCCCGCGAGATCAGCCGCGAGGAACTCCCCGCCCCACACCGTCCCATCGTCGCCCCAGCCCGTCCCGTCGAGCGCGACGCCGAGCACACGCGCATGACAGCCGTGCTCCGCGAGCACCGCCGCGATATGCGCGTGATGATGCTGCACGCGCACGAGCGGCAGACCGTCCCGCGCCGCGCGCGCCGAGAGATGCCGTCCCGAGAGATACGCAGGATGCAGATCGGCGGCGAGCACCTCCGGCTGCACCTCAAAGAACTGCTCATACTGCGCCATCGTCTCCGCGTAGGACGCAAGCACCGCCGCATTCGTCAGATCGCCGATGTGCTCACTGAGGAACGCCTCCCCGCCGCGTGTCAGACAGAACGTATTCTTCAGCTCCGCACCACCTGCGAGGACGGTCTTCCCATCTGCAAAGGGCAGGGCGAGCGGCGCGGGTGCATAGCCGCGGCTGCGGCGCAGGATCTGCTGGCCGCCCGCCCCGATGCGCACGACGGAGTCGTCCACGCGGTGCACGATCTCACGGTTGTGCACGAGAATCGCATCCGTGATCTCCGCCAGCTCCGCCTCCGCATCCCGATAGAGGATCGGTTCGCCGCTGAGATTCGCGCTCGTCATCACCCAGAGATCATCCTCCGCTAGGAGGAGCAGATGCACGGGCGCATACGGCAGCATGACACCGAGGTACGCATTCCCGGGCGCGACGCTCTCTGCCGCAGGACGAACCGCATCCGCGCGTCGCGCGAGGAGCACAATCGGCGCCGCAGGAGACGTGAGGAGGCGCTCCTCCTCCGCCGACAGGAGACAGAGCGCGCGTACCGCCGCGCAGCTCCCCGCCATCACAGCGAGTGCCTTCGCCTCGCGGTGCTTGCGGCGGCGCAGACGTGCGACCGCCGCCTCACTGCGTGCATCACAGGCGAGATGATAGCCGCCGATGCCCTTGACGGCGAGGATGCCGCCCTCCGCCACCACCCGCCGCGCCGCCGCGAACGGATCCCCTGCCTGCTCCGCACCATCGACGAGGAGACGGTAGGCGGGGCCGCACACGGCGCACGCATTCGGCTGTGCGTGAAAGCGGCGGTCGCGCGGATCGTCGTACTCGCGCTGACAGGCGGGACACATCGGAAACCCCGCCATCGAGGTCAGCGGGCGGTCATACGGAACGCCGCGGATGATCGAGTAGCGCGGACCGCAGTTCGTACAGTTCGTAAAGGCATAGCCGTACCGCCGATCCCCTGCCGACAGGATCTCGCGCCGACAGTCCGCACAGACGCCGAGATCGGGCGAGACGAGCGTCGCCGCCCGCGTCCCCGCAGGGCTCGGCAGGATGCGGAACGTCCGCTCCCCGCAGGGCGTGATCGCCTGCCACGTCACCGCTGTCACCAGCGCCGCACGCGGGGCACCGTCTGCGAGGGCTGCCGCAAACGCATCGAGCGCCGCCGCCTCCCCCTCTGCCTCGATGCCGACTCCCGCGCTGTCGTTCAGCACCCAGCCGCCGAGCGCGTACGCCTCGGCGAGGCGATAGACGAAGGGACGGTAGCCCACCCCCTGCACAATCCCTGAGACACGAAAGGCGCGCCGCTCGGCGGCGCCCCCCTCCGTATGTACTGCGGCTCGTGCCGCCTCCGCCATCTCAGGCATGCGCTGCGGTGCGCGGCACGAGCCGAACGCCCCACGCACGCAGCTCCTCTGCCGCGCGCTGGGCGAACGCGGGCAGCGCCGCCTCCATCGCACTGCTCAGCGTCAGCCCCGCCGACAGATCGTAGGGCTGCATCCCGAGCACGACCACGTTCGGGATCGCCCGATCCGTCACCGTCAGCCACGCGAGCACATCCTGTATGCCGATCTCATGCGAGGAGACCTTTTCCTGAAAATGCGCCATGATCGCATCATCCTCAAAGCGGTACGCCGTCCCCGGCGCACCGTCCCCCGAAACCGCGTCAAGGATCAGCAGATGCTGCGTCCCCGTGACGAAGTGCAGCAGCTCAGGACCGAGCGTTCCGCCGTCGAGTAGGCGCACCTCATCCTCGGAGAACGCCCAGTGCCGCTCCAGATACTCCATCGCACGCACGCCGAACCCCTCGTCGCGCAGAATGATATTACCGATGCCGAGCACGGTCACAGGCGCAACGGGTACAATCGACTCCTCCATCAGCGCACCTCCTTCCCCGCCTTCTTTGCCGCCACCTGCGCACGCAGCCACGCGTACCAGTCCGCGAGCCCCTCGCCCGTCTGACAGGAGACAGGAAAGAGTGCGATCCCGGGATGCAGCGCCGTGATGTCCGCACGCGCCGACGCCATATCGAAATTGGTATACGGGAGAATATCCACCTTGCTGAGCACGGCCGCCGCCGACTCCTTAAAGATCAGCGGATACTTCAGCGGCTTGTCGTCACCCTCCGTGATGCTCAGAACAACCGCCTTCTCATCCTCGCCAAGCGCGAACTCAGCAGGGCAGACGAGATTGCCGACGTTCTCGATCACGAGGAGATCGAGTGCATCGAGATCGAGGCGGTCGAGTGCCGCCGCGACCATCGCCGCATCGAGATGACAGCCGCCGCTCGTATTGATCTGCACGACAGGCGCACCGCAGCGCTCGATGCGTGCCGCATCCTTCGTCGTAAAGAGATCCCCCTCCACGACCGCCACACGCAGATCACCCGCGAGCTCCTGCAGCGTCCGCTCGAGGAGCGACGTCTTGCCCGCGCCCGGCGAGCCGAGCAGATTCAGCGCATAGATCCCATGCTGCGCAAAGAGCGCCGCGTTCTCCGCCGCCGCCGCATCGTTGCGCCCCAGAATGTCTGCTTTTACAACTACTTTCATCGCTCTATTCCATCTCTATATAATCCACGCGCATCTCGCGGCCGCCGATGATCTCCATTCCGCCGCCGCAATGGGGACAGAGGTAGTCCTGCGGACGGATGTGCTGCTCCCTGCCGCAGTCGTGACAGCGTCCCGTGAGGGGGACGCGCTCCCACGTGAGTACAGCATCTGCTGCAATCGTGTCCGCCGTAAGGGAGGAAAAACACAGCGAAAGCGCATCGGTCTCCACGCCCGACAATTCGCCGAGCAGGAGGCCGATGCGCTCGATGCGCGCTGCGCCATTTTTCTGTGCGTAGTCCAGGGCAATATCCAAAATGCCCTCGGCAATCGCCATTTCGTGCATCTTAGAGCTCCGCCGAAAGCCCATGCGCGGCAAAGGTATGGATGAGCTCCGTCATCTTCGTCTTTGCCGGGTCATAGTCCACGGTCGTCTCCCCGTCGTGCGTGTGGATGTGCACGTAGAGGACGCCGGACAGCCCCAGGAGAGCCTTCTCCACCGCGGCAGCATTCTCCTCGGTGTAGCCCTTCACAAAAAACTGCAGATGCGTCGTGCTCTCTGCGAGGCCGCAGCCGCATTCTTTACACATAGAAAACTCCTTTATCTTACTTCATTTTATCAGCGATTCCCTTACTCCACGTCACCGACATCCGCCGGGGTATGACGCAGGAGCTTCGAGCCTGCGAACATACTCGAGACCTCCGCCTCGCCCTCCATGAACTCGGCGCGGATGACCATGTAGAAATGGCCAATGGCAAAGAGAATGATCGCCCATGCCGCATAGTGATGGACATAGTGCGAGATCATCTCGCCGCCGAGCACGCGGTTCACCCAGCCAAAGAGGGTGCCGCCGATCGCGGATGGCTCCGTCATGTAGTACATGGCAAAGCCCGTCAGCACCTCGATCGCCACGAGCACGTAGAGCCCTGCGTACGATCCGCGTGCGAGCGGGTTGCGCAGGAACGGCTTGTGCGTCGCCTTGATCAGCATATAGTGCTGCGCCACTTCCATCGTATCCGTGTAGTACTTCTTTTCCCAGAAATGCGGGAAAAGGCGGTCGCCGCGGTTGATGATAAAACCATAGACGCGGCCGATAAAGCCCGCGCAGAACGCGAACGCCGCGATGAAGTGAACGTTGCGCGTCACATTCATCAGGAGCGGCGACGCATCCGGCTCCGCATAGAGCATCGCGGGCGGCTTCGTGATGAGGAAGCCCGTGATGAAGAGCACGATGATCGCAATGACCATCAGCCAGTGGAAGATGCGCAGAAAGGGACTAAAGAGATAGTACTCCTTGCGTACTTCTTGTTTCATGCGGTTCGCCCCCTTATTCATCCACGGTGACGCCCGCATACGGATCGGTCGTCACGACACGGATCTTCTCCCCCTTCGCATTGAAGAGGTGGGTCGAGCACGCCATGCACGGATCAAACGAGCGCACCGCCTTGACGATCTCGAGCGGCTTGTCTGCGACCTTGACGGGCGAATCCATCATCGCGAGCTCGTAGGCACCGTGTCCCTCGGCATCGTCACGCGGGCAGGCGTTCCACGTCGTCGGAACGACCGCCTGATAGTTCGTGATCTTGCCGTCCTTGATGACCGCCCAGTGGCTGAGCGCGCCGCGCGGTGCCTCGTAGAGACCAACGCCCTTTGCCTCCTTCGGCCAGGTCGAGGGCTCCCACTTCTCCGTGTTGGCGACCTTCGTATCACCGCTCTTGATGTTCGCGATGAGCTTGTCAAAGAAATACTTGCTGATCTCTGCCTGCAGCTGCGCATCGAGTGCACGCGCCGCCGTGCGGCCGACCGTGGAGGGCAGCCATGCCTCGACAGGGACGTTCAGCAGCTTCGTCACGGCGTCGATCTGATCAACGATCATCTTCTCTGCCCACGTCAGCTCGCCGAGGAGTCCCTGCTTTGCCTTCGTGTAGAGAACGATGTAGCGTGCCAGAGGACCGACCTCGCAGAGCTTGCCGCGCCATTTCGGCGTCTTGAGCCAGGAGTACTTGCCCTCTTCGTTGAGCGCCTTCCACTCCGTCTTCGTGCCTTCCTTCGGCTCCGTGTAGTGCGGGGTCGTCTCACCCTCCCACGGATGGAGTGCCTTGTCGTCGCCGCCCTTGTACTCGTACCAGCCGTGCTCGACGCTCTCTGCGACGCCGTCGGCCTCCGTCAGATCCTTCTCCGTAAAGTCGTAGACCTTCGCATTCATGACGCCCGAAGCAAAGTCCTCGACGACGCCGTTGCAGCGTACGAGGAGGTTCTTGAAGAAGTCGCCGTTCGATGCGCCCGAGAACGGCTCCTCGGGGAACATACCGAAGGCGAGCACGCGTTTTTTCGCGAGGCCGCCGCCCGAGGTGTAGCCCTTCTGGACGTAGAGATGTCCGATGGCGAGCACGTCGGGGAGATAGTAGTCGTTCATCATGTGGCGTGCCTGATTGATCGAGCGGTCGACGATCGCGAGACGCGCAGTGTTGATCGGCGCGTTGCCGTCCTCCATCGAGATGGAGCAGGGCATGCCGCCGAGCACATAGTGCGGATGCGGGTTCTTGCCGCCGAAGACGACGTGCGGGACGACGAGATCCTTCTGCTTGTCGAGCATCTCGAGGTAGTGCGAGATCGCCATGAGATGCACCTCGGGCGGGAGGAGCTGATAGTCCGGATGATCCCACCACTGCGCAGAGAAGATGCCGAGCTGACCGCCGTCGACGATCTTCTGCACCTTTGCCTTGACTGCGGCGTAGTAGTCCAGCGATGCGATCGGGAAGTCGTGCGGGAAGGCGTCCGTGTCAAATGCCGCCGGCCCACGGAAGGGGAGGCGATAGGTCTGGAGCACCGTGTTCTGGAGCGCTGCCGTCGCCGCCGGATCCGCCTTCAGCGCCTCGAGCGGGCTGACCCAGTCGAGCGCGTGGAGGTGGTAGAAATGGATGATGTGATCCTGATGTCCGAGGCACGCCGCGATGATGTTGCGGATGTAGTGTGCGTTCTTCGGAATCGTGATGCCGAATGCGTCCTCGACGGCACGCAGACAGCCGAGCGCATGAGAGGACGTGCAGACGCCGCAGATGCGCTGAAT
>CAUTTS010000077.1:0-10144 GCA_963541465.1 uncultured Selenomonas sp.
ATGACAGATTTACACTCTGTTGCCTTTAACCACTCGGCCACCTACCCAAAAACCTTGTCAAGTATATGCGATGAAGTACTCCTTTGTCAAGGCGTTTTTCTCGTTATTCGGCAAGCGGCTTCATCGTCGGGAAAAGCAGCACATCGCGGATGGACGGACTGTCTGTCAAGAGCATGACGAGGCGGTCGATGCCAATGCCAAGTCCGCCCGTCGGCGGAAGTCCATACTCAAGAGCCGTCACGTAGTCACGATCCATGACATGTGCCTCGGCATCCCCTGCCTCACGCTGTGCGAGCTGGTCTAGGAAGCGCTGCTCCTGATCGATAGGGTCGTTCAACTCGGTAAACCCATTGGCGAGCTCACGTCCATAGACGAAGAACTCAAAACGATCCGTAATGCGCGGATCGTCCACATTCCGCTTGGCGAGCGGCGAGATCTCCGTCGGATGCCCCGTGATGAAGGTCGGCTGCATCAGAGACTCCTCGACCTTCTCCTCAAATGCCGCATTGAGAATTCCGCCAATGCCGTGACGCTCCTCGAACGGGACGTGAATTTCGCGCGCCATGGCGCGTGCCTCGTCCACCGTATGGCAGGAGAGGAAGTCCTTCCCCGTCGCCTCGCGGACGGCATCGTTCATGCTGATGGTGCGCACCTGTCCAAGGTCAATCTCGACCCCCTGATACGTGATTTTCGTCGTTCCCAGCACATCCTCGGCCGCCTGACGGACAATGCCCTCTGTGATCGCCATGAGATCGCGATGGTCGGCAAAGGCCTGATAGATCTCAATGGAGGTAAACTCAGGGTTATGCCGTACGTCCATCCCCTCGTTGCGGAAGATACGCCCCATCTCATAGACGCGATCCAGTCCGCCGACGATCAGGCGCTTTAGACTGAGCTCCGTCGCAATGCGCAAATAGAGATCGATGTCGAGCGCGTTATGATGCGTGACAAAGGGCCGCGCTGCTGCCCCGCCTGCGAGCGTGGAGAGCACGGGCGTCTCAACCTCAAGGAAGTCACGCGCATCAAGATAGCGGCGAATCGACTGAAGGATTGCCGTGCGCTTGCGGAATGTCTCGCGCACCTCCTGGTTGACCATGAGATCAAGATAGCGCTGACGATAGCGCGTATCTACGTCCTTCAGTCCGTGGAACTTCTCAGGCAGAGGACGAAGTGCTTTGGCGAGGAGGTCAAAGTCCTCGACACGCACAGTCACCTCACCACGGCGCGTCTTAAAGACGACACCGCGAATGCCGATGATATCGCCAATGTCGAGACGCTTGAACTCTTCCTTGTACTTCTGTTCGCCGAGCACGTCAAGCTTAAAGTACACCTGAATGTTCCCCGTGCGGTCATTCAGCGTGGAGAAGGACGCCTTGCCATGTCCGCGAATTGCCATCAGGCGTCCCGCGATGCGGACTTCCTTTCCTTCTTCATCCTCGGCGAGATGATCGTATTCCTTTTTCAGATCCGCCGCATAGTCCGTGACCTCATAGCGATGTCCGAACGGGGCAATCCCCATGGAGCGAAACGCATCCATCTTTTCCCGACGGACGCGCATCATTTCATTCAGATCCTGTTCCTGCAAAGCAGATGTATGTTCTTCAGCCATCAATGTTCCTTTCACTTCTTGATATCGATAATCTTGTACTGGATGACACCCGCAGGAGCATTCACATTGATGGTGCGCCCAATTTTCTGCCCGAGGAGTGCCTCGCCGAGCGGGGACTCGTTCGAGATTTTCCCCTCGTCGGGATCCGCCTCTGTCGAGCCGACGATAAGGAACGTCTCCTCCTCGTCAAATTCCAAATCCTTAACCGTCACGCGGCTGCCCATCGTCACGGTCTTGCCGTCGCCCGCCTTGATGATGTCGGAGTTGCGAATTTTGTTCTCGAGTTCCTGAATCTCGCCCTCGAGAAATGCCTGCTCATTCTTCGCATCATCATATTCAGAGTTCTCGGAGAGGTCACCGAGAGCAATGGCGGCCTTCAGACGCTCTGCAATCTCGATGCGTCGAACGCTTTTGAGATAGTTGAGTTTCTCAACGAGCTTGTTGTACCCATCTTCGGTCAGCATGACCTTTTTCTCTGCCATGAAATGATCTCCTTCACTCTGTGTGTACTTTTTTATTGATTTCATCCAGCCGTGCGATGAGCTCCTCACCGCCTGACAGGACTAATGCTTCTCTTTGTGCATGCCGGAGTTTTTTGATCTGACATTCCCTCCGCTGCGCCTCCTCCTTCGTCGAAAAGGACTCAACATAGGCAAGAAAAACAGGGCGGTGCGCACGCGTGTACTTCGCCCCGCTACCATCGTTATGCGCACGAAGGCGTCGCTCAAGGTCGTTCGTCCAGCCTACGTAAAGGCTTCCGTCTGCGCACCGCAGGAGGTAGGTATAGTTCATTCGTCCGCAGACTTGATCGTGATCTTCTCGATCACAACATCATGGACGGGACGATCTGCATAACCGGTCTGCGTGTGTCCAATGTCGCGTACGACATCCATCCCCTCGATCACCTTTCCGAAAACGGCATGATGATCGTCCAGCCACGGCGTCGCGGCGAGCGTGATGAAGAACTGACTTCCTCCTGTATTGGGACCCGCATTTGCCATGGAGAGGATGCCCTCATCATCGTGACGGAGTGACGGGTCAAACTCATCGGGAATGGTGTAGCCCGGACCACCTGTGCCATTCCCGTTCGGATCTCCACCCTGAATCATGAATCCATCAATAACACGGTGGAAAATCAGCCCGTCATAGAACCCCTTCTCCACGAGATCGATAAAATTCTTCGTCGTGATCGGTGCCTTGTCCTCAAACAACTCGACCTCAAATGTTCCCTTATTCGTTGTAAAAACTGCGATGCGATTTGCCACGGTGTGTTGTTCTCCTTTTTGATTCTGTAACAGCTTGTTGAATGACATCCCTGCGTTCCCGCTGTGCGCGATGCAAAGCACGGTAGCCAGAACGGCAACAATGAGCGCAAGGACAGAAAATTTCTTTCCCATTCTACCGAATGCCCTCCTATATTTCAACCAAAATTGGAAAATTTATGCTGCTCCCCCGCCGTGCAGGGCGACCACACAGGAATTTCTCGCCCCTTGGCAAAGAAATCAGCGGAGGGCTGCCATGCGGGATAGCCAACAGAATGCATCGCAACGAGTGCACGCGGCTTCGTCTCGGCGCAGAACACCTTCGCACCGCGTTCCATGGATGATCCGAGACGCCCGTCCACAGGGAAAAATGCGACGTCACACGAAAGCCCTGCCAGCCGTTTCATCTGTTTCCGAAAGCCGTTCTCGGCAAACTTACGATTCACCTCGGTGTCACCTGTCCAATCCCACCAGTTGAAATCGCCGGCATGGAAGATACGCTTTCCGTCCGCCTCGACGAGGAACGATGTTCCCTCGTCCGTAGAGGAAAACGATGTCACGGATATGCGCTCATCCTGCCACGCATCGTAGCAACCGATCCATGTGGTCTTATCCTGCGGAATCCGTGCTGCTCCTGCATTCTCACGAATGTCCTCACTGAGGATATAGCGTGTGGTGTGTGCCGAAAAATCGGCAATCATCGGATTAAAGTGGTCAAAATGTGCATGTGACGCGAAAAAATACAAGGGTGCATCCCCATGTGCCCCAATTTCCTTGGGCAGTACGCCGGCAGGATCATCAAACGCATCGAACACGAGCAGAATCTCTCCCACACGGACGAGAAAGCCGCTGTTCAGCAAATAGGTCGCTTCCATGAGCACTCATCTCCTTTCGTTTTCATCTTCTGCATTTTCATCGGATGCAGCGGCATCGTTTTGGTTGATTCGCCCGAATCCGCGCCCCATAACCTCATTCGCCGACATAATGATGACAAAGGCATGAGGATCAACATTATGGACGATAAATTTCAATTTTCCGACCTGCGTTGTCCCAACGCACACGAAGACAACGTTGCGCTCACGGCGCGTATATGCTCCCTGTCCATGCAGGAACGTGACACCGCGGTGCATATTGTCGATGATGCTCTCTGCGATTTCTCGATGACGATCAGAGACGATCAGCACGGCCTTGCGCTGATTGAATCCGGCGACGATCTTATCCACCATCGTCGCATTGATGAACATATAGATCAGCGTAAACATCGCCGGTGCCATGCCAAAGAGAAATGCAGCAATCAGCATGATGAGACAGTTGAGCGAGAAAAGCACGCCGCCCATGTGCAGATCATAGTACTTTCGTACAATCGCCGCAAGGATGTCGAATCCGCCCGTGCTGCCGTTCATGCGGAACACCAAGCCGTAGCCGAGTCCTGCGAATACACCACCGTACACCGTTGTCAACATCATATCGTTCACCGGCGCATAGGCATTGAGTGGACGTGTGAGATCGAGCAGAAAGGAAAAAATCGCTGTACCGATGATAATATCGACCGTGTACGCACGTCCCATCAGCTTCCACGCCATGAAGAGCAGCGGAATGTTATAGATGAACGTCTGCAAACCGATCGGCAGTCCGAACAGATAGTAGACAATCATCGCAATTCCGGTTGCACCGCCCGTGAGCAGATGTGCCGGAACGAGAAAGAGATTGATCGCACTGCTCGCGATGAGACACCCCAGCGTGATACCGGCATAACGCATGACACGATGCCCCATCATACGCATGTGCAGATGATGCGTCATGTTCCGTATCCTCCCAGACGAACAGGAGCAGCAGACGGCAGCATAGTCACGTCAATCTCCTTCTGTTCGATGAAATCACGTGCAAGATCCTGCACACAAAACGGACTGTATGGAGAACGTAAAAGTTCCTCTGTCTCCTCCTCCGTCAGCGGAAGCATGGACATTCGCGCGGAAAGCAGTGCTCCGTGCTCGGCATCCAGATTCAATACGAGATGGCGGTGCACATTCATCGGATCGCCATAAACATAGCAGGTATGATCATCCATGAACTGCCGCTGTGCTTTTCCAAACACCCGAAAGATATAGTTGCTCGTCGCACCATAGCGCACATCTTGCCGCAGACGGTACGCATCCCCCATGAGGCTGATGTCCACCACCTTCTTTCCTGCGACAGTGGTCGAGACAACAACATCCCCGTATCTGAACGTGCGGAGATGAACCCCATGAACCATCTGCGTTCCCTCTGTATCCTCCTCACCCCACGCCTGTTTGAGTGACTGCTCTGTATCCCCGAGGGAAATGCCACGATAGGAAAAGTCCGTGTCCTGTATCTGCCCCGCTGCTTCTCCTCTTGCGAAGAGAACACAGAATGCCAGCATACAGGAAAGAAAAAAGAGGGCACACTGCATATCGTTCCGCATATTCTTCACCTCAACCATCGGAAGCAATCAGATAGGGACGTTCTCAAAAGGAAAAACTGCCGTGCTCCATGATCGTGATCTCCTCTCCCGCCCGCGTCCTGCCGACGACGGACAGATCTGCCGTCCCAATCATAAAGTCCTCGTGAACAAGGGAATGATTGACTCCATGACGGAGAAGCTCCTCCTCCGTCATGCCATCTCCGCCCCTGATGCACGTCGGATACGCCTTACCCAAGGCCAAATGACAGGACGCATTCTCATCAAAGAGTGTATTGTAGAACAGGATACCGCTCGCAGAGATGGGCGACGCGTGCGGCACAAGAGCCACTTCACCAAGAAAGGATGCCCCCTCATCCGTCTGCAGGAGCTCGCGCAGATGCTCTACCCCGCTCTCCGCATGGTAATCCGTCACCTTCCCCGCACGGAATGTCAACGAAAAACCAGAGATCAGATTCCCGTTATAATGCAGGGGCTTCGACGCGACAACAACACCATTCACCCCGTCTCGCTTCGGCAGGGTATAGACTTCCTCCGTAGGAATATTCGCGACGAACATCGTCCCCGACGCCGCTTGTTCCACCCCGCCCATCCAAATATGTCCCTTGGGCAGTTCCACATGGAGATCTGTGCCCAGACCGTTCCGGTAGTGAAGTTCCAAAAAATCATGTGCATTCAGAAAATCTGCCGTCTTCTGCAGAGCAGATACGTGCTCCTTCCATGCCGCCACGGGATCAGACTCCTCCGACACGCGCACGGCACGTAGAATCTCCGTCCAGAGACGCGCTACCGCTGTCTCTTCTGTCTCGTGCGGGAACACCTTGCACGCCCACGCAAGCGTGGGAACAGAGACAACACACCATGTGTTCTGATTGCTCATCAGGCGCGCACGATAGCCCTGCAGAGCCTTGCCTGCTGTCTGCCCAGCCTCCGTCAGACGCTTCGGGTCGACATCGGAGAAGAGATCCGGATTTTCCGCCGCAATGGAGATAAACGCCGCTCCCTGTGCCGCACTTTCATCATAGAAAGCCTTCCGCCAGGCGGGAAACTCACGGAATCGTGCAGCAGGCGCCTGACGAAAGCGGATGTGTGAGAACTCCTCATCGCTCCAGTTCACGGCAACATCATGTGCGCCTGCACCATAGCCCTCCGTCGCGAGTGCATGGACAAAATCTGCACAGGTAATCGGCGCATGAATAACGAGTGGTTGGTCTTTCTGAAGATTCACACCGACACGTACCACAAGAGCGGCATATTTACGAAGCAAATTCGTATTCATTCTATACCTCATCCGTATCAAAGAGGAGTGTCACGGGACCATCGTTGACCGATGCCACCTGCATATCCGCACCGAATTCTCCATGTGAAACAGAAACGCCGCATTCCCTTAGATGCGTCATAAACGCCTCATACATCGGAATTGCCACATCCGGCTTTGCCGCCTTGGAAAACCCCGGACGACGTTTTTTGAGATCCGCAAAGAGTGTAAACTGCGAGATCACCAATACCGCACCGTTCACTTCAGAGAGTGCACGGTTCATCTTTCCCGCATCATCGGAGAACACGCGCAGATGAACGATCTTTTCTGCCAGATGCGCTGCATCGGCGTCCGTATCCTCCGGCGCAATACCGAGCAAAATGAGATAGCCCGTTCCGATCTGCCCATGCAGCATACCATCAATATGGACGGATGCCTCCTTGACGCGCGTGACTACTGCTCGCAACACATCACCTCGTTGTATTCTCCGTGATTCCTTTACATAATGTTTTCTATTATAACACGCCTCGCCGCAGATGTCTTTCCTATGCAGAGAAAAAAGCCGAAAGAAGCCGCGTAAGTGCCATCTGATCTGCTGCCCCCATGGTCTCGCGTGCAGAGTGCATCCCGAGAACCGGGACGCCGATATCCACCGTCCGCATGGGCAACTGTGCCGAGAGAATCGAACCAAGTGTCGCCCCGCCCGGCGCATCCGAGTGATTCGTAAACACCTGATAGGGGATCTCCTCGTCCTCGCACAGTGTCCTTATGACGGCACGCCCGTATGCATCCCCTGCATAGGATTGATTCGCCGCCACTTTCAGTACGACACCTCCATTCAGCACGGGCTGATTCGTCGGATCTGCCTTCTCTGGTACATTGGGATGGAGTGCATGAGCAACATCCACTGAGAGACAGAATCCTTGCAGAATCATCTCAAGATACTCCTCACGTGAACATCCGAGTGCCGTATAGACCTGCTCCAAGATCATCCCCAACACAGCTGAGCCCGCGCCCTGCTTCGTACGGCTGCCGACCTCCTCATTGTCAAAGAGTGCTGCAACGCGGATCCCCTCTGTGCCATTCCAGCCATTCACGGCATCGAGACACGCCTTGACCGAGGACAGATTATCGAGCCGCGGTGCCGACAGAAATGCATTGTCTGCCCCAAGCAGACAGCCGCACTCACAGGGATAGGCATTCAGATCATAGGACAGGATCTCCTCTGGAGCAACATTCAGCTGCGCGGCGAGAAGTGCTGTCAGTCTATCCTTGTCAGCTTCTTCATGACCGTCGAGGAAGAGCAGCGGCAGGAGATCCTTCTGCGGCTTCAGCTCCACCCCTTCATTCACGTTACGATTCATGTGTATCGCAAGATTCGGAACGATCATTAGCGGACGGCGGAAATCAACACAGTGCATCTGCGGAGCAAGAGGATCTGCACTGCGCACGGCCACAGCCCCTGCGAGTGAGAGGGGGCGATCCATCCACGTACTGCGGATCATCCCGCCGTATACCTCCACATTGAGCTTACCATAGCCGTGCTCGTGCATCACCGCATGCGGCTTGACGCGCAGACATGGAAAATCCGTATGGGCACAGACAATGCGCAACGATCCATGCACATTCTCGCCAATCGAAACGACAACGCCGCCCGTATCAAACAGAGGAAAATAATAACTGTGCCCCGCACAAATTCCTTCCTCAGGAGACAGATGCGCCCCGAGCAGTGCGTTGCACGTCCTGTCTGCCACATGATATGGCGAAGAGGCCGTATCAATAAAATCAATCAATTCCTCGGCACATTTCGTCTCTTCGTAGGTCACGCGAAATCCCTCCGCCCCATAAACAGAAAAAGACCCGCCCACCGGCTGGTCTTCACTAAGCAAAAATGGTCGGGATGACAGGGTTCGAACCTGCGGCCTCATCGTCCCGAACGATGCGCGCTACCAAACTGCGCCACATCCCGACAACGATATGTATTCTAGCAAGTTTCATCGGAAAATGCAAGCATTATTTTTAAATCCCTTCGTAGGGGCAAATTGCAGGCTTAAGTGTTTGAATGTGCGGCGTTTTGTGGCAGAAGGTGCGTGGAACATACAGAACCTCCTGGTGGTGTTTGTGCAAAGATATTTTACTAGATTGATTCTTTATGTTCTACTTCTTTATGTGTCCGATTTCATTTTACAATGAACCTTTCGGTAACGGACGCTACGTACGCAATCTCTTGGTTGCAGCGGTAATGCGCCAAGCAGGACGTCTGACCAAGAGTGCCAAGAGGCAAAAGACCACCCGTCAAAAAGCCGCCTGTCTCACAATGGATGACTTCATGCCGATACCGATCCTCAAGAAGGAGACAAAACCATCCATTGGATTCCAAGTCTGCAAATCGTGCAACATCGTACAAGATGAGTAACAGAACTTGTTGCTTTGGTTGTTGCATGCCCTCAGTGGTGTAAAGGGCACAAACCCTGGAACACCGCCAAACGTCCCTTACCCCGCATGCCTTTCTATGACAAAAAACTCGCCTGCACAATGCACGCGAGTTTTTTATGTTTTTTTTCGCCGCTCTCGAAAGAAGTTCTTGAGCAGAGCGGCACACTCCTCGGCCAATACCCCGGCACACACATCCGGCTGATGGTTCAGTCCCGGGCAACCTGTGATATTGAACAGGGACTCACACGCCCCTGCTTTGCTGTCTGTGCTCCCGTAGACGACACGGCTGATACGGCTCATCACGATTGCACCGGCACACATGGGACACGGCTCAATGGTGACATAAAGCGTCAGCCCCGTCAGTCGCCAACGCCCCAGTGCCTTACAGGCACGGCGGATCGCGATCAGCTCTGCATGTGCTGTGGCATCGTGCTCCGTCTCGCGGAGATTGCAGCCGCTCGAAATGACATTTCCTGCATCATCGAGGATGACCGCACCGATGGGAACCTCTCCGTGTAGATAGGCATTCCTCGCCTCTTCCAAGGCGAGACGCATGCCATGAAGATCATCCGGCATGAGGAAGTTTTCTCTTTGCATCGGAAATGTCAGCCTTTCCCTGATAAAACAGGGACTGCGTTGCACGCCCGATCTCCAGATAATATGCTGTCTCGGAATCCTCCTGCTGCATCTGTCTCTTTTTCTTTTTTTCTACCTCATCTTCAAAGATAGAGGAAAAGGATTCATCCTTCTCTCGCTCCTCAAAGCCTTTTCTGCGCTCAAAGAGTTCATCGTTATTGAAGCGGACGCGCTTAATGCGCATGACACGTTCAACTCGTTCTACCATGGGCTGACACCCCCTTACATTCCAGAATGGATGTTATTTATGATCTCATTTTTAATATCGACATTTCGATGTAAACCTTAAGGAATCGCTGATAAAATGAAGTCCGTCAGATTGGCGTAGATTTTTCGTCCGAACGAGGTGGAAAACCGGACGCAGAGTGGTGCTCTGTGGAGGATTTTCCGCCGAAGTGCGGGCAAAAAAGATGCGTCAAGATGGCGCGGCTGAATTTATCAGTGTTTCCTTAAGGAATCACTGATAAATAGTGGATAATCATAGCCAGCTGATCCGCAGACAC
>CAUTTS010000078.1:0-10143 GCA_963541465.1 uncultured Selenomonas sp.
AAAAGAACTTGTCATGACGGCAAGTTCTTTTTATGTGTGCAAAAGAGCGGAATTTCCCCCTTTCCTTCCTTATATATCCCAGTGGAGCTGTGCAGGATCGGGGGTGGCACGGTCAATCTCACGCAGAATCCATGAGGCATTTTCGTGTGTCTGTGCAAACGCATCGGCAAGCGGCTGCTCGCAGGCGGGCGGGATTTCCATCGCGTGAATCGCCATGTGCATGTAGTCCTTTGCGATGAGGACGACACCGCGTTCGGCGGCGAGATGCGCCTTGAATCGGTAGCCGTAGTACAGGTAGCTGTTGTGCGGGACGGCATCCTCCAGTCCATCAAAGGCGGAAATGCGCTCGTCTGCCTCCGCCTCGGCGTCCTCGGTCATGCCGAGTTTGTGCATGAGGTTCCACCGATCCGCCCACAGTTCGCCGCGCAGAATATACTTGTAGAGAAAATCTGTCCCCTCGGCGCATTCGATCGCAAGATTGATGTGCTCCAGTGCCGCTTCCTGTGTTTCCTTTTCCTCCGCCTCAAGTGCCGAGAGTCCCTGCATGGCGTAGACTTTCTCCTCTACGTCCTGCGCGAGTTCTTCGTTCACCTCGGCATCCGTAACACTCTGAAAGAGTTCGATGGCCTCCGCGCGCTGCTCCGGTATCTGTGCGAGAAAATGGGCGAGCCGCGCCCGTGCGTGCCAGTCCTCCACACCGCCGGCAAAGAGTTCGTGGGGCGGGGCGTTTTTTCCAAGACGGTCGATGACGAGATGGATGCGTTCATGAAATGTTTCCGGCGTCATAGTTTTATCACCTGTTTCATTTTATCTAAAAGGGGAAGATCGTGCGTGATGATGATGAGCGTTGCGCCGCGTGCATCGGCATCTGCCAAGACGGATGTGATGAGACGTGCACCGCAGGCGGCATCGAGCCCGGCCGTTGGCTCATCGAGGAGCAGGATCGGCGCATCGCCCGCGAGTGCTAGTGCGGTGAGCAGACGGCTGCGCTGTCCGCCCGAAAGACGTGAGGCGTTCATCCCGAGCGGTTCGTCGAGCCCTGCTGGCAGAGTCTGCACGACATCCGCGAGCTGCGCCGTTTCGAGTGCATGCCATATTGCCGCCGCAGAGATATCACCGCGCAGGCGCAGGAAGTTGTCCCGTATAGAGGCGGAGAAGAGCCAGCTGCCCTGCAGGGCAGCACCGAAATAGGCGCGCGACGCTTCGGGGGAGAGCTTCGTATGGGGAACGCCCTCGTAAGAGATCGTGCCCGCATCGGGCTCCCAGAGGCGGAGCAGAAGGCTCGCCAGGGTCGTCTTGCCCGCACCGCTCTCACCGATGATGGCCGTGTGCTCGCCGCGGCGGATCGTAAGGCTGAGGTTCTGCACAATGGGGATGCCCGTATGATAGCCGAAGACGAGGTGTTTCGCCTCGATCAGAGGTGCGTTTGCTGATTTTTCGGAAGGGGGTGCGATGGAGGCGGGCTGTGTGTGCTCGCCGTCTGATGGGAGAATGTGGCGTGCGGCACGCGCCGATTCCAGTGCGCCGAGAACGGCGGGGGGGATCGGGCGGAGCTCGGCGAGTACCGCCTCGAGGGCGAGAACCCAGACCGCGTACTGGATACCCGTGAGGATCCCCTCGATCACTCGAGGGATGAGGAGGATGATGGCTGCGATCCAGACGATGATCCGCAGGACGTCGAGCAGGGTGAAGAGCTGCTCGCGTCGCCGCCCCCGTGCCGTCCGCTCGCGCTGAAATACCGTCGCTGCCTCATCCAGCACTGCCTGTGCATGCTGCGTGCTGCCGGCGGCGCGCAGCTCAGTGCACCCGTCGATCTGATCGAGGAGACTGCTGCGATAGTCGGCACTTTGCGCGCGCAGTTCCGTTTCGCGGAGGAGGAGAGGGAGCGCGAGGTGGAGCAGAAAGAGCAGGAATACGCCAGCGGCCGCAGGGATGCTGAGCGGCAGGAGCACCGCACAGGCGAGCAGCACCAAGGCAAGGGCGATCAGTGGCGGTGGGACGGCGCGCAGGTAGAAGTCGCGCAGGGTCTCACAGCCCGTCAGCAGATCGTGGAGAAACTCGCCCTCGCGTACGTTGCCCTCACGCATGGGAATGACGGCGGCGGAGCGGCGGTAGGTCGCCTGCTGCAGCGTCTCGTAGCAGCCGAAGGCGAGACGGTGGGAGAGCAGGCGCTCCAGATAGCGAAAGACAGCGCGTCCGATGCCGCACGCCCGTACGCAGGTAATGGCAAGGGCAAGTGCCGAGAGGGGCGGCGCGAGTGCCGCACTGGCAATGATCCACGCCGCAGAGGCAATGAGGGCAATGCCCGCTGCGGCCGCGAGGAATTCCGCGAGGAGGGCGGGGAGTGCCGCCGCCGGTGCGGCAATGGAGAGCAGCCGAAAGAGCATTGTGGTCATCATGCCTTACCTCCCAGTGTTACAACCTGATCTGCCCATGCGATGAGCGCAGGACGGTGCGCCGTCAGAATCATTGTGCGGTGATGTGAAAATGCCGTCAGGGCATCGATCACGCATCGCTCGGTCTCCTCATCCAGCCCCGCCGTCACCTCGTCCAGAAGGACGATGGGGCGATCCTGAAAGAGGGCGCGTGCCAGACCGAGGCGGTGACGTTCTCCTGCCGAGAGCGGATGGCCGCCCATGCCGAGGCGCGTATGCAGCCCCTCGGGCAGCGCACGCAAAAAGTCGCCGAGTGCCGCCGCCTCCAGTGCTGCCATGATTTCGGCATCCGCCGCGTCCCGCGTCCACAGCGTCACGTTTTCCACAAGGCTCGCACCGAAGATATGCGGCTCCTGCGGGACATACGTGATGAGCGCAGTGCGTGTCTCCTCCGTGAGACGCGCGAGGTCATAGCTATGCTCTGTTCCTGCACCGTCCGCGAGGGTGATCCTCCCCTCCGAAGGAGAGAGCTGCCCCGCAAGGAGGAGGAGCAGCGTCGATTTGCCACGGCCGCTGTCACCTGCGATCACGGTGGACTTTCCTGCGGGAAAGGAGAGCGTGAGATCCGTCAGAACGGCCTCGTCGGTCAGCGGGTAGCGGTAGGTGAGCGCCTCCGTGCGTACGGAGGGAGGGGAGAGAATCTGATCGTGCGTTCCCGTGATGGAGGGCGGTGCATCGAGGTAGGGGGCAAGTGCCTTTTCCGCCGTCGCGGCATCCATCGCCGCATGGAAGGCTATGCCGCCCTCACGCAGCGGCTGATAGAACTGCGGCGCGAGGATGAGCACGAAGAACGCCGCCTGAAAGGTCATGCCGCCGTCCATGAGACGCAGACCGATGGAGACCGCGATGAGGGCAATCGACAGGGTTGTAATCAGTTCCAGTGCAAAGGAGGAGACAAAGGCAAGCCGCAGTACGGCAAGCGAGGCCTCGGAGAACGCATGGCTCATCTGGGCGAGATGATGTCCCTCCGCATCGATGCGGCGAAAGATTTTAAGCATCGCCGCCGCGCGCACCAGATCACCGAATCCGTCCGTCAGCGTACGCATCTCATCCCATTGGCGTTCACTGGCACGGCGCGTCGCCTTGCCGATGAGGTAGAGGAGAAATGGCGCGATCGGCAGGGTGACCAGAAAAAGCAGCGCCGACAGCGGATCGACGATGGCCGTCACGAGCAGGATGAGCGGGATGATGACGACCCCTGCGATCATGGTGGGCAGGAGGGTGCGAAAACACAGATCGAGCGCATCGACGCGCTCAAGCGTAAGCGTCAACACACCCGCACCGCTCTGCCCGTGTGCCAGCATTTCTCTGTGGAGGGCACGCCGGCAGAAGAGCCGCAGATCATCGGAGAGCTGTGTCTCGATGCGGCTCTTTGGCAGGCGCAGGAGCGCCATGGCGAAAATGCACAAAAACAGCATCAGAAGCTCTGATGCTGTTTCGGCAAGTCCGCCGTGCTCAAGAAATACAGTGTTCACAATGGCGGACGTATTCCATGCCGCGAGGATGGTCAGCCCTCCGTGTAGGAGTTCGACTGCAACGCGGATGGAGAGGCTGCGCCGCTGCGAATGCAGCATTTGAAACAGGATGGACTTTCGTTTTTTCATTGTTTCTTTCAGTATACCTGATGTCCCGAATCATTCGGGGAGATACGCTTGCGGAAAATGTAGTACGTCCAGATCTGATAGCAGAGGACGACGGGAACAAGAATAGCAGCGGCAATGGTCATGATGGAGAGCGTGTACTCCGTCGAGGACGCATTGTAGATTGTCAGACTGTAGCCGGAGTTCAGGCTCGAGACCATGAGACGCGGGAACAGTCCGGCAAAGAAGCCGACCGTCGTGCCGACGATGGCGAGGGCGCCGAGGATGAACGCACCCTGCTGGGAGTGTTTGTAGAGAGCGCCGATGCCGAGCACGAAGGAAAGCGCCGAGAGGAAGAGAGCCGCTGTGGCGACGGTGCTCTGGTAGAGGTCGGTCTCAACATAGGTGAGGATCATGCAGATCACATAGAAGACCGCTGCAGCGACGCCAAACTTCAGACCGAGCGTGCGGGCGCGGTCGAGCAGATAGGTGCTGGTCAGGCGCAGCTGCAAGAATGTTGCGCCGTGGAACGCGAAGACGAGAACGAACGTGATGCCGCCGACGATCGTGTAGGGCGTCAGGAGATCAAAGAATCCGCCCTGATAGACCTTGTCCGCACCGATGGGAAGCCCTGCGATCAGATTCGTGACCGCAACGCCCCAGAGGAATGCTGGGACGATGCTGCCGAAGGCAAGTGCGTACGACCAGCGGCGCTGCCATACTTCATCCTCGCGATGGTGGCGGAACTCGAAGGCGACGCCGCGCAGGATGAGTGCGGCGAGCATGAGGAAGAGCGCAATGTAGAAGGTGCTGAACATCGTCGCATAGACATGCGGGAAAGCCGCAAACGTGGCACCGCCCGCCGTAATCATCCAGACCTCGTTGCCGTCCCAGACAGGACCGATGCTGCGGATGATCTGAGAGCGGTCGCTCTCTTTGTCGGAGATGAGTGTGAGGAGCGTGCCGACGCCATAGTCAAAACCCTCGAGGAAGAAGAATCCCGTAAAGAGGACGACGATCAGCACGAACCAAAGAATATTGTAGTCCATTCTTACTTCCCTCCTTCGATGGCAGGAGTGATCTTCGTACGGCGGATGAAGCGGAAGGCGAGATAGAGCGCGGTGATGAGCAGCAGCAGGTAGAGTACCGTGAAGCCGATCATCGTGAACCAGATCTCCCCAGCGGTCAGATTCGGTGAGACCGCATCAGCCGTCTTCTGCAGACCAACCACGATCCATGGCTGGCGTCCCATCTCGGCGACGATCCAGCCGCAGGAATTGGCGATAAACGGAATGACGACCAGCCACGGCAGGGCATAGAGCAGTTTCTTTGCCGAAAGGATCTGTTCCTTCTTCGTCAGATAGAGCACAACGAGCGAAACGAGCACCATGAAGAAGCCGGCGCCGACCATCGCGCGGAACGAATAGAAGAGCATCGTGACGTGCGGACGGTAGTCGCCCTCGCCGTACTTCTGCACGGCCTCTTTCTGGAGATCGTTGATGCCGCGCACCTCCCCCGAGGGACCGTCATGCACCATGATCGTGAACATATAGGGGATGGTGATCTCGAAGTCGTTCTGCCCTTTTTCCATGTTGGGATAGGCGAGGACGGCAAACGGTGCGGGATCTTCCGTCTCCCAGAGAGCCTCCATGGAGGCGAGTTTCATCGGGTTTGCCTGTGCGAGGTACTGCGTGTGGAAATGTCCGCTCGCAATGACGCCGACCACGCCGACGAGTGTGTAGATGGCACCCGCCTTGATCGCCTGCGTGAACGCGTAGCGCGACTCCGTGTCGTGCATCAGCTTCCATGCAGAGACCGCCATGACGACAAAACCGGCGGTCGTGATGCCTGCAAAGAGCGTGTGGGACTGCTCACCGAGAATGTAATGGTTCGTTACGAGCTCCGTAAAGCTCGCCATCTCGGCACGCCCGTTAGCGAGCACGTAGCCGACAGGGTGCTGCATGAAGGAGTTCGCGACGAGAATCCAGAAGGCAGACAGATTACTGCCAAGTGCGACCAGCCAGATGCAGGCGCAGTGTGCCTTCTCCGAGAGCTTATCCCAGCCGAACATCCAGATGCCGAGGAAGGTGGACTCGAGGAAGAACGCCGTGAGAGCCTCGAGTGCGAGCGGTGCGCCGAAGATGTCGCCCATGAAGCGCGAATACTCCGACCAGTTCATACCAAACTGGAACTCCTGCACCAGACCGGTGACGACACCCATCGCAAAGTTGATGAGAAAGAGCGTACCGAAGAAATGCACGAGTTTTCGGCAGGTCTTCTTCCACTCCGGCCGTTTCGTCCTGACGTAGCACGTCTCAAGTAGGGCGACAAAGATCGCCATACCGAGGGTGACAGGGACGAAGAGAAAGTGATAGATGGTAGTGATTGCAAACTGCCATCGCGACAGCATCACTGCTTCCATGTCCAAATCCCTCCTAAAAATAATACCTATGATAATAACAGCAACGGCTTTTGTCCACGGTGTGTGACAAAAGCCCATCGATTCCCTGCATTATATCATAGGTTTAGATGAAATACAAGTTAGATTGATAAAATAAACTATCTAGGAATAAATCGTAATTACTTCCGCAAGGCGTTGACTGCCTGTACGCCGACCACCGCCGCGAGCGCACCGGCGACCCACGGATAGGGCAGTGGGCCATCGAGCAGCGGCAGAACCCCTGCCGCCATCGGTGTGCAGAGTGCGATGAAGAGTGCGGTGAGCCACGTATTCTGGCGGGCGCGTACGCGTGCCGCTTCGCCTGCATCGAGCAGGGTGACGAGACGTGGCAGTCCGACGCTGTCCAGTGTGATGTCGGGGACATAGTTCTCGATCTTGCCCTGATTGCGCCGCGTCTGTGCCTCAAAGTATGCAGCGTCCTCGGGCGGGATGAGCGGCTCGACCACCTCGGCGGCGGCCGCTGTGCCGTCCGGCCCCTTCAGCAGCTCGGCACGCAGCGGATCCGTCTCCGTTTCCTCCCCATCTGGTTCGGCGGGCGGCTTTACGAGTGTGGACGGGCAGCCGATGCCGATGTCCGCTGTGCGCAGGGCGGCCTGATCGGCGATCGGGTCGCCAACCATGGCGACAATGGCACCGCGTGACTGCAGCAAACGGATCTCACGTGCCTTGTCCATCTCCGTGAGATCGGAACGCACGTCGGCGATGTGCAGCTCCTTGCCCGTCGCGTTGGCAAGACGCTTCGTCTCGCCCGTGAGGAGGACGAGGGAGAGTCCGCGCTGACGCAGGGCGTTCAGTGCACGCTTTGCCTCCATGCGCAGATCGTCGCGAACAGCGATGATGCCGCGTGCGTACTTGCTTGAGCTGACGAAGAGCGGCGACTGCCCGCTCGTTGCGAGCTGATCGGCGCGCGTCAGGAGTGCCGCACTGATCTCGATGTTCTCCTCCTGCAGCCACTCCTTTTTGCCGACGCGCACAGGCGTACGTACGATCAGTGCCTCTACGCCGAAGCTCTCCTCCTCGCGTGCGGCGGAGTGTCGCGTGAGATGCAGCCCACGCTCGATGGCGGTACGGTAGAGTGCCTGAGCGTAGGGATGGAGAGCGTCGCGTTCAGCGCTTGCCGCAAGTGCGAGCAGCGAGCTCTGCGTCATGCCCTCAGGCACGAGCGCTGAGATGAAGATATCCCCCTCCGTCAGCGTCCCGTTGCGGTTGAAGGCGATGGTATCCACGTGCATGAGCTCGGTAAGTGCACTCATGCGGCTGCATGCAATGCCGTCCGCACGCAGATGTCGCTTGATCCGCAGGGCGATCAGCCAGCGTGACACGAGCCATGGGATCGGCGATGCAGCGAGGAAAACGCCGAGAAAGATCTCGGATGCCGCCTCGATACTCACGTTTTCCGTTGTGTACCAGAAGCCCGCAGCCGCCGCTGCGACAATAACGCTGAGGACAAAATGAACCGTAGAAGAAAGAAATTTTTTCAAGGATACTCAGCTCCTGCCATACGATTGTTACACGGGCATTATACCATAGGAAGAGAGAAGAGACAAACGCGATGCGTTCGTTTGGAGAAGATATGCCGTGACGTTTATCATCGATAGAAAAAGGAATATTGAATTGAAGTGAGTACAGTTTAGTGGTAAAATACAGAAAAGTATAGAAATAATAAATTTCGCAATGAGAGTATAGGAGGAGCCGGCATGACGACAGCGGCAACAGCGGAAGATAAGGTTCTTCGACTGATGGCGGAGAAGTATCCGACGAAGGAGATTGTCTACGAGAAGATCATCTATCTGAAGTCGCAGCTCATGCTGCCGAAGGGGACGGAGCACTTTATGAGTGATCTGCACGGTGCGTACGATTCCTTTTTCCATATTCTCAACAACTGCTCGGGCGTCATCAAGGAAAAGGTGGACTATTGCTTTGAGACCCGCATGACGGTGGAGGAGCGCGCGGAGTTCTGTACGCTCATCTACTATCCGCGCGAGAAGATGGAGCAGCTGACGGCGGAGGGGAAGACCTCTCCGCTCTGGTATCAGCAGAACCTCGCGAATCTCCTTGAACTGACAAAGCTCATGAGCTGGAAATTCCCCGCGAGCAAGATGCGCAACTACATCCCGAAACGCTATGAGTCGGTCATTGTCGAGCTGCTGAGCACGCGTCCCGAGCACGATGAGGCACAGCTATCGTACTACCGTCAGCTGATTGAAACCATCGTGGAGATCGGCGGTGGGGCAGACTATATCGAGGCGTTCAGCACGCTGGTCAAGCGGCTCTCCGTGGAGCGCATCCACATCGTCGGCGATTTCTACGACCGCGGCGACCGCCCTGACGGCATCCTCGACCTCCTCATGGAGCATCCGTCCGTCGATATCCAGTGGGGCAACCACGATGTGCTCTGGATGGGCGCGGCACTCGGCAGCGAGGTCTGCATCGCAGCGGTCATCCGCAACAGTCTCCGCTATCGCAATACCGACGTATTGGAGCGCGGCTACGGCATCAGCCTGCGCCCGCTCACGACATTTGCCTCGCGCATCTACCCCGACGAGAACCCCATCAAGGCGGCAGAGCGTGCCGTTACGATGATGATGTTCAAGCTCGAGGGCGCACTGATCCGCCGCAATCCCGACTTTCAGATGGAGGATCGTCTGCTGCTGGACAAGATCGACTTCGATCTCTCCTGCGTGACGCTCGGCAGCGGGCGGCGCGTGGAGCTCGAGAGTGCGTACTTTCCGACGATTGACGATCATGCCGACTGTTGGGCACTCACGGAGGATGAGGAGAATATCATCGCCGATCTGCGCTCGTATTTCCTCGAGAGCAAGGCACTCCAGCGCCATGTAGACTATCTCTATGAGCGCGGCAGCATCTATACATGCTATAATGGAAATCTGCTCTTTCACGCCTGTGTCCCGATGGAGGAGTCGGGGGACTTCCGCACGATCACGTACAAGGGGCAGTCATATCGCGGGCGCGCGTGGATGGACTTCTGCGAGGAGAAGGCGCGCGAGGGATGGAATGAGCACACGCAGGAGGGACTGGACTTCATGTACTTCCTCTGGTGTGGCTACAATTCTCCCGTGTCAGGGCGCTCCTTCACGACGTTCGAGCGTTCCTTCATCTCCGATGAAAGTACGTGGAAGGAGCCGTCCGATCCGTATTTCCGCCTCGTGAACGATGAGGCGGTCTGCGAAAAGATTTTGGAGGAGTTTGGGCTCGACCCGAAGCGCGGGCACATCATCAACGGCCACGTCCCCGTCAAGGTGCAGAAAGGGGAGAGCCCCCTGCGCGGCAGTGGGCGCGCCCTCATCATCGACGGCGGCTTTGCTGCGCCGTTCCGTGCCAAGACGGGCATCTCGGGCTATACGCTCATCTACAACTCACGCGGGCTGCGCCTCCTGCAGCATCAGCGCGTGGCGAGTGTGCGCGACGCCCTGCGTGAGAACCGTGACATAGAGTCCGTTTCCCAGACGGTTGAGCTGCAGGCACGGCATTCGCTCGTGCGCGACACGGATCGCGGCGCAGCCATCGAGAGCAAGATCGCCGATCTCCATGCCCTCCTGCGCGCCTATCAGACAGGACATATCAAGCCACAGTAACAATATAGGAAGCACGGATAAATTCGGCACGACCATCTTGACGCATCTTTTTCGCCCGCTTATCGTTAGCA
>CAUTTS010000079.1:0-10131 GCA_963541465.1 uncultured Selenomonas sp.
CGGTTTTCCACCTCGTTCGGACGAAAAATCTACGTCAATCTGACGGACTTCATTTGATCAGCGATTCCCTAGCCAAAAACTCTTACGGGGGGAGGATTTCGTATGTTTTTCTTCGTCAACCTGCTCGGCCTTGTGGTGTTCCTCGGTATCGGCGTGCTCGCCTCGCGGAACCGCAAGGAGATCCAGTGGCGCTCGGTTGCCTCGCTTCTCGCGCTGAATCTCGTGCTCGCGTGGTTTCTGACATCGTTCCAGATTGGCCGTGATATGATTACGGCTGCCGCAAGCGGGTTCACAGAGCTGATCAACATCTCGTACGTCGGCATCGCGTTCGTGTTCCCCGACTGGGTCAACGTACCGCAGATGAACTTCTTCGCGGCAGGGCTCCTGCCGATCCTCTTCGTTGTGCCGCTCTTTGACATCCTCACGTATTTCGGCATTTTGCCGTTCATCATCCGCTGGGTTGGCAAGCTGCTCACATTCCTCACGCGTGCACCGAAGTTCGAGTCGTTCTTCGCCATCGAGATGATGTTCCTCGGCAATACGGAGGCACTCGCCGTGTCGAAGCTCCAGCTCATGCGGATGAGCAAGGAGCGCGTGCTGACCATCGGTCTCATGTCGATGAGCTGCGTGACGGCGGCACTCATCGCCGTCTATGTCAAGATGATGCCGGCGGAGTATGTCGTCACGGCGATCCCCCTGAACGTGATCAATGCGCTGCTCGTTTCCTCGATTCTCCATCCCGTGAAGGTTGCGCCGGAGGAGGACACGATTGCCACGCTGAGTGAGGGCGGGGAGCGCGAGCCGTTCTTCTCCTACCTCGCGGAGTCGATTCTCGGTGCAGGGCGTCTCGTACTCATCATCTGTGCGAACGTCATCGCCATCGTGGCATTGCTCAAGTGCGTCAATGTCCTGCTCGGTCTGCTGCATGCATCGCTCTCGCTCGAGCTCATCCTCGGTGTCGTGTTGTTCCCGTTTGCGTGGCTGCTCGGCCTTGCGCCGGCAGAGGCGTTCCAGATTGCCCAGTACATGGGTACAAAGCTCATCACGAACGAGTTTGTCGTCATGCTGCAGATCCAGGAGATGGTTCCGACGTGGCCAGCGCACATGCAGGCCGTGATGACCGTGTTCATCACGTCATTTGCCAACCTCGGGACGGTCGGCATAATCCTCGGATGCTTCAAGGGGCTGGTTGACCCTGAGCGCAATATGATCGTTGCGCGCAACGTCGTTTACATGATGCTGTCCGGATTGCTGGTCTCGCTGCTGTCTGCTGCAATCTGTGGATTGTTTGTCTGGTAAGCTGGGACTTTGGGTGCTGCTGTACGAAATCAATGTGCAGCAGCATTTTTTCATTGATTCTCATCGAACCCATGGATAAATTCAGTTGCGTCAATCTGGCATGATACATTTCATCTGCGATTGCTAATGACAGACGTCCTATGGATAAAATCTGTTTATTAGACAAAGATAATATTTTATGGTAGAATGTTCCTATATTCTAAGCGGCTGACGACACAATAATTATAAATAGATTGAATGATTGTGCCAGCAAGTATTTTTTCAGAAAGGAGAGAGACGGATGATCTGCAAGGAATGCGGCGCGAAGATCGAGAATCTGACGCGCATTTGTCCGCACTGCGGGGGACGTGCCCTCGTCGATGATGAGCTTGAGACATGGAGCTTCATCGCCGATACGGCTGCAAGCAAACGCCATGCGATGCCGGAGGAAGTCGCGCTGAATGCACCGTGTCCGCCGCCGGAGACGACGGCGGCACAGCTGGCGGGACTTGAGCGGCTGCGGGATTACTTTGTGGAGTACAGCAATCTCTATCAGGTGGCAGATGATCTGCAGTATATTGAGAGCGGCTTTTCGCATCCGTCTTTCCTGTTCTGGGGGCTAGCAGGCGGGCTTGCTGCTGCGCTCGTCTATTTCCCGCTGTCGCCCTTTTTGCCGCATTTTGTCTGGACGTACTACTTTGTCCTGTGGGCGGCGGTCAGCGTGATCGGCTATCTGCGCGCGGGGCGGCGCTATGAGCGTCGTGCGGCAGAGTATGCAGTGCTGCGGCGGCAGGCGGAGAACGATCTGCACGTCATGTATAATCACTGTGAGGGTTGCTTCCTTCCACTCGAGTGGACGCCGCCGCCACGCATCAACCGTATGATTGCGGCGCTGCGCACGGGTGAGGTGCGTTCCGTTCAGGACTATATCGGTATGGATGCACCCATGAAGGCTGTCCGTTCGGCATGAGGCAGGAATTATAGCTGAGAGATATGAGCAGATGCGAAAGATTTTCTGACGCAGATGCGAAAATATGCTAAGATAAATGCGGATATATTTCCGATGCGATAGGAAGAAGCGTTATTATGGCAGAAATTCGTATCAAACGCGTTTATGAGGCAGCGGCGGAGGATGATGGGTTTCGCGTTCTCGTGGATCGACTCTGGCCGCGCGGCATCTCGAAGGAACACGCCGATCTTTCGGACTGGTGGAAAGACATCGCGCCGACGCCGGAGCTGCGCAAGTGGTTCGGACACAAGGCAGAGAACTTTGCGGCCTTTACCGAGAAGTATCGGACGGAGCTCTCGACAGGCAGTGCTGCACCTGTGCACATGAAAACAGCCGCTGAGCATCTCGCAAAGGGGGAGAACGTCACACTTCTCTACGGAGCGAAGGATCCGCAGCTCAATCAGGCAGTTGTTCTGCGCGACTGGATGAACGGAATGATGGATAAGTAATATATTGTCACTTTTGATATAGTGATGTCACTTATGTGACAATGCTTGATCAATTATCGGGAAAAGACCGTGATTATTTCGAATCATGGTCTTTTTTTCTTGCAGTCAAGAGCAAAACACGCTATATTCTATCTGTAACAGCAACATGTGAGCCGGTTCATCACAAAAGTGAAGGTTGATGGGACAGGGGGATGATGATGCAGGCCGTTGATAAACGGATCCTTATCAAGGCGGCAAATCTATACTATACAGAAGGCTTGAAGCAGAGCGAGATCGCACAGCGGCTCGGCGTGGACCGCACGACGGTCAGCAAGTACCTACGGCGTGCGCTCGCGTCGGGTATCGTACGCATCACCGTCGCGATGGACAGCAACGAGGAACTTGAGAGCGCCTTGGAGCGGCGCTTTGGGCTGCGTGAGGCGTGCGTCGTCGCACACAGCATTGACCTCGAGCTGGTCAAAAAGCGCATGGGACAGGCGGGGCTTGGCCTCTTGCGCCGGATTGCGGCCGATGGCCAGACCATCGGTCTGGCGTGGGGGACGAGCATCCGCGAACTGACGCGCTGTGCGTCCGAGGAACAAATGCGTGCGGTACGTGCGGATTTTGTTCCGCTCGATGGAGGGCCTGAGAGCCTCGACAGCGAGCTTCATGTGAACACGCTTTGTTATGAGCTCGCAAACGCTTTTGGCGGGCGCAGTCATTATATCTATGCCCCTGCCATTGCGCGCACGGGCGAGATCGCAGAGGCGATTCGACAGGATATCAATTTCGAGCAGATTTCAAAACTTTGGGAAAAGCTCGATGTTGGGATTGTCGGCATCGGCGCCCCCGTCAAATCCTCCAACTTGGTTTGGATGGGGAGTTTCGGCCGGGAGGGGATCGAGAGCCTCTTGCGCAGCGGTGCTGTGGGGGAGATCTGTTCCATGTTTTACGATGCAGACGGCCGCCCTGTGACGAACGAGTTTCATGACCGTATCATTGCCGTCGAGCTCGAGCGTCTCCGCAGCCTGCCATACTGCATCGGCATGGCGGCATCGCGCGAGAAGGTGCCTGCGATTCTCGGCGCCCTGCGCGGCCGCTATATCAATGTTCTCATCACGGATGAGGAGACAGCAAAGATTTTACTCAATGAATAATTCGGAGGTGAGAACAATGTTTTGGCTGATCGTTATCGCGGTGAGCATGTGGGTTCTTCAGCTAGTACTGAGTATTCTCCAGTTTCGCCGCTTTGCTGCGCATGTGCGTGAGCTGCGGCATGAGGGGCGCGTTGCCATCGGTAAGGCAAAGGGACGTTTCGTCGCAGGGGCGATTGTACTCTTTGTGATCGATGGGGACTGCAATATCCTGCGTGGGGAGATCATGAAGGGCGTCACCGTCTTCGCGGGATTCCGACCATTTAATGATTTCAATGGGGTGAATCTTCTCGATCTCGATGAGGAGCATGTCGCCCGCTATGATCGCCAAACGCGCCGCGCCGTACTCGGCGCGCGTGAGGAGTATATGATCTATCAGGAGCAGGGCACGGCATTCGCCGGTTCAGCATAAGACTAACTTTTTCCATGTGAAAGGAGACAAACGCATGGACACACTCATTCTTTTCGCACAGGGCTTCATCGGGATGTTCAACAAGGGCGGTGAGACACTCATCAGCTGGGTGACGGGCATTATCCCGACGCTGCTCTGTCTGCTCGTCGCGATGAACGCAATCGTTCTCTTCGTCGGAAATGAGCGCGTGGAGCGATTTGCTCATTTCTGCGCGGGCAATCCGTTTTCCCGCTATGTCATTCTGCCGTTTATCGGGGTGTTCTTCCTCTGCAACCCGATGGCACTCTCGCTGGGGAAATTCCTCCCGGAATTTTACAAGCCTTCTTACTATGCAGCATCGTCCTCGGCGTGCCATACGATGAACGGTATGTTCCCACATGTCAATCCCGGTGAGATGTTCGTGTTCCTCGGCGTTGCCAACGGCATCACGACACTCGGACTGCCCTATACGGATCTTGCCGTCCGCTATCTGCTCGTCGGTCTCGTGGTCAATTTCCTGCGCGGCTGGCTGACGGACTTCACGACGGCGTATGTGCAGCGTCAGCAGGGCGTCGAGCTCAGCAAAGAGCCTGCTGTGCTGAAGTAAGGAAGAAGGGAGCAATACCATGGCAGAGTATAAAAGCGTTGTTGTCTCGGCAGGTTCGGGCGGATTTGGCGGTCCGCTCACACTGACGCCGGATGAGAAGCGGCATAAAATCGTCAATATTACGGGCGGGGTCATCTCGGATGTTGCCCTTCGCCTCGGCGAGATGACGGGCGCAGAGGTTGTGGATGGCTTCAAGACCAGTGTCCCCGAGGAGGAGATCCTCGCAGTGGTCATTGACTGTGGCGGCACGCTGCGCTGCGGTATCTACCCGCAGAAGCGCATCTTTACGGTGAACGTCAAGCAGACGGGACCCTCCGGTCCGCTTGCCCAGTACATCAAGGAGGATATCTACGTCTCGGCGGTCAAGCCGAACAATATCGCATTCAGCGACGGCTCGGCAGCGCCTGCTGCACCGGCTGCATCCGATGCAGCTGCGGCGGCACCCGCTCCGAAGTACGATACGACGAAGAAGATCACCGAGCAGTCCGGCGGCCTTATGGCAAAGATCGGACAGATGATGGGCGGCATTGTCGCGACGTTCTATCAGGCAGGGCGTGAGTCCGTCAATACGATGATTACGACGATTCTGCCGTTTATGGCGTTCGTTTCCATGCTGATCGGCGTTATCCTCGGCTCAGGCTTTGGCGACTTCGTAGCGCATTTCATCTCACCGCTCGCCTCCTCGCCGATTGGTCTCGTCATTTTGGCACTGATCTGCTCTTTCCCGCTCCTGTCCCCGTTCCTTGGACCGGGCGCGGTCATCGCGCAGGTCGTCGGTGTGCTGATCGGCGTTGAGATCGGTCTCGGACACATTCCACCGAACCTCGCGCTCCCCGCAGTATTCGCTATCAATGTCCAGTGTGCCTGCGACTTTATCCCCGTCGGTCTTGGTCTTGCCGAGGCAGATGCCAAGACGGTGGAGATCGGTGTACCCGCTGTCCTTTATTCCCGCTTCATGACTGGCCCGCTTGCCGTTATCATCGCATGGATTGCCAGCGCGGGGCTGTACGAGAACTAATGGTAGGGAAAAGGAGAATATGCAATGAGCTGGCTGAATCTTGAAGGAAAGACTGCGATTGTTACCGGGGGCGCATCGGGGATCGGCAAGGCGGTCGCCGAGGAGTTTCTGGCGCAGGGCGCGAATGTCGTCGTCTGTGATATGAACCCGCAGGCACCTGCCTTTGATGAAACGCGGGGCAAGATGCTCTACGTGGTCACCGATGTGACAAAGCGCGACAGCGTCGCAGCAATGGTCGCGGCGGCGAAGGAGAAGTTCGGACACATCGACATTCTTGTCAACAATGCGGGCATCAACATCCCGCGCCTTTTGGTCGACCCGAAGGATCCGCACGGGAAGTATGAGCTGGACGATGCTGTCTTTGACAAGGTGACGGCGGTCAACCTCAAGGGTGTCTATCTCTGCGCACAGGAAGTCGGGCGCGAGCTCGTCGCACAGGGACACGGCGTCATCATCAACATGAGCTCGGAGAGCGGTATCGAGGGCTCTGAGGGACAGAGCATCTATGCGGCGACGAAGAATGCGGTCAATTCCTTTACGCGTTCATGGGCAAAGGAATTCGGCAAGCTCGGCGTGCGCGTGGTCGCGGTAGCACCCGGCATTCTTGAGGCAACGGGGCTGCGTACTCTGGCCTACGAGGAGGCGCTCGCCTATACGCGCGGGATCACCGTCGATGACCTGCGCAAGGGATATGCGAGCACGAAGACCACACCGCTCGGACGCAGCGGAAAACTCAGTGAGGTCGCCGATCTCGTCGCCTACCTCGCCTCGGAGCGTGCATCCTATATCCACGGCGTTACGTACAACGTCGCCGGCGGTAAGACGCGGGGCTGAGAGCCAAATATGACAAAACGCCGCCAACGGGGCATAGAGCCCGTTGGCGGCGTTTTGTCATATTGGGTTCACCGCTCTGCCGATGTGACGCGTGAGGAGAGGACGAGCATGAATACGGCGAGGGAAACAATGCCTACGGCGAGTCCGATGTAGCCGTTTTCGGTCAGTCCGTCGGCGATGTAGCCGATGAGGGAGCAGGAGGCGACGACGGCGACGTAGGGGAGCTGGGTTGATACGTGGTCGAGGTGGTGACACTGTGCTCCTGCCGACGCGAGGATGGTGGTGTCGGAGATGGGCGATGCGTGGTCGCCGCAGACCGCACCCGAGAGGATGGCAGCAACGGAGACAACGAGAATGTCAGGCGCCGTCTGTCCGAGGACGGCGATGGCGATCGGGATGAGGATGCCGAACGTCCCCCAGCTCGTGCCCGTTGCGAAGGCAAGCCCCGCTGCGACGAGGAAGAAGAGCGGCGGCAGGAACATGACGACGCCTGCATTGGCGGCGACGACCGTGCCGACGAAACCGCCGAGGTTCAGGTACTCCTTGCTGCAGATGCCCGAGAGTGTCCACGCGAGGCAGAGAATGAAGATGGCAGGGGTCATCGCCTTGAACCCCCAGCCGAAGCTGTCGCAGAATACATTAAATGAAACGACGCGGCGCGGCAGGTAGAGCAGCCCTGTAAAGACAAAGGCGATGAACGAACCGAGCACAAGGGATTTTGAGGAGTCACAGCCGGCGAACGCCTGCGCAATGCTCTTGCCCTCATGGATGCCGCCCGTATACAGCATCCCATAAATGCAGGCAACGATGAGGACGAGCAGGGGAAGTACGAGGTCGAGCATTTTGCCGTGTCCCTCGCTCGCCGCACTTGCTGATGCCTCCGCCGTATCCTGATACTCCTTCGGGATCTCGAACGCTACGTTGGATTTCTCGACGCTCCTGCGCATCGCACCGAAGTCACGGCCCGTCCATATAATGTAGAACATAAAGAGGATTGTCAGCCATGCGTAGAGGTTGAACGGGATGGTCTGCAAAAAGAGCATGAAGCCGTCGATGGGCGAGTCCTCCGGGAGAGACGAGCCGACCGCTGCCGCCCAGCTGGAGACGGGGGCGATGATGCAGATCGGCGCCGCCGTCGCGTCGATGATGTAGGCGAGTTTTGTCCGCGCGATCTGGAACTTGTCCGTGACAGGACGCATGACCGTGCCGACGGTGAGACAGTTGAAGTAGTCGTCGATGAAGATGACGATACCGAGGAGAACGGTGACGAGGGATGCACTGCGCTTCCCCTTGATCGTCCGCGTTGCCCACTCGCCGTAGGCGTTCATCGCACCCGAGCGCGTAATGGCGGCGACGAGAATGCCGAGAATGACGAGAAAGACGAGAATGTTGACGTTGCCGCCCACCTTGTCTGCCATGACCTGAAACATCGTGAGCGTTGCCTGCAGAAAATTCCCGCCCGCAAAAAGCATTGCACCCGAAAAGATGCCGATGATGAGGGACATATAGACTTCCTTTGTCCAGAGGGCGAGGATAATGGTGATGATCGGCGGCAGAATCGACCATGCGGTTGCTGTCATGAGATAGAAGCACTTCCTTTGTGTTTTCTTTGTTGTGAGAACTGTTCAACAGTATACCATAAAAGGGAGAGCGGAAAAACAAATAATTCTTTAGAGAAGGAAAAGAAACATTAATGACGAACTAAAGAAAAGGGGAAAACGTGTCTCGACGGGCCACCATACTTTTATGGGGGCTATGAACGAGTAACCTGTGCGCTGGGACGGTGCACAGGAGAAAGGAGAAGAAATTGTGGAGGAACAAGGACATAAGCAAGGGAGGGGCATTGGCTTCCAGCTGAACGCCGTCATCTTTATCGGTGTGGCGGTCATGGTCGCGATTCTCATCTCCTTCGTCGGCTATCGTGCTTACGAGGAACTGCTTGAGACGGGCTCACGTGCTCAGTACAACGAGTTGGAAGGGCGCGCGAATCTGATCCTGTCGCGCTATGAGAGCATCAAGCAGTCGACAGAGGATATGCGTGCGCGTGTGAACAAGGAACTGGAAAAGCCGAAGGAAGCACGCAGCCGCGATGATCTGAATGAGATCCTGCGAGAGATTGTGCTCGCGAATGACACGATCGAAGGTGTCAGCGTTGTCTTTGAGCCGGATGCGTTCGATGGGCAGGATGCCGCCCACGTCGGCGATGAGCTCTCGGACGGCTCGGGACGCGTGACGCTCTATGCGGCACGTGACGACAATGACAATGTCGAGTTCGAGTCCGAGTGGGGCTATGACAGTGCCTCTTGGTATCAAAAGCCGAAGAGCTCGATGAAGCCGACCCTGACAGAGGCGTTTTACGATGAGGTCGACGGAGAAAAGACGATGCTCGTCTCGTACGCGATTCCACTCATCGAAGACGGCAAGTTCATCGGTGTGGTCGACGCGGATCTTAACCTCTCCTCGGTGCAGGAGAACTTTGCAAAAGTCAGCACACCGGACAATGTCTATCTGCTCGTAGACAATACCGGCAACCTCGTTGCACATGGCATGAGCCCGGACAGCCTGATGAAGAATGCCTTTGATCTGATGAAGTCGCCCGATGAGGAGCGGAAGGCTGCCTACGGGGATGCGATGTATACGGCAACGCGTGTCTCGCCGACATCGGGCAAGGATATGGTCTATATCTATCATGCTCTCAAGTTCCCGGGAACGGATGCGGTATGGTCAATCTTCTCGTCGACAGAAAAGAGTAAGTTTGTTGGTACGGCACATGATATGGTCATTTTTGCCGTCGTTCTTGCCGTGATCGGCATCGTGGCACTCGTCATCATCCTATCCCTCTTTGTGCGGCGGCGGCTTGTTGTTCCCATCGGCGATGTATCGGATACGCTCGCACGCTTTGCTGATCTCGATCTCGACAAGGACAAGGGTGCGAAGGTGCGCGAGCATCAGTACCGCACAGACGAGATCGGCTCAATGGTCGGCTCACTGGCGCGGATGGCAAACAGTATGCGTGACATGGTCGGCAAGATCAACGGCGTATCGCAGTCCGTTGCCGCGACGAGCGAGGAGCTGACGGCGACAGCGCAGCATACATCGCACGCTGCCGGCAAGGTGCGTGACAACATTCACGGCATCGCCGAGAGTGCCCGTGTACAGCTCAGCGATACGCAGACCGCCTCCGAGCATACGGAGGAGGCGATGCACCTCATCGAAGACAACGGCAAGGTGATGACTGCCCTCAACGAGGCGACGGAGAACATCAAGAAGCGCCAGACCGAGGGCGCAGAGATTCTCTCCGATCTGATGAAGAAGTCGACGGAGACGGCAGACGCTACACAGGAGGTCGCGCGTGTCGTAGAGGAGACGAACGAGCGCGCGGAGCGCATCGAAGAAGCGAGCGCGATGATCC
>CAUTTS010000080.1:0-10071 GCA_963541465.1 uncultured Selenomonas sp.
TTATCCCTATCGTTCATAGAGCAGCACCTCGTCTCGTTTGAGATTTTCTTTGAACGGATCGGAGTCAGGCAGCTTGCTCAGAAGATCAAGTTCCGTGCCGAGGGCATCTTCGAGATCTGAATAGATACCGCTTAGCATAAAAAAACTTTTGATATCCCCCTCGATGCGCAGATCGACATCACTGCTTTCTGTTGCATTTCCGCGTGCGTACGAGCCGAAGAGATAGACTTTACGTATTGGGTATTTTTCGCAAATAGGGGTAACGCGTTTCCTGATGGCGGCAATAGACAGCATGATGACACCTCCCTATACGTATATCATATACTGTTTGTTCTTCTATTTTCAACCCAATGTGAAAAATTTTCTTTAGACAGCACAGTGCTTTGTACGATACAATAATGTGAAGGAATCAAAGAGAGGAGGCGGCGCGATGAATGCGGCAACACAGGCACAGGCGGCGCGGGAATTTGCCGCGAAGTGGAAGGGGCGGGGCTACGAGAAGGGCGAGAGCCAGAAATTCTGGATGGAGCTCCTCCACAGTGTCTATGGCGTGGAAAACCCTGCCGACCTGCTCGTCTTTGAGCAGCAGGTACAGCTCGACCACACGAGCTTTATCGACGTGATGATTCCTACGACACACGTCATGATCGAGCAGAAAAGCCTCGGAAAGAAACTGACCGATCCGATCCGCCAGAGCGACGGCACCCTCCTCAAACCCATCGAGCAGGCGCGCCGCTATGCGGCGGCACTGCCGTACTCCGCGCGCCCGCGCTGGATCGTCAGCTGCAACTTCGCACAGTTCCTCGTCTACGACATGGAGACGCCGAATGCCGAGCCGCAGGAAATTCTCCTCGCCGACCTCGAGCGCGAGGCATATCGCCTGAACTTCCTCATTGATGCGGGCGATGCGCACATCCAAAAGGAAATGGAGGTCTCCATCCAGGCGGGCGAGCTCGTCGGCAGACTCTACGACGCCCTCGCAAAAGAGTACCGCGACATGAGCGACCCACACAGCCAGAAGAGTCTCAACATCCTCTGTGTCCGTCTCGTCTTTGCCCTCTACGCAGAGGACGCAGGGCTCTTCGGCAAGCACGCCATGTTCCATGACTACCTGCGTGACGTGCCGCTCGCGTACTTCCGCCAGACCCTCATCCAGCTCTTTCGCGTGCTCGATACACCGATCGAGAGCCGCGACCCGTACCTATCGGATGCCCTCGCCGCATTCCCCTACGTCAACGGAGGACTCTTCGCGGAGGAGAACATCGAGATCCCGCAGTTCACACAGGAGATCGTCGATGTCCTCTTGGAGGATGCAAGTGCGGGCTTTGACTGGAGCGCGATCAGCCCGACCATCTTCGGCGCGGTCTTTGAGTCCACACTCAACCCCGTCACGCGGCGTGCGGGCGGGATGCACTACACGAGCATCGAGAACATTCACAAGGTCATCGACCCGCTCTTCCTCGATGCTCTGCGCGACGAGCTCGCGGCGGCAAAGGCACTGAGGACCGAGACCGCGCGCCGCAGAGCGCTCCTCGCCTTTCAGGATAAACTCGCGGCGGGGCGGTACTTCGACCCCGCAGCGGGCAGCGGCAACTTCCTCACGGAGACCTACATCTCCCTGCGCCGTCTCGAAAACGAGGTACTGCGCGAGCTCTACGGACAGGAGATCGTCCTCGGGGGCCTCGACAATCCGATCAAGGTGAATATCGGGCAGTTCTACGGCATTGAGATCAACGACTTTGCCGTGACCGTCGCGCGGACGGCGCTCTGGATCGCCGAGAGCCAGATGATGAAGGAGACGGAGAGCATTGTCCACATCGCGCTCGACTTCCTGCCCCTGCGGACGTACGACAACATCCACGAGGGCAACGCCCTGCGCATGGACTGGCGCGCGATATTGCCGCCGACGGACGCGGTACGTGTGATGGGGAATCCGCCGTTTGTGGGGAAAAAGGAGCAGTCAAAAGAACAGAAAAAAGATCTGCTTGCTGTTTTTGAAAATAGACGTGGCATAGGAAATCTTGACTATGTTTGTGCTTGGTATCAAAAAGCAGCACGTTACTGTCATGGTACTACTGTACTTGGCGCGTTTGTTTCTACCAATAGTATCGCACAGGGAGAGCAGGCACCCGTTTTATGGAATCTCCTGAGCGAAGACTTGCAGCCAATTTTCGCTTATCCGACTTTTGTTTGGAGTAGTGAAACGCGTGCGTCAGAACGCGCGCATGTCCATTGTGTTATTATCGGATTTGGGGCGAAATGTTTAGACGTCAAGGAAAAAGCCTTATATCAGAATGGGACAATGCACCCTGTTCAGAATATTAGCCCGTATTTAACGGATGCACCGATGGTCATTATACAAAGCCGTGTTGATAGTATTTGCAGTGGCGCACCTGAAATGATGTATGGCAGTATGCCGATCGACGACGGATATTTCACACTTTCCGACGACGATGTAGCGGCAATCAAAAAGAACGTGCAGACAACGCTAAGTTTATTCGTCCTTACATAGGAGGGGCAGAACTCATTCGGAACAGCAAAAAATGGTGTCTCTGGTTGATTGGGGCAAGTCCGAAGGAGTTAAAAGCATCTAGACTGATTTGGGAACGCATTGACAGCGTCCGACAGTTTCGTTTGTCTAGTGGACGGGAGCAGACGAAGAAACTAGCAGACAGTCCGACGTTGTTCGGTGAGATTCGGCAACCTGATACGGATATGCTGGTTATCCCGAAAGTGTCGTCAGAACGTCGCCGCTACATCCCTATTGGATTCGTGCATCCGAGTACGATTGTCAGCGGGAGTGCACTCATCATCCCCAATGCTGACTACTATACATTCAGTGTACTGATGTCCAACGTCCACAACGCATGGATGCGGTTGGTAGCAGGGCGTATGAAAAGTGATTATCAGTATTCTAAGAATATCGTGTATAATAATTTCCCGTGGTGCACGCCGACCGACGAGGAGCGAGCTGCGATTGAGAAAACGGCACAGGGGATACTGGATGCGCGCGCACGCTATCCCGAGAGCAGTCTCGCCGATCTCTATGATGACGTGACGATGCCGCCCGATCTGCGTGAGGCGCACCGCGCGAATGACCGCGCCGTGATGCGCGCATACGGATTCTCGACAAAGCTCACGGAGTCGGCGTGCGTGGCGGAGCTGATGAAGCGATATGAGGAACTGGTACAGAGAGGAATAGAGGAGAAAAAGTGATTTCACCCAAGATACGATTCCCCGTCATCTTCGTGGGGATATTTGTCGCCGCGATTCTTGCGGCACTCTACTTTGCGACCTTTGGGCGCATGGCGAAGGCAGACCCTGCCGAGAGCATCCAGCTCTACTGCGATGCTTTTGTACGGCAGGATGAGGAGGCGCAGAAGAAACTCACGTCCTACGGTGCACCGACGGATGCGTTCAACATGAAGGCGGCGTTCGCGAATGCCCTCCAGACGGCGGGAGCGAATCTCTCGCCCGAGGAGGCAGCGGAGATCGGTGATGCCTATATGGAGTCACTGAAAAACGCATCGATCGAGACCTCTGTCTCAAATCAGGGGGAAGGGCAGGCGACGGTTGAGGTGACGGTGACGCGGTTTAATATGATGGCAGCACGCGAGAAGGCGACATCTCTCATGCGTTCCCGTATGAAGCTGAACGGAACACCTGAGGAGCTGCGCAAGACAGCCGTCGATGCGACGGCAGACGCCTACCGGGAACTCCAGCCGATGGGGATGGCGACGTTCTACGTCCCTGTCCGCTACAACGAAAAGACGCGCATCTGGGATCCCGCCGACCCCGTGCAGTTTGGCTTTGACCTGTCGAAGCAGACCATGGGCGTAGAGTAGCCGCCTCCATCGCTCGCGATGTTCGTCGCACCATCGTTGTGGCGGGACGCGAGTACGCCGTAAACCCTCGTGGATATACACAATAGAGAGGAGCATCAATATGGCAGAGACAGATTGGCAGCATACCGATCAGGTAACGGCGGAAGGAAATCCACGCCATCCCGAGGGAGATGCGGGGCGTGCGATGCTTGCACGGATGAACGAAAGCCATGCGCATCTCGTGGACTGGGGACTGGGACATCTCGCACTGCACCCAGCGGATACGGTACTCGACATCGGCTGCGGCGGAGGCAATACACTCGCGCGTATGGCAGAGCGCGTGACGGAGGGGCATCTCGTCGGCATCGACTACGCCGAGACCTCGGTGGAGGCGTCGCGCGTCTTCAATGCGGCATTGGTCGAGCGTGGACGGATGGAGATTCTCCATGGTTCGGTCGAGGCACTTCCGTTTGCGGACGGACATTTTGATGCCGTCGTGACGGTGGAGAGTTTTTACTTCTGGCCGTCTCCCGAGGAGAGCCTGCGGGAGGTTGCACGCGTTGTGCGTGAGGGCGGATCGTTCCTCCTGCTCGCGGAGATCTACGGGCGGGACGACCTGCCGGAGGGCACGCGTGCCAAGGTCGCGGAGTATCATCTGACGAACCCGACCCCCGCAGAGTTTGAGCACCTCTTCCGCACAGCGGGATTCCGCGAGGTACAGACTCACCTCAAGGAAGGCGCGTACTGGATCGCAGTCGTGGGCGTGCGGTAAAAGTTTTTTTGCCGCTGCAGAACATTCCATTTAAGGATACAAAGCAGCGTTTTCCTGGGGATTTTCTTCCATCAAACAGCAGGTACAGAATCGTCATAGAGCTCGTGTGGGGCAATGTCCTGCCCATCTACCCATGCAACTGTAGAACCTGATATATGAACTGTTTGAAAAACAGCGGGAACTTTCAGCTTTTCGTACCATGATCCTTTGATGTACGGCCTCACATCAAAAATTTTCTTCTCACCTGTCTCAAAGAGCAGCAGTAATTTATAATCAGGAAGCGGCTTTACATCAAGTACTTTAGGCCGTGGCATGATATGTACTCCTTTATTGCAGAGGAGGAATTTTGAACGGAGCTTCGCCATTACTGAGAAGTTTCCAGTTTGCCATCAGTTCATCCGCATGTATTTCGAGCCATGCGACGACTAGTTTCAGTTTTTTCGTGGAAGTTCGCCCTCAATCAATTCTCCATCTAAGGAAATGACCGCTTCATAGTCCTGATACTCAGCATGGATATGTGGGCTATTATGTTTTCCACCGACTTCACGGTACATATAAATGATGATGCCGAAGAACATACTCAAAGCAGGCATTTCATATCCCTCCCATCATCTCTATTATACCATATATACTGAAAAAGTATCATAGCATATTCCGCAGGAACTCCCGCGTGCGTTCTTCCTTCGGTGCACGGAAAAATGTCTGCGGCGCTCCCTGCTCGACGATGACGCCATTCTCCATAAAGACGACGTTGGTGGCTGCCTCGCGTGCGAATGCCATTTCGTGCGTGACGACGATCATGGTCATGTGCTCGGCAGCGAGGTCACGCATGGTGTGCAGCACCTCACCGGTGAGCTCGGGGTCGAGGGCGGAGGTCGGCTCATCGAAGAGCATGATGTCCGGCTTCATGGCGAGGGCGCGCGCGATGGCGACGCGCTGCTGCTGTCCGCCCGAGAGCTGGCTCGGGTAGTAGTTCTCGCGGTCGGAGAGTCCAACTTTTTTGAGGAGATCACGGGCGTAGGGGAGAATCTCGTCGCGTCTCATCCCCTTGACGTGAATCGGTGCCTCGATGAGGTTCTCGATCACGGTCATGTGGGGGAAGAGGTTGAACTGCTGAAAGACCATGCCCGTCGCCATGAGGATCCGCCGCACGTCGGCAGCGTCCGCGTAGGTCGCCGATGCCGCACCGTCCGGCGTATGGCAGAGCACCTCTCCGCCGATCGTGATGTCGCCGCGGTCGATGGTCTCAAGTCGGTTGATGCAGCGCAGGAGCGTTGACTTGCCCGAGCCGGAGGAGCCGATGATGGCGAGCACCTCGCCGCGCGCGAGGGTGAGGTCGATCCCTCGGAGGACGCTGAGGTCACCGAAGGATTTGTGGATGCCGCGCATCCTGAGCATCGTGTCCTTAGTTTCCGTATCTGCCATAGTGCGCCTCCAGTTTTTTGAATCCATAGGTGAGTACAGCGGTCATGGCAAGGTAGAAGATGCCTGCAATGAGGAAGGGGGTCATGTCAAACTCGCGCTGGACGATGGTGCGCGCAACGCGCAGGAGGTCGTTCATGGCGAGGATGTAGACGAGGGATGTGTCCTTGACGAGGTTGATGGTCTCGTTGCTGACGGGCGGCAGGGTGATGCGCAGTACCTGCGGCAGGATGATGCGGCGCATGGTGAGCGGGCCGCTCATGCCGAGGACGCGCGCTGCCTCGAACTGACCGCGCGGCACCGCCTGTATGCCCGCACGGAAGATCTCGGCGAAGTAGGCAGCGTAGTTGAGGACGAAAGCGAGCAGTGCCGCCGCGATGTCGGGGAGCAGGATGCCAACCATCGGCAGGGCGAAATAGACAAAGAGCAGCTGCAGCATGAGCGGCGTGCCGCGCATGATCCAGATGTAGATTTCGAGGATGCGGCTGAGCGGCCGAAAGAGAGAGAGGCGTCCGAGTGCGACAAAGAGCCCCAGCGGCAGGGAAAGCGCGAGCGTGACACAGAAAATCTCGAGGGTGATGCCTGAGCCCTCGAGCATGAGACGGATGGTATCCAGTGTTTTATCCATGAATGATATTCCTTACAGAAAAAGGGGCTGCCGTACGATGATTCGACGTCGTACAGCAGCTCTTTCTTTATGTCTCTGCCGTGTGCGGCAGAGGTGCAGCCATTTACTTCGTGATGTCCTTGGTGAACCACTTCGTCGAGATCTTGGCGATCGTTCCATCTGCCTTCATCTCGTCGAGGACCTTCTGCACCTCGTCGCGCAGCTTCGTATTGTCCTTCGCAAACGCGATGCCGAACTCGCTCACAGGGCCGACGACCACGTCGAGCGCGTCCAGCGTGTCGGGATGCTTGCTCATGTAGTAGCGGCCGACGATCTCGTCGCCGACGACGGCATCGAGACGGCCATTCTCAAGATCCATGAATGCCGCAACGTAGTCGGGGTACTTCTTGACCTCCTTGACCTCGTTCTTGTAGAAGTCCGAGGCGTCCATGTACTCCTCTGCCGTGCCCGCGCTCTGCGTGCCGACGGTCTTGCCCGCGAGGCTCTTCTCATCCGTGACGGCGGTGTTGCCCTTCTTTACGAAGATGATCTGGTGATTGTCCATATAGGGCTTCGAGAAGAGCATATTCTCCTTGCGCTTTTCGGTGATGTCGAGACCGTTCCAGAGCACCTGCACGCGGCCGCTCTTGAGCTCGGCTTCCTTGCTCGACCAGTCGATCGCCTTGAACTCGACCTCACGGCCGAGACGTTTTGCTGCTTCCTCTGCGAGATCAACGTCGAAACCGACGATCTTGTTGTTCTCATCCTTAAAGCCCATCGGCGGGAAATTGTCGTCAAGACCGACGATGATCTTTCCCATCTCTGCTGCATTATCCGTCGAGGGGGCTTTTTCACTGCTGCCGCAGCCTGCAAAGAGTGCTGCCGAGCAAGCGAGTACCGTTGCTCCGGTTAGAATCGCTTTCCAGTTCATCTTCATTTCTCCTTATCTTTCTGCCACTTTAATGCAATAAAGTACTGATGCGAGTGTATTATACGACAGGTGAAGAAAATATGTCAAGATTTTTTTAATTAAGCAGGTTTTTTTCCTTTCAGGTCGAAATATTTATAGACATGAGAATTTCGTAAGAAAGAATGACGTAAACCGAGGGAGGGGCTTGCTTTGCGTGCAATATCCGTAGACGATCTTGAGAATGGGATGATCCTAGCGCGGACGATCGTCAACGCCAAGCGCGTGGTGGTGGTGTCGGAGAATACGGAGCTGACGAAGGCGCATATCATGCGCCTGAAGTTTCTGAAGATCCCCGTCGTCTACATCAAGGACGAATCGGAGCTGAAGGAGGAGCGTTCGCCGATCTTCTCGCGCAGCAATCTCTTCATCAAGCAGTATGAGAATGTCATCGGGACCGCGAAGTCGATCTTTGAGGAGACAAAGAAGACGGGCACGGTTCCCGTGGAAGAGACGAATGAGATGGTGCAGGAGAATCTCCTGCCGCTCTCGCGCCGTAGTGGAACGATTGACTACCTCAATGAGGTCAACCATCTCGCGAGCGATATCTATAACCACTCGCTGCGCGTGTCGATCCTCGCAGGGGTCATTGCCAAGTGGATGAAACTCGATCGTGAGACGGCAAAGGACGTTGTTCTCGCGGGCTTCCTCCACGATGTCGGCAAGTCTCGTTTTGATCAGCGGCTTCTCGAAAAGAATGTAGACACACTTGAGGGCGAGGACTACGAGAACTACATCCAGCATACGGTGGATGGTGCACATATCCTCAACAATGTGGCGGGACTGACGGAGGGCGTGCGCCTTGCGGCGATGCAGCATCATGAGCGTATGGACGGCAGTGGCTTCCCGTTCAACAGCAAGGGCGACGATATCCATATCTATGCGCGCATCATTGCTGTGGCGGATCTCTATGACAATATCACGGTCGAACGCGAGGGCTATCCGCGCCGCACACCGTTCGATGCGGTGGCGGAGATTGCACAGCAGATGTATACGACACTCGACCCACAGGTCTGCCTGCCCGTGCTGATGAATATCAAGAATGCCTTCCTCGGCTCGCGCGTTCTCCTCAGCAATCATCGTGAGGGGACGATCACGGCGTATCCGCACGGTGTTGTGCCGCTCCCGATTGTGACGATCTCGGAGGACGAGGTGATCGACCTCAACGAGGAGAAGAAGATCAAGATTTTGGAGTATAACCCCAAATAATAAAGAACACATAAAAGCCCATCGGTTCATGCCGATGGGCTTTTATGTGTCCACTGTCAACAGACGGTTTGGAGTTTATTGTACCATTCGAGGACTTCGTCATAAATCGGGCTAATCTCCCCCAATGGGATGTGTTCGTGCGCACAGCACGCGGCAACTGACAACCAGTCGCCCTGTTCGTAGGAGATGACGAGGTCGAGCAGGCGGCGCAGGTCGTTATCCTCACCGAGCAGAGCGGCATTCAGCTCGTCGGCGAGGGTGATCTCCTTGAGCACCTCTGCCATCGGCTGATTGAGCAGTACGTCAATCAGGGAGAACATGCCGAGCAGGAAGCCCGTATCCGGCGTGAGGTCGCGGCGGTTCAGTCTGCGGGCAATCAGCTCACAGAACTTTGCACGCAGGAGCGAGAGCGTAAAGAGTTCGCTCGGTTTGTCCTCGGAGAAGGTCTGGAGGCTGATGAGCGTCACCCAGCTGCGAATCCCGCTGGAGCCGAGGAGCACAGTAGCCTGCCGCAGGTTGGAAACGTGGTTGGTCAGGCCAATGCCGACCGAGTTGATATAGGTGAGGAGTTTGTGCACGAGGTTCGTATCCGCCGCAATCACATCTGTGATTGCGTTGAAGTCAAAGTTCGGACGATTGACTTCCTTGAGCAGGCGAATACGCGACAGCTCGTTGTTGGTGAGTCTCTTTTGGTGCAGGACGACGGGCTTGCAGAAAAAATAACCCTGGAAGAGGACATAGCCGTCCTCCACTGCCTGGCGGAATTCGTCCTCCGTCTCGATCTTCTCGGCGAGAAGCCGCACCTGCGGAGGCAGTACCTTACGCAGATTGGCGCGCTCTTCGGGATCCGTCGTCATGCGGAAGTCCACCTTGATGATATCCGCCATATTGATGAGCGGTTCGTAGCCCGGGAGTAGGACAAAGTCGTCGAGTGCAATCTTGTACCCTGCGTCCTTCAGGTCACGTACGGCCTCGAGAATCTCGGTGGTCGGCTGCACCGTTTCAAGTACCTCCACGACAATGCTGTCAGGAGGCAGGAGCTTTGGGGCACGTGATAGGAGATTTTTCTCTGTGAAGTTGATGAACGCCTTACGGTTGGAGACGAGTTTTTTCATGCCGAAATTGAGCATGGCGTTGACCATGACGCTCTGTGTTGCCACATTTCCGTCGAGGTTGGGGTCAAAGGCGTTTTTCAGACCGCTGCGAAAAAGAATCTCGTATGCATAGACACTCTTTTGCTGATCGAGGATCGCCTGACGCCCGATAAATG
>CAUTTS010000081.1:0-10022 GCA_963541465.1 uncultured Selenomonas sp.
AAAGGTCGGCAGCAGAGGCAGGACGCAGGGAGAGAGAAAGGAAAGCACGCCCGCAAGAAAGGCACCGCCGAGGAGAGTCAGTTCCATGCGGTGTGCCCTCCAACGACAAGGCTCTCAGTGCTTGCTGATGACATCTTCCAGCTCCGCCTTCGTCACACCGCCCGTCTTACGGTAGATCACGGTTCCCTCTGCATTTACGACGACCGTCGTCGGGATGGCACGCACGCCGTAGAGCGTCGACGCCTTCCCCTTTGCATCCAGCACAACGGGCAGCTCCGCCTGCCGCTCCGTCAAAAACTTCTGCACCGCAGGTGCCTCCTCCTGCAAATTGACGGCGTAAAAATCCACCGTCTCGCGATGCGCCGCATAGAACGCCGCGAGATCCGGGATCTCCGCCTGACAAGGCGGGCACCATGTCGCCCAGAAATTGATGATGTAGGGCTTGCCCTTCGCCTCGACAGAGACGTCCTCCCCCGTGAGAGCCTTTACGGCAAACTTTGGTGCCGCTTCCCCCACGAGCCCGTGTCCCGCATTCTGTGCCTCCTGTGTCTGCGTGCTCGCTGCACGCCCCTCATCGGCCGCACTGCTGCTGCCGCAGCCGGCAAAAACGCTGAGTGCAGCAAGTGTCGCCAGACATATTGTATACTTTTTCATGTTGTTCCTCTATGCATCAAGATTTCCAAGTTCATACTGTGTCACGGCGAGTGCTGTGAGCGATGCCGTCTCTGCGCGCAAAATGCGATGTCCCAGCGAGACGGACTGCCCGCCTGCCGCTGTGACCGCCGCTGCCTCAGCAGGGGAAAAGCCCCCCTCCGCACCGACGATGAGCGTCACGCGCTGCGCCTCTGTGCCGCGCAGTACCGTACGCAGCGACTGTCGCTCCTCCTGCTCATAGCAGAAGATCGTCGCTGTATCCGCGGCACCGATGTACGCCGGATCCCGCAGCAGATCCGTGAGTGAGACGATCGGTGCCACGGTCATCAACGTCCTGCGTCCGCACTGCTTTGCCGCCTCATCAGCGATCTTTTGCCAACGTGCCGCCTTTGCCGCCGCCTTCTTCGCGTCATAACGCACAACGACGTGCTCTGTCACGATGGGGCACACGCATACGGCACCCAATTCCGCCGCCTTTTGAACGACGAAATCCATCTTTTCTCCTTTGAGGAGCGCCTGCACGAGGACGACCTCTCTGCCCTCTGTCTCCGCAGGCAATACACGCTGCATACGGAGGTGCACGGCATCACGCGTGAGTGCTGTGACCGCCATCTCCGCTGCCTGTCCTGCCGCATCGACAACCGTGATCACGTCGCCGATTTGAGCGCGCATGACATGGGCGAGATGATGGGCGTCGTCCCCTGTAATGGCAATTTCCTCCGTTCGTACGCCGGGATAAAATACCTGTCTCATACTTCTTCGAGATCCGCTGTACGGCGGATGATCATCGCCGCCCACTCCTTTTCACAGGTCATATCGAGCACGGTAAAGCCGTGCTCCTTTGCCGCCCGCTCCACATCGTCGATGCGGTCATCAATGATGCCCGAGGCGAGCAGGACACCGCCAGATGCCAGATGTTGGTCCAGCTGGTCAAACAGACGGATGATGATATCTGCGATGATGTTCGCCGTGATCAGCTCGGCCGGCGGCATTCCACGACATACGGTGAGAAGATCGCTCTGCAGAGCGATGACGTTCGTGACGTGGTTTTGTTCGATGTTTTCCTCGGCGACGGAGACCGCAACGGGATCATAGTCCATGGCGATCACCTCGCCTGCACCGAGTTTCGACGCCGCAATCGCGAGAATGCCCGAGCCGCAGCCCACGTCATAGACGCGCATTCCGGGACAGACAATGTGCTCTAGCCAGCGCAGACACATCGCTGTCGTCGCATGTGCCCCCGTTCCGAACGCCGCCCCGGGGTCGAGATCAATGACTATCTCGTCCCCCGACGGCGTATACTCCTCCCATGTTGGGCGTACGACGATGCGACGCCCGATCTTCTCTGTGTGGATATACGCCTTCCACGTCTCCGCCCAGTCCTCATCCGCAACAAAGACATGCGAGACCGTCCCTGCTCCGATCGGAGTATCGGCACGACGCAGCCCCTCAATGCGCTCCGTGAGGGTGAGGAGACTGCTCTCGAGCCGTTCATCCTCCGGCAGATAGGCGCGCACCGTCACAGTTTCCGTGTCCTCAGCACGCGGCAGATCCGTATAGTCCCACAGACCTGCATCGATGTACGTATTCACGAGAGACGGATCATCGATCTCCGTCCCCGCAGCGCCCAGCTCCATCAGAATATTTCCGATCAGATCTGCGCCCTCATGCGTCGTCACAACACTCACCTGTGCCCAGCGCATACCATCGCCCCCCGTCGCCATTCTTCTGCATCGCTCATGCGATAATTTTATTATACATGAGTACAAAAAGAATTGCGACTGATTTTTCATTTTCATAGTCCAAGGGGCTATTTTATCCGTGCTTCCTAAAACAGCCGCCGCACCAATGTGCAGCGGCTGTCCACGTGCAGGAAATCACGGATAAACGAAGGAATCGCTGAAGGTATCAGTGCTTCCCTAAAACTCAGATCTCTGCCTGCCAGAGTCCGTGGAGATTGCAGTAGGCAAGCACCTTGACCGGTGCATCGCCGTCAGCGAGACGGAACGTAACGGTCGGTGCATCCACTGCCGTGAGATCGACGCGCTGCGTGCCGCGCTTCGTGACGAGCATAACCCAGTTGATGAGATGCTCCTCCGTCATCGGATGCGCCACCGCGCCGACGCTGACCGACACCTCATGCTTTGCCGCGTCGTAGGTCGGCACGGGAACATGCTTCTCCTGCGCCGCATCGACCGTGTTCGGCTTCAGTTCCTTCAGCGGATTGCCGCAGCACGAAAGATCAAGTGCCTCGTCGCCGTAGACCTCAACAAGATGGGATTTCCCCGCAAGATAAAATACTGACATAAATATCCTCCTAAATAAAATACACAGCAAAGTAATGAAGGAATCGCTGATAAAATGAGGTCTGCCAGATTGGCGTAGATTTTTTGTCCGATTGAGGCAGCAAACCGGACGCATAGCGAGGGCTATGTGGAGGATTTGCTAACGAAAAGCGGGCGAAAAAGATACGTCAAGATGGCTGTGCCGAATTTATCAGTGCTTCCTTAATGTGGAGTATCAGATGCCATAGATATGATCTATTTCATCTTTCACAAATAATAATTCTCCACAAAACAGAATTCTCCTTCTTTGGCTCAAAATTTTTTCAAAAGAAATTATGGTCCATCGTCACGGAAGATGCAGAGTCCATCCTTTTCCTCCACGAGCTGCCAGCGCTCCGCACCGAGTTCCTTGCTCTTGCGTTGGTACATAAAGTCACGCATGATGATGTACTTTGGGCGTGGATCGTCCCGTATTGCAGTGAGCTCCTCCGGCTGATTGACATCCGCCTCAAGTCCCGGGATATCCGTATAGAGCATCACGCCGGGGCGCAGCTGCTTGTCGATGTAGAGGACGCGCCCCTCTTCCTCGGCCGTGGGATGATACTGCGCTGCGTAGTCGCGTGCAACCTGCTTGACGCTGAAAATCCCCTCGACGGCAGGCATCATGACGCCGAAGCCGATGACCATCGTCACCACGGCCATGATGACGTGCAGCCATGCAGCAAGCATGAGGCGATGCGAGGCGGTGATATGGTAGATGATCGCCGCCCCGAGGATGAGTGTCAGCGTCCCCAGCCAAAGTCCGCCCTCAGCGAGCTGTGGAAGCCCGTCTCCCGCGAGCAGCCACCCAATCCCCACCACGAGAAAGAGAACGGCACTGCCGCCTGCCCAGCCAAAATGTGTCTGTCGCCAGTCGTCGAGCATCTGCGCGAGGTTCCAGCCGATGATGGTCGCGAGCGGCGGTACGAGGAGCAGCATATAGGAGACCTGCTTGGTCTGGGCAAACGAGAAAAAGACAAAGACGAAGATCCACCAGACTTGGAAGAACGCAAGCTGCTCCGCCTCCTCACCGAAGCTGTGACGATAGGCGTTCTTGACCGACTGAATGAGCAGCCCCGTCCACGGGAAAAATCCAAGCAGTACGACGGGGATATAGAAATACCAGTGGTCGCGCACAGGATGCAGCGGATGCGCAAAGCGGCTAATGTTGTGAAATCCGATAAAGTCGTGGATGAACGGCATCCCATGTACCGTATACATATAGACGTACCAAGGCATACCGACGAGCGCGGCAAGCAACACGCCGCGCAGGACATGCATGCGGAGCAAAAGCTCCAACTGACGCGTAAGCAGCAGATAGAAAAAGATAATACCGCCGGGGAAGACAATGCCGATCGGCCCCTTTGTCATGACAGCAAGTCCGCAGCAAAGGTACATCAGCCAGTACTGCCGATGAATGAACAGAAAGAGTGCCGCCGTCATGAAGAAGAGCAGCGTCGTATCCGTGACGGACGCCTTTCCCATATACATGAGAAAGACGCTCGTCCCCGTGATTATGCCCGCCCAGAATCCCGTACGCGCACCGAAAATACGCGCCGACGCCAGTGCGGTCAGAAGGACGGAACCAATCGCCATAAACGATGCCGGCAGGCGTGCCGCAAGTTCGCTGAAGCCGCCAAACAGCTTGAGCGACGCCACAACCAGCCAGTAGAAGATGGGCGGCTTGTCGTACCAGAACTCATTGTAGATACGCGGCGAAAGATAGTCGCCAAAGCGGATCATCTCCTTCGCCGTCTCCGCATAGACCGGCTCATCGGGATCGAGCAAAGCCAATCCACCGATGCCGTAAAAAATCTGAAACGAGACCACCGCGAGCAGGACAAGATAGACCGGCCACGCAAGATTTTTCTCATCGTTCATGCAGATATGCCCCCATTACATTTGTACCATAGGAAGCAATGATAAATGCGGCACGCCTCTATGGTATGCCTTATTTTATCAGCGATTCCTACCATGCAAAAAAGAAGCCGCCGCATCTGCGGCGACTCCCTTAGACGCATCGGTCAGTGGATTTCGATCGTCACGCCCATCTTGATGTCGTCCTTGACGAGAGGAGCATCGCCTTGCAGCATGATGCAGCCGGGGCGTTCGGGGGTATCGCCGCCCTTGAACGAAAACGTGCAGTGTCCGAGCTCCCGCAGGGTATGCAGTGCCTCATCACCGATCGCCGTAATCGTGAATGCCTTGTCGCCGATGATCAGCGTATCGCCGACAGCGGGATCTGCGTTGTAGTTCGCAGGCGTGTGCAGCACGGAGAATTCTGCCAGCTCCGCAGGTGCATTGTTGTTAAAGATGATGATGAAGTTGGCATTCGGATCATCCAAGAAAAGAAGGGATTCCTCACCGATGCTCGTAATTTCGCAATAGAATTTCATACTGCCTACTCCTGCCTTTCACCATACGGGACAGAAACATCCCCCTTACACCTGTTTTACGTCACAACTTTTCTGGTCGAGACCAATCCTCTCCGTGGCAGAGCCACAAATCAGATTATCATCGTTATCAGTTGTATCATACTATATATTCTCCGATTAGTAAAGGAATCACGGATAAAATGAAGGGATAAAGAGATAGAAAATAAAAAAGGCTGCTGCACAACATTTCTCAGCCTTGTGCAGCAACCCATACTCGCTGTATTCTTCTGTTAATAGTCTCTGCTATGCGTCCGGTTTGTCTCCTTGGCAAGACAAAATCTGCACCGATCCAAGGGACTGTTTGATCAGCGATTCCCTTAGTCCATGTGAGAACCACCGTTGATGTCGATTTCCTCTCCCGTAATATAAGAGGCTTCCTTCGATGCGAGGAATACGATCGTGTCGGCGACCTCCTGCGTCTCACCGGGGCGCTGCATCGGGATATCGCTCAGAATCTTATCCACATCCGTCTGCGGCAGAGATTTCCATATCTCCGTATTGATGAGTCCCGGACAGACACTGTTGATCGTCACACCATCCTTCGATATCTCACGTGAGAGATTCTTCGAGAATGCCAGTACACCGGCCTTGGCTGCCGAGTAATGTGCACCGCCAAAAATACCGCCGCCACGCTTCGCTGATACAGACGAAAGATTGACAATGCGTCCGTACTTTGCAGCAATCATTGGCTTCATGCAGGCCTGCGTAACAAGGAAGAGTCCGAACATATTGACCTTAAAGATACGTTCCATATCTTCCAACGTCATATCGGCCACAGTAACCTTCTGTGAAATTCCCGCATTGTTGACGAGGACATCGATACGTCCATACTTCTTCATTACATAGTCGACCATCGCATCGACTGATTCCTTGCTCGTCACATTAAGTACAAAACCGTCTGCCTTGCCGCCTTCCTTCTGGATGATCTGCACCGTCTCATCGGTACCTTCCTTATTCATATCTGCAATGATCAGTTGTGCGCCCTGCCTTGCGAACGTACGGGCAATAACACGACCGATTCCCTTTGGCGAACCTGCCCCCGTTACGATAACGACCTGATCCGTAAAATCCAACATAGTAGTATCCTCCTTTATCATTTTCACTTATGCAAGCAGATTCTCTGCCTGTGCAATAATGTTTTCCACTGTAATGCCATTCTTTGCCATGAGCACCTCATACGGAGCAGATTCACCGAACTGATCCTGTACGCCGATGCGCTTCACCTTTCCCCGCCCCATCTCGGCAACAACCTCGCAGACAGCACTGCCCAGACCATTCAGGACGTTGTGATCTTCTACCGTTACAATCTTTCCGATGTCATTGACCGCACGCTGTACAGCCTCCACATCAAGGGGTTTGATCGTATGAACATCGATGACACGAGCCGCAGTTCCTTTTTTCTGAAGTTCCTCTGCCGCCTGCAGGGCAAGGCAGACTGTATCTCCATTTGCAAGGATTGCAACATCCCCTCCATCACGCAGCTGATGTGCCTTGCCGATAACAAACTCTGTGTTCTCATCATAAATGAGAGGAACTGCATCTCGCGTAAAACGTAAATACACAGGGCCATCGTATTTTGCTGCTGCGCGGACAAGCTTTTTTGCCGAGTAGTAATCCGCGGGCATAATAACCGTCATGTTGGGAATCGTACGCAACACACCCATATCCTCAATTGCCTGATGACTTGCTCCATCATTGGCAGGAGTCAACCCGCCGTGTGAGCAGGCGATCTTCACGTTGAGATTCGTGTAGCAAATCTCCTGACGGATCATCTCAGCCATACGCAACGAACCAAAGACCGCATAGGTAACAACGAATGGGATCTTTCCACAGGTTGCAAGCCCCGCTGCCACTCCCGCTGCATTTTGCTCCGCAATGCCAACATTGACATGCTGCTGCGGAAGCTGCTCAGCAAATGTTGTCGTCTTGCAAGATTTCCCGATATCTGCATCCACCACATAGATGCGCTCGTCTTCTTTGCCTAGTGTGACGATTTCCTCACCAAATCCGTCACGTGTCGCTTTCTTCTCCATTATGCCTGTCCCTCCAGTTCCTGCATGGCCTGCTCATACTCTTTCTGCGACGGTGCCTTGCCATGCCACCCGCCGATATTCTCCATATAGGAAACCCCTTTTCCCTTAACGGTATTGGCAATAATGCATTTCGGATGGTGGTTCTTTGTCATGCGTACAGTATCCAGCGTACGAATGATCTGCTCCATGTTGTGTCCATCAATCTCATAGATATCGAAACCAAAGGCCTTGAACTTCGCCCCCAGATCACCGTTCGGCATAACCTCTGCCGTCGTTCCATCAATCTGGAGATTGTTGACATCGAGAATAACAACAAGATTGTCGAGCTGGTACTTGTTTGCCGTGTTGGCAGCTTCCCAAATCTCTCCCTCCTGTGACTCACCATCACCAACCATACAGTATGTCATGTAGTCTTTTCCATCGCGCTGACCAGCAAGAGCCATGCCGACAGCACAAGCAAGTCCCTGTCCAAGCGATCCTGTAGAGATATCGATGCCGGGGCATTTGAGCATCGATGGGTGACCTTGAAGTTTCGACCCCGCCTGACGCAGTGTATGCAGCTCCTCCTCCGGAAAGTAGCCCAGCGTGCCGAGTGCAGCATACTGAATGGGGCAAACATGCCCCTTGGAGAGGACAAAACGATCCCGATCCTCCCAGTTCGGTTGTTTGGGATCAATCCGCATATCACGGAAATAGAGTGCTGTGACCAAGTCTGCCGCAGAAAGCGATCCACCCGGGTGCCCGGACTGTGCTTCGTAGATCATCGTCACTGTTTTCTTGCGAAGATCATTCGCGATCTTCTCCAGTTCCTTTACACTTCTCTTTTTCATGTGTATTTCACCTCATCCAATAGTCTAACACCCTCTGTTTAACGTAGGATGTTTAAGTGTCTACGATTTTAAATTGAATGTATCGACACACCTCCAAAAATTTTCCATAACTCAATCAACGAGTCTAACCAACATCCTACGTTGGTTGTTTATGTGTATAAGGTAGCACGTGTTTGGACTCTTGTCAAGCAGATATCATAAATATATACGAAAATTTCTGCTTGCATTGAAAACTATTACCTATTTCCCAGCCATATCACACTTCTGCCCTCAGTCGATGAATTCCGACTGGAGCAATGCTCTTTCTCATCCACTATACTCATTCATCCAGTACGCCACGCTCATAAAAATAGCTGCCCTCGATGATCTCTTTTGCTTTGTTCGTATCACGCATGCGAATTGCATTGAATATATCCTCATGCACCCGCGCCATCGTCTCACGCCCTTCCTGTGTTCTCGTCATATTACGGAATGTGCGTCGGCGGATCTCATAGGTAAGCAGTCGGACAAGACTGCCAATCTTGGCAAAAAGAGGATTATGCGTGATCTCTGCCATAACACTGTGAAATACATTGTCTGCATCAAACGCAGCGGAGTCATCTCCAGCCTTTAGTTTCTCCACCAACGCATGCAACGCATGCTCCAGTCGGGCGACATCCTGCGCATCTGATTTCCTTGCCGCGAGAAGCAGCATACCAATATCGATCCACTCGCGCAGCTCCTTCAGGGAATCCATCGAGTCTGATTCATCCAAGATAATACCGTAAAGAAGTGGATCCATCATCTTGTCCGAGAACCCACCGGTCACAAACGTTCCCTCGGGGCGTTTGATTTCAAGTACACCAAAGGACACGAGGATCTTGATTGCTTCGCGTACAGAATTTCGCCCCACGCCAAAACTCTCTGCCAGCTCAATCTCAGTGGGGATTCTATCCCCAGGGCGAAGTTCTTTGTGAATCATGGCAAGTGTGAGCTGATCGATCACTTTCTGTACGACTGATGTATTATCAATGGGTTTCAAAAAACCGCTGCGCTTCTCCTCATGCCGTTCGGGCCTCATTTGCGTCCCCGCCTTTCAGATCGTTATCATTATCATATCACATTTTACACAATAACGGAAAAAACGCCATCGATATTCCTTCGACGGCGTTTTTCTTCTACTTCACGAGAAAGAGCGAGATCGCGGGAATGTATGTAACCAGAAGGAGGACGACGAGGCAGGAAAGGACAAACGGAATCACTGCGATCGACATGGTCTTCAAATCGATTCGTCCAACGCCGCATCCGACAAAAAGATTTGCACCAACCGGCGGTGTAATCAAACCAATGGCAAGATTGACGATCATAATAACGCCAAAGTGGACTAAGTTAATTCCGAGTGCCAGTGCAACCGGGATAAAGAGCGGTGTAAAAATGAAGAGTGCCGATGTTGAATCCAGGAAGCATCCTGCAATGAGTAGGATAAAGTTAACAATCAACAGAAAAACGATGACGTTGCCACCCGAGAGATCAATCAGAGCCTGACTGATAGCAATATCCAGGCGGGAGCGTGTGAGAATGTAGGCAAAGAGACTCGCCGCAGCCGTGATGAACATGATAACGGCGGTCAGCGATGCCGAATCAACAAGGATCCCATAAAGATCCTTGACCCTCAGCGTGCGGTAGATGAAAAATCCGACAAACAACCCGTATACAACGGAGTCAGCCGCGGCCTCCGTCGGCGTAAAAACACCACCATAGATACCG
>CAUTTS010000082.1:0-9870 GCA_963541465.1 uncultured Selenomonas sp.
AAAAAAATAGAGTAACATATAAACATACTTTTTCAATATGTTGACTTTTACAAAATAGTGATCAAAGGAGAATGGATTATGGCAAACGCATATCAATCGGTGACGGAGATCATCGGACGCACGCCGCTTCTCGCGGCGAAGTCGTTCGCGAAGGCTCATGATCTCAAGGCAAATCTTCTCGTGAAGCTGGAGTATTTCAATCCGTCGGGCTCGGTGAAGGATCGCATTGCGATTGCGATGGTTGAGCAGGCGGAGAAAGACGGCAAGATCGCGCCAGGCGCGACGCTGATCGAGCCGACGAGCGGCAACACGGGCATCGGTATCGCCTCGGTGGCGGCGGCGCGCGGCTACCGTGCGATTCTCACGATGCCGGAGACGATGAGCGTGGAGCGCCGCAACCTGCTGAAGGCATACGGTGCGGAGATCGTCCTCACGGAGGGGGCGCAGGGGATGAAGGGGGCGATTGCACGCGCAGAGCAGCTGCAGAAGGAGATCCCGCATTCGTTCATTCCCTCGCAGTTCGAGAATCTCGCAAATCCTACTGCGCACGAGCGGACGACGGGTCCCGAGATCTGGGCGGACACGGACGGCAAGGTGGATGTCTTTGTCGCCGGGGTCGGCACGGGCGGCACGGTGACGGGCACAGGCCGCTATCTGAAGCAGCAGAATCCCGCCGTGCACGTCGTTGCGGTGGAGCCGACGGACTCGCCCGTGCTCTCAGGCGGTAAGCCCGGCCCGCACAAGCTGCAGGGCCTCGGTGCGGGCTTCGTCCCCGACACGCTCGACACGAAGGTCTACGATGAGGTCATCCGCGTGTCGAATGATGATGCCTTTGCCTACGGACGCGCGTTCGCCCGGCGCGAGGGTGCGTTGGTTGGCATCTCCTCAGGCGCGGCACTTGCGGCGGCGGTGGAGCTGGCAAAGCGCCCGGCGTACGCAGGCAAGACGATCGTCGCACTCCTGCCCGATGGCGGCGACCGCTATCTCTCCACGGATCTCTTTGCAGATAAGTAAAAAATTACTTCTTATTAGTCTTTCGTAAAAAATACGCAAAAGCATCTCTTATTACATAAAATGACTGTAATAGGAGATGCTTTTTTTCGATATATACTTTGGGACGTTTATCATGCCGCTTTCTTCTTATGTGATAGATGCTATTCTTTATATTGATATCATCATAGTATATCGCAAAACGTTGGAATATCGCGTGTTGAAGAAAGATTTGTGCAATATAAAACCAAGAGAGTGGAAATTATAATTTTCTTCCCGCTCTCTTTGTATTGTTTCTTAAGGAATTGCCGATAAAATGAAGTCCGTCAGATTAGCGCAGATTTTTTCGTCCGAACGAGGAGGCAAACCGGACGCAGAGTGGTGCTCTGTGGAGGATCAAGGGCGAAGTGCGGGCAAAAAAGACACGTTAAGATGGCGGTGCTGAATTTATCAGCGGTTCCTTAAGGAATCACCGATAAAATAGATCTGCTAAAATGACGGAATCTTATCGATATGGTTGCTATTTCCATATTGTGTGTTTATCAGTGATTCCTTAGGTATTTTGGTGAAAATGGCATAGGACGTTGAGTGAGACGCCGACTGTCGCGAGAATAGGATGATGACATGAGTACATGGACAAAAAAGGCGATGTTCGTCGGGCTTCCACGCTATCTGGAGCAGCTGCTCGGTGCATGCTACGCAAAGGAGGGGTGGGAACTCTATCGTTTCCGCGCCGTGGAGGGGGAACGTCCTCCGCAGGGGATTCACACGTATGACTGCGAGGTGGACAGCGCGGAGGCGGCACAGGTCTTTGCCGTTCAGAATCTGGATCTGCTCGTCTACCGCATGGAGCGCGACACCGCCGTTGCGATGCGTCGTCTGGATGCGCTCCTGCGCATGGCACAGGAGAGTGCGGTCAAGCAGGTCTTTCTGCTCTCTGACGACGAGGTGTTTGCCCCCGGGACGCAGCCGACGGAACGTGATGCAGTGCATCCGCAGAATGCGGACGGCAGGCTTTTCGTACGGCTTGAGAAACTCGGCATGGCGTATCGCGCACAGGGGGTTCCGGTCTCGATCATCCGTCTCCCCGAGCTCTATGCTCCGGGGATGGCGGTGGATGACGGACTGATCGCCCGCCTGTTCAGCATGGCACTCACGGGACGTTCTCTGCCGAAGTACGCCTCACCTGCCGAGACGATGTGCGGTCTGGTCGATGCGCGCGACGCTGTCTACGCGATCTATCAGGCGACGGCGCGTGACTTTCATGAGCCGTATCTCCACATCGCCCCCGCAGAGGGAACGACGATGGAGGATCTCTATATGATCTGCGCAGACTTCTTCCCGTCGATGCATACGTCGGCCACCCCGCATCACCCACACGGGCTTGCCGTGCTGCGGAGCACGATCGCATCGGAGCTGCTGGGCTGGCGGCCACGCCGCCCCCTTGCCCCGGGGCTGCGCGAGACATGGGCGGCGATGAAGGCGGCGCGCGAGACGGCGCAGGCGGAGGGCGTGGAGCACCTTCGGCGGGCCCAGCGTGCGCGTATCATGCGTACCGTCGTCCCCTTCGTGGAGAATGTCGTCGGCGCACTCCTGACGCTCGGTGTGACACATCTGCAGGGCGGGACGCCGGTCAATCCCATCATCTATGTGGACTTTGCCTTTATCTACATCGGCTGTATGGGGCTTCTCTACGGCAAGCAGCAGGCACTTCTTGCCACCGGATTTTCACTCGTGATCCTCATCCGCTCCCTGCTCGGGCAGGGATGGGACCTCGTGGCGCTGCTCTACAGCCCGCCGGAGTTCCTCCACTTCGTCTCCTACTTTTTCACCGCCGTGCTGACGGGCTACTTTGCCGATCGTGAGGCATTCCGCCAGCGTGCGGATGGGCGCGTCAAGCGTCGCCTGCAGTACCGCGTCTCCTTCCTTGAGAATCTGTTCAAGGAGAGCGTTGCCATCAAGGATCGTCTCTACCGTCAGATCATCAATTCGGATGACAGCATCGGCCGCCTTTACCGTATTACCTCGCGTCTGGACTCGGTGGAGACGGAGAACCTCTATACGCAGACGGCAGCCGTGACGGCAGAGATCTTGAGCGTCAAGGATGTTGTGGTCTATGTGGTGGGCGAGGGCGGCTACTATCTGCGCCAGAAGGTACGTCTCGGCGACAGTACCTACGAGCTGCCGCGCTCGCTGCGCGTGGAGGATCATCCGTATCTGAAGCGGGTGCTCGAGGAGCACGAGATCTTTGTCAACCGCGACCTCATGAAGGGCGTCCCCGATCTCGCCGCACCGATTGTCCACGACGGCAGGGTCATTGCGGTGATCCAGATCTATCATCTGGACTTTGAGCAGTGGAGTCTCTACGAGCAGAACCTGCTCTCAATCACGGCCCGCCTTGTCGCGGGCTCGCTCGCGAACGCCTACGCATGGGAGAAGGAGACGGCCGACCGCAAGTATCTCGACGAAACGCGCATCCTGCGTGCGGAGGAGTTCGAGAAGGTGGTGGAGGAGTTCCGTGAGCGACGCCGGCTGCAGCCGGACTATCCTGTCACGCTGCTTCCGATCCGCATCCATGACATGAGCTATCGCGAGCTCGACCATAAGATCGCGAACAGCATTCGTGCCGAGGATGTTATCGGCGCGACAGAGAAAGGAGTCTCACTGCTCCTCTCGGATGTTACGGGCAAGACGCTTGCCATGGTGCGGGAACGTCTCGCAAAGGTCGGGATTGAAACGGAGGAGAGTCAGTCACTATGATGAACGAGGGCGTTACGGGCGGCTGGATCTTCGTCGCCATATACCTCGTCGTGGTCCTCGTCTGCACCGTGCTCGAATGGCGTTATCGCGGGTGGATCTCGGCACTGTCCAAGGCCCTCGTCGCCGTTGCCATTCCGGTCGCGGGACTTGTGCTGCTGCTGCTCTACGAGCTGATCGGTCAGGTGCTCGGGCTCGTGCGCCGCACAGGACCGGACGAAGAAGACGAGGACCTGAGCCTTTCGATTGACGATCCCGCCTACAGCGGCGATATTGTGCCGCTGCGCGATACCTTTCTGCTCGATGATGCGAAGCTGAAGCGCAAGTTCTTCACCGATGCGATCAAGCAGAATGTGGTGGAGCGGCAGTCGATCCTGACGGAGGCAGTACACGACAGCGACCGTGAGATTGCCTACTATGCAGTGTCGCTCATGACGGCGCACATGGAGCAGCTGAACGAGGAGATCTATACCCTCGAGGAGAAGATCAAGCGGGGCGCGGAGGACGATGCCCTGCTGGACGAATACGTCAAGAAGGTGCGCGAGTTCCTGCTGCGTCAGTATGGTGACGAGGTGACGCGCGAGCAGCAGAGCACACGCTATATGGAGATGCTGCGGCTCCTCGCAGAGCGTCACCCCGAGCATCCCGCCTACCATGCGGAGGAAATCCGTGCGCTGATTCACGGCGGACAGATGCTCGAGGCGGAGGCGTCCTGTCTGGAGATGCGGGAGAAGCACCCGAATGATGAACTGCCGCTCCTCCTCCTGATGCATGTCTATCAGGCGTCGCATCGGCGGGAGAAGCTGCTGGAGACGATCGGCGCACTGAAGAAGCTGCCGGTGCGTCTCAGCAATGAGGCAATGCAGGCAATACGGTATTGGGATGGAGGTAGCGTGCATGAATAAACGCAGTCTTTACATCCTTCTTTTCGTTTCGTTCTTCCTCGGATGTTTTTTCCAGTACAGTCGTCTCGATGGATTCCTCCACCTCGGAGCACTCTCCAATCGCCTGCTTGGGCAGCATGCGGCGTATGAGAAACCGTTCGATGGAGATATGCCGCAGGAGAAGTTCCTCATCCTCTACGATCCGACGGATGTGCTGAGTATGTATACGCGGCATAACGTGGAGAAACTGCTGACGGAAAAGCGCAAGGCATACGAGAGTCATACGATCGATGAGAGTGTCCCGCTCGATGATTCCTATACGGGCGTGGCGCTTACGACGGGGCATCTCCAGCGGGTGGCGATGCTGCCTGCTGTCATGGACTACGTGCGCGGCGGCGGAACGCTCCTCGCCATGCAGAAGATCTGGCAGGAGGACAAGGACGCGATCGATGCGTCCCTGCTTACGGATGTCGGCATTGCTGATGTGGGATCGGCGGCGGATGCACCTGGGATCTACGTCGTTACGAACTTCCTCGTCGGGGCGAAGGGGTTCAGCTTTAACAGCGGCGACAGCTATACGACACAGGTCAATCGGACGACGCTCACGCCCGATGCCGAGGTGCAGATCGCCACGGCAGAGGGCGTGCCGCTCGTCTGGGAGAAAAGCCTTGGCGACGGCCATGTCTATATGTATAATGGGGTGGAGCGCGACGATAAGACGAATCTTGGCATCTATATGGCGATGCTCGCGCACTGTGGGACGGATTCGATCTACCCCGTGGTCGGTGTCAAGATCTTCATCCTCGACGACTTCCCGGCACCGGTGCCCGAGGGCGATTTTCCACATATCTACAATGAGCTCGGCGTGGATACGGCGACATTCTACCGAAAAATCTGGTGGCCGTTCGTACGCCAGCTCGCCAAGGATGAGAACCTCCGCCTCTCGGGGGCGATCATCGAGAACTATAATGCACAGATCAAAGGGCCTTTCCAGGCACTCGGCGGACGTGCGGCGCGCGACGCGCTCATCATCTACGGACGTGAGCTGATCGACATGGGCGGGGAGCTCGGGCTGCACGGCTACAACCATCAGCCGCTCGCGCCTGCGGGCTACGGTCAGGCAAAGCTCAACTATGTGCCGTGGGAGAGTCAGGCGGATATGATCGACTCCATGAAGGAGCTGCGCAGGTATGTGAAATCTGTCTATCCGGACTATGATTTCCGTTACTATGTGCCGCCGTCAAACATCTCGAGCCCCGAGGGGATCGCCGCTGTGCGGCAGGTATTCCCGGAGCTGATCGCGGTTTGTTCGCTCTATGACGGACTCGCGAGCGAACATGCATGGTATCAGGACTTTAACTACAAGGACGGCATCTACAATATCCCGCGCGTCAGCTCGGGGCATGAGGATGACGAACTGCAGTTCTGGGACGAGATCGCGGCACTGAACTACATCGGCGTGTTCTCGCATTTTATCCACCCCGACGAGCTGTTCTACGCGGAGAGCGCCAATCACTCCTGGCACAGCATGTCGACGGGGCTGAAGTCGTTCATGCACCGCCTCAGTACGCGCTACCCGTGGCTGACGCCCGAGACGGTCTCGGACAGCATCCCCATTTTCTCAGACTACTACGACATGGATTACCGCGTCGTGCACGAGGAGAATGGGTTGAAACTCTACGCATGGGGCTACAGCGGGGAGCTGCGCTTCCTGCTGCGCACGGAGAAGGAGATCGACCATACGGACGGCTGCAAGGCGGAGGCAGTGGAGGGCGGTGTCTACATCGTCCGCGTGACAAAGCCTGAGGCACATATCTATTGGAAGGAGGAGCCCTGATGCGGATCTGTCTGCTGACGGAAGGCTCATATCCCTACGTCGTGGGCGGCGTATCGTCGTGGGTGCAGATGCTCATGGAGGGGCTCCCGGAGTATGAGTTCGTCGTCTATTCGATCGGTGCGGAGGGAAAGGATCGCGGCAAGTTCAAGTACAAGCTGCCGAAGAACTGCGTCGGCATCGAGGAGGTCTTTCTCGACGAGATCCTCGCTCTGCGCTCCTCGGACATGCTCGAGGGGATTCTCACAGGACAGGAGCAGCAGACGCTCTATGAGTTCGTATGCGGACAGCATACGATGTCGATAGAGCATCTCGCGGAGATCTTTCGTCCCGGGCGGTGGAAATCGCCGCTCGCGGTCTTTATGTCGAGTGATTTCTTCGATGTGATCGTGCGCTTCTATCGGGAGAAATACCGAAATCTCCCGTTCACCGATTTTTTCTGGACGATGCGCTCGATGCTGCTGCCTCTCTTTTTCCTGCTGCAGCAGAAGCTGCCCGAAGCCGATGTCTATCACAGTGTGGCGACAGGCTACTGTGGTGTGGTCGGCGGCATGGCGACGACGCTCGGCAAAAAGCCGTTCATGATTACGGAGCACGGCGTCTACTCGCGTGAGCGCGAGGCGGAGATCATCAAGAGTGACTGGGTGAAGACGGATTTTAAGGGACTCTGGATCCAGTACTTTTATCATCTGGCGCGGATCGCCTACCAATCGGCGCAGCGGGTCTATACGCTCTTTGAGCACAATGGCAGGATCGCCGTCGACCTCGGCTGTCCCGCAGACCGCATTCGCATCGTGCCAAACGGCATCCACATGGAGCGCTTTGCCCATATTGAGGAACTGCGCGACCACGGTGGTGCGTTTCAGGTCGGCGCGGTCGTGCGCGTTGCGCCGATTAAGGACATCCTGACGCTCCTGCGTGCCTTTGCCATCGTCAAGCGCGAGATGCCCACGGCGAAGCTCTGCATCATGGGCGGCTTGGAGGAGGATCCCGACTACGTGGCGGTTTGCTATCGCACGGTGAAGATGCTCGGTCTTGAGGATGTGGAGTTTACAGGGTCTGTGCCCGTGGCGGAGTATCTGCCGAAGATGGATGTGCTCGTGCTCTCCTCGATCAGCGAGGGGCAGCCACTTGCGGTACTTGAGGGCTTCTCAGCGCATCGCCCGTACGTGACGACGGATGTTGGCTGCTGCCGTGAGCTGATCTACGGCGACAGCAACGATACGTTCGGCACCGCAGGAGCGGTGGTCGCCCCGATGGATTTCGAGGCAATGGCATACGAGATCCTGCGTCTCGCGCGCGACTATGAGCTGCGCCGCTCCATGGCGGCGGTCGGCTTTGCGCGGACGAAGGCACACTATACCTACGAACAGTTTATTTCATCGTATCGGACTGCCTATCGTGAGGCAGTGGAGGAGGGATCCCATGGCGGGCGTCGGGTTTGAGCTGAAGCGGTTGTTCCGTGCGCGGACGGCGGCAGGACATCTCAAGGCGTACTCGTACTCCGCCATTGTGACGACGGGGCCGTTCGTCCTCCTCACGAGCATGGTGCTCGCCGTGCAGCTGCTCTTTCTCGCGTACGGCGCAGGCGAGGATGAATCGGCGGTGTTTCTCGGGGCGGTGATCTACTCCTTCATCTTCTCGCAGCTGCTCTCCTCGGGCTTTACGATTGTACTGACACGCTATCTCGCGGACTGCATCACGGTGCAGCACTATCGCGACGTGACGCCGTCCATGTTCGGCATGAGTGCGATTCTCCTTGCTCTCGGGACGGTTGCGGCGGTGATTTTCTTCTGGAACAAGCCGCTCGCCTTCGAGCTGAAACTGCTCTCCCATATCTTTTTCGCGGAACTCTTGCTGATCTGGGTGGGCGGGGTCTACCTGACGGCAGTCAAGAAGTTCAAGTATCTCATCCTCGGGTATCTCGTGGGTGTGCTCATCAGTCTCCTGCTGACCGTGCTGTTCTTGGAAACAAGCTGGCTGCCGCCGACGGAGGGGGCACTCCTATCCTTGGATGTGGGGATGGGGGGGCTTGCACTCTTCTTCTTCCTCTATGTGACGAGTCGCTTCGGACTGCCGCGCGACGGGATGCTCTTTGCCTTTCTCCCCTATCTCGGGCGGCATGGACGCCTTTTCATCGGTGCGTTCGGCTATACGCTCGGCCTCTTTTTGCCGAATATCATTATATGGCAGGGACCGTGGGGCGTGCTCATCCACGGGACATTTCTCTATGCGCCGCGCTATGATGTGGTCGTCTTCTACGCATTGCTTTCGATTCTGCCGCTCATGACGATCTTCGTGGTCAAGGTGGAGACGCACTTCTACGAGCGCTATGCCCACTACTTCGGGGCGATCACGCACGGCGGGAATCTGCACCTCATCGAGGACTCGCGCAAGGATCTGCTCTATTCCATGTGGTTCGAGATGCGGCAGGCACTTGAGTTCCAGTTCGTCTTTACACTGATCTTTCTTGCTCTTGGCAATTACATCCTCTCATTTGCGGGGCTGGACTACAATGCGATCAATATGTATAACGTGATCCTCTTCGCGTCCTTCTTTGTCGGGACATTGCAGATTTTTATGATCATGCTGGAGTACTTTGACTTCCAGAAAGGCGTGTGGCGGATTGGCGCGATTGCCGCCGTCGGCAATATCGCCTTTGGCATCGGCAGCCTCTGGCTCGGTGAAAAGAGCTACGGATTCGGCTTCTTCCTTGCATCGGCGCTCGCCCTCGCCTACGGCGTGTGGTTGCTCCGACGCTTTTCCAACGGGATCAACTACTATGTGTTCTGCGCGCAGCCGGTGTTCTATCAGGCAGACGCGGGTATTTTTTGGACGATTGCCCATCTGCTGTACGGGGACAAGCTCCCCGATCTGGAAAGGATGGAGAAGGCATGAGTATGCTGAGACGGGCGCAGCGCCGCCGCCGTGATCTCTTGCGGCGCACGACTGCGGCAGCGTGTACGCTCCTTTTTGCCATGACGGGGCATGAGGCTCTCGCGGGCAGCAACGATGCGCTGCATGATGTGTACGGCTACTACTCGTACATGATGGATGTCAAGGATGAGATCGCTTCCTACCGTGCGGCACAGGAGGCTCTCGCACAGGCGAAGAAGGATCTCGCCGACGCGCAGCAGAACCTCGCCGATGCCAAGGCGAGCGTGGCGGATGCCGCAGCGAATCTCGCGCAGGCAAAGGCGAATCTGCACGACGCGGAGGAGCATCTCACTGCGGTGAAGATCGCCCTCGCGGCGGCAGAGGAGACAAGCGCACAGCGCACGCGGGAAGCGATTGCAGCCCAGCAGGCGGAGGCGGACTATGCACCGACGGTCTATGCTCAGCGTGCACATGTAGCTGCCATGAATGCACAATATGACCGTATCGCAGAGACGGTCAGCGGACGTA
>CAUTTS010000083.1:0-9583 GCA_963541465.1 uncultured Selenomonas sp.
GTTCTGTACTCCGAATAACATACTGCACCTCCTAGCGGAACGCTCCGACACGCCGCTCCGCCGCCGCAAAGAGCAGCTGGACGATCGTGCAGAGGATGAGATAGACGATGAATACGTCGAGATATGCCTCGATGTAGTTATAGCCATAGGACGCGGCGACCTTGCCGACCGCCATGATGTCCTTGACTGTCATGAGGAAGGCGAGGGACGTCCCCTTGATGAGATTGACCGTGATGTTCGCGATGCTCGGCAGTGCCACAACAAGTGCCTGCGGGAGAATCACGTGCAGGTAGGTCTCTGCCTCGCTCAGCCCGCACACGGCTCCCGCTTCGAGCTGCCCCTTGGGGATGGCGAGCAGTGCCGAGCGGAATGCCTCCGTGAGGAGAGCAACGGTGTTGAGTGTAAAGATAAAGACGGCATACCAGAACGGATCAACCGCCTCGAATACGTTGAAGCTGCTCCCCGCTGCCTTGACGAGCAGATTCAGCAGACTCGGCAGAAGGCTGTAGAGGAGCAGGATCTGGAGGACGAGCGGTGTGCCGCGCACAAAGGAGACGTAAAGGCGTGCGATCGTCCCGCCCACACGATGCCCGCGTACGCGCAGGACAGCAAAGCAGAAGGCAATCGGCGCCGCGAGAACGAGCGAGAGCGCTGTGAGCGCGAGGGTCACGCCCGCCCCCTGCCAGACGAGCAGGAAGGTTTCCTGCATAAAGTCAAGATCCAGTTCCAACGGCATCCCCTCCCTTCAGCTCATTCCGCATTGTTTTGGACGCAGGCGCAGCGCGCAGCCCCGTGCCTTGGTCGAGACGATGCTCTGCCCACGCAAAGCACTGCTCGATGAGCAGGACGAGCACCCAATAGATCAGCATGGCACTGAGGTAGACCTCAACGCCATACGCGCCGTAGTTCTGCGCGATGATGAGATTGCCGCGTCCGATGAGATCGATCAGCCCGATGGTATAGGCGAGCGACGCCTCTTTCAGGAGATTGATGGTCGAGTTGCCGAAATTCGGCAGGGCGATGAGCGCTGCCTGCCCGAGCATGACATGGCAGAATGCCTGCCACGGGGAGAGCCCCGCACTCACCGCCGCCTCGTATTGCCCGCGCGGAACTGCCGTATAGGCAGCGCGGAACACCTCCGAAATGTATGCGCCAAACAGCAGGGTAAAGGTGGCGACGGCAAAGACGGCGCGGTGCATCGCATTCATATCATAGGCAAAGAGCGCAAAGACGAGCTTCGGCGCACCGTAGAAGACGATGAACAGCAGAACGATGGACGGCGTACAGCGCATCACATACACGTAGGCGAGCGAACACGCGCGCAGCACGCGGCTGCCGCTGAGATTCGCCCATGCCAGCAGTCCGCCGAGCAGGGAGCCGATGACGATGCTGAGGCCGGCAACGAGCAGTGTGACGTCAAGATAGGAGAGGAGATCGGGCAGAAACTGAACGATCAGCCCGAAGTCAAAAACACGTGTTTCCATCGCATGCCGTCCCCCTCTCGTTTACTTCAGGTAGTCGGAAAGGCTCTCACCGAAGTACTTCTGCTCAAGCTCTGCAATTTTCCCCTCGGCGCGCAGCTCCTCCATCGCCTTGTCGTAGTCGTCCGCAAAGGCCTGCTCTTTCTTGTTGAAGATCGGATAGGTCGGGATGCCCTTGTAGCGGACGTATGCCATCTTGTCGTTGAACTGATGATACGGCGCATCTTCCTTCGCGATGTTGTTCTTGTAGCTCAGCTCAACATCGAGGTAGCCATCATAGCGCCCCTCGAGCACCCAGCTGTATGCATCTGCCACCTGGAATGCCTCCGAGGAGGTCAGTTTGATCTGGTTGTCGGGATTCTCCTTGTTGTACTCGTCAATGACCATATAGCGTGCATCCTGCGGAGCGATCGGGACGAGCTTTCCGCTGAACTGGGCAAAGGTCTTCAGATCCTTGATCTTGTCTGCCGTATCCTTGCGGATCGCAAGACCGATCACGCTCGCGCCGATGTTGTTCTTCGGGAACACATACTTCTTCTTGCGCGCATCCGTGATCCAGATCCCCTTGGTGCCGACGGTGTACTTCCCGGACTCAACGCCGATCAGGAGATCATCGTCCGAGGTCGGGACAAACTTGAACTCATACTGCGGCAGTTTCTTCGCCACTTCCTTCATGACGGCAACCTCGAAGCCGTCGGATTCGCCCTGCTCGTTCACGTAGTCGTAGGGGACGTAATAGTTCGTATGTGCGACGGTGACGACCTTCTTGCCGTCTGCCGACTTCGCGCTGTCCGCGCCGCTCTTCCCGCAGCCCGCCAGCCCTGCCGCAAGGACTGCAGCGAGAAGCCCCGCGAGTGCTGCCTTCGTAATTTTCTTCAGATTCATGTCATGCTCTCCTTTTATCGCGATCCTGCCGCATCGCGTACCCAGTCAAAATGCTTCCAGTCAATGTCGCGCGGCACGGTGCAGTCCGCCCCGAGCAGGATGCCCGTACGTCCTGCCGCATCGAGGATGCGGTGCGTCTCCGCCGTGATCTCCGCCTGCGTGCCGCGATAGAGCACATCCGATGCGAGATTGCCAAAGCCGCCGAGCAGCGCGCGCTGCGGGAAAATCTTTCGTCCCTCCTCAAGGGGAACGCCCTCGACGACCGCCGCCCAGTTGATCGTTTTGACATCGTAGTCACGATACCAGTCCAGCGCATTGCGGTGTCCCGCATAGCCACAGATATGGAGGATGTTGTAGCTGCTCTCGGCGTTTGCCGCACGCAGAATCTCCTTTTCTCCGGGGGTGAATACTTCCTCGTAGACGGCGCGGCTCGCGCCCTCGCCGATGAGGTTCTGCAGGCTGAAGTAGATGCCCGTCACGCCCGCCTCGGCGATGATGCGCCGCGCCAGCTTTGCGAGATCGCCAGAGATGACATCGAACGCTGCGCGCACCGCCGCGGCGTCCTCACGGACGAGCTGTGCGAGAAATGCCTCATCCTCGGCGAGTGTCCCGGGCTGCATGAATTTCACCGTCGTGCCCGCACAGAAGATATTGTAGAATGTCGCGACCTCGTTCCCGTACCGCTTCGTGATCTCCTTCGCATAGGCGATCTGCCGCGTAAAGAAGGGATGGTCGTCGGGCAGCGGCTGCACCTTTGCCAGTTCCTTTGCCGTGCGTGCGGTCTGAACGACGGGGTTCGGATAGGAGAAGAACCCGTCCGTCATGATCTTTACGAAGTCCGGCTGAAAGCCGTCAATATAGCGCAGTTCCCCATCCAAAAGCGTCTGCTCGAGGCGCGGATCGGCATAGGCATCGGCGTGAATCTCATCTGCAAGAAAGTGAAACCAGAATCCCGACGGGACACGCTCGACCTCCCTACGGTCCATCGCGTTGAGGACGAGTTCCTTTTTTGACTGTGCCATTGTATTTCCTCCATAACTATGTTTGCATATATGTTTTCCTATTCGATGCTGTTATCTTACACGCAAGTATCATAGTTGTCAAGTATGTTTTATATATTTTTTGATTGACAAAGTATCCTGGCGATGTTTATAATGAAACGACCAAAACAGTTCTGTGCTGTGCACAGAAAAACGGACGGGGCGTAATCGCACCGTCCGTACCGTCTGAGTAGAATACAAACAAAACAGGGAACCATGGGAGGAACTACAATGAAGGATTACACTGCTGAAGTACATGGCTGTCACGCGTTCGATGCGACGGGTGCGCTCACCACGCCCGTCTATCTCTCGGCGACGTTCCGCCATCCTGCATTCCGTCAGAGTACGGGCTATGACTACAGCCGCGTTGCGAATCCGACGCGCAGCGATTTTGAGAAGGCAATCGCCCTCCTTGAGGGCGGCGAACGTGCATGGGCGCTCTCCTCGGGCATGGCGGCAATCAATCTCGTCTTTGCCCTCTGCGCCCCCGGTGATCACGTGCTCCTGCCCGAGGATCTCTACGGCGGAACGGTGCGTCTCGCGAACGACATCTACAGCCGCTACGGCATCGATTTTGAGTACATCGACATGCGCGATGCGTCGTTGGTCGAGAAAAAGATGCGCGCGACAACGAAGATGATCTTCATCGAGACCCCCTCCAATCCGATGATGTTCATCACGGATATCCGTGCGCTCGCCGCCGTCGCCCACGCGCACGGCGCACTCCTCGTCGCGGACAATACCTTCCTCTCGCCGCACGCGCAGAAGCCGCTCACGCTCGGCGCAGACATCGTGGTCGAGAGCGCGACCAAGTACCTCTGTGGACACAACGACGTGATCTGCGGCACGCTCGCAGTGCGGAACGCAGACTCCGACCTCGCAAAGCGGATTGAGCTGCTCGTAAAGTCCGAGGGGCCGAATCTCTCTCCTATGGATTCATGGCTCATGCTGCGCAGTCTCAAGACGCTCGGTGTGCGCGTCGAACGCCAGGCGGAAAATGCGCTCGCTATCGCAGAGTGGCTGCTCACCCGCCCCGAGGTCACGGAGGTATACTACCCGGGACTCGCCAACCATCCCGGGCGCGCCCTGCATGAGAGTCAGAGCACAGGCTATGGCGGCATGATTTCGTTTAAGGTCAAGACCGCCGCCATCGCGCAGAATGTCCTCGCCCATCTGCGTCTCATCGCGTTCGCTGAGAGTCTCGGCGGTGTCGAGAGTCTGCTGACCTACCCGCTCGTGCAGACGCACGCAGAGATGCCCCGCGAGCTCATCGAGCGCACGGGGCTTGACGACCGTCTCCTGCGTCTCTCCGTCGGGCTGGAGGACGCAGAGGATCTGAAGGAAGATCTGGCGCAGGCACTGGAGAGGGCCGCTCGGGCGTAACAAAGGAAGGAAAAAGGAAACATCATGTCCATCCATTTTGACGAAATCATTGACCGCCACGGCACGTCATGTCTGAAATACGACTTTGCTGTTGAACGCGGCTACCCCAAGGATGTCCTCCCTTTCTGGGTCGCGGATATGGACTTTCGCGCACCCGGCCCCGTCATTGACGCACTGACGGCACGTACGGCGCACGGCATCTTTGGCTATACACAGGTCAAGGACGACTACTTCAACGTCCTGCGCGACTGGTTCCGTACGCGTCACGCGTGGACAGTGCAGCGCGACGAGCTCGTCATCACGCCCGGCGTCGTCTTTGCCATTGCCACCGCCATCCGTGCCTATACCGCACCGAATGATGCCATCATCATCCAGCAGCCTGTCTACTATCCCTTTGCGAGCATGATCCGTCAGAATGGGCGCACGCTCATCGACAGCCCCCTGCGGTTCGCCAACGGACGTTACAGCATCGACTTCGCGGATTTCGAGCAGAAGATCATCGACCACAAGGTAAAGCTGTTCGTCCTCTGCAGCCCGCACAACCCCGTCGGACGTGTCTGGACGCGCGCGGAGCTCGAGCAGCTCGCCGCCATCTGCCTGCGCCATCACGTCATTGTCGTCGCGGACGAGATTCACGAGGAGTTCGTGCGCCCCGGCTTCCGCCACATCCCCTTTGCCTCTCTCTCTGAGGACGTCGCTGCCATCACCGTCACCTGCACCTCCCCGAGCAAGACGTTCAACCTTGCGGGACTGCAGATCTCCAACATCTTCATCAGTGACGAATCCCTGCGCCGCCGCTTTAAGGAGGAGCTGAGCCGCACGGGCTACGACGAACCGAACACACTCGGGCTCGCGGGTGCAAAGGCGGCATACGAGCACGGCGCACCATGGCTGAGGGAACTGCTCGCCTACATTGAGGAGAACTACAACTTTACGAAGGAATACTTCGCTGCGCATCTGCCGAAGGTAAAGCTCATCGCGCCTGAGGGAACCTACCTGATCTGGATGGACTTCTCCGCCTACGGTCTCTCGGACAAGGAACTCAACGAGAAAGTCATCCATGAGGCGAACCTCTGGCTCGACGACGGCCCGATCTTCGGCGCGGGCGGCAGCGGCTTCCAGCGCATGAACCTCGCCTGCCCGCGCAGTACCCTCCAAACGGGTCTCGCACATCTCGCCAAGGCATTTGGCTAAAAAAAGAGGAAACACAGCATCATGACCTGACCCCCAAAAGTTAGACTCCTCGCGTCTAACTTTTGGGGGTCACAACACATCGCCGTGTTTCCTCTTTTTGTGCCGTTCTTTGATTCAACTGACCTTCTCGCGTTCCCTGCGGTGTGCCCGCAGCGTCTCAAGCCCCTGCGGATATTCCTGCAGGAGGAGCAGGAGGTTCGCCATCGTGCGGCTCGGCAAAACGTCGCCGGACTCATATTTCTGGAATGCCCGCGCCCCGCCGCCGAGGATCGTCCCTGCCTCCTCCTGCGTCAGTGCGAATTTCTTCCGAATGGATCGAATCTCCGTTGGAAGAGGAAGCCCCTCCATGCGTGCCTTCATCACGTGCAGAGCGCGGTCAGACACCTTTGTATCCTCATGCGAGTGCACACTCCGTGCCCCATCCGCTGAATACCACCCCGGCATATCCACCGTAATGCTCTCCCCCTGATACGTGAATGTCATCGGGCGAATATCACGATGCAATTCTTCCCCCGTCTCTGGGTCAATCATCATCTCATCTTGATTCATCGCAATCCACTCCATTTCATTTTTCCTTAAACGACAGCAGCCAAAAGTCCGAGACCATATCGTTTGCAGTAAACTTGATGTACAGTAAATATTCACCAAAAGGCACATGATAAACATCCTGCCAGACCTTGTGGTTGTACTTCGAGGTCATGGACTTATAGAAGTGCGATTTCTCCATAGAGGCGATTACTTCATGAATCCCATCCGCATCAAATCCCAATTCCGCCGCTGACATGAGTGCTGTTCTCGTAATAAAATACCCCGTTTGCTGAATCTTCCTAAGATCGTAACTGGGCTTGTATTTATCCATCACAGGATAAGTTTCAGGATAAGTTTTATGCTCCAATGACCTCCCTCCTCTCTCACATTTTACACCACTATGGTGTAAAAAACAAGACTTCCTCCAAGACGGAGGAAGCCACTTGTTTATTTGTTTTCTTTGAAATACTGCCACGCATCCATCACATCGAGGAAGGCACCATCAAAACCCGCCGCCATAATCATGTCCAGATAGGCATCGGGGCTGCCATAGAGAATGTCGTGCCACTCCTTCGACCAGTAGCGTGCCTTATAGCTGCCCGGCCATTCGGGATTTGGCTCGGCGAGCCAGTGCGGACGCTCCGTGTTCCACTCTTCCTTCCAGTAGGGACGATAGTCCGCTGCCTCCCCAACGCTCATGTAGGAGAGCAGAAGGCGCTTGCCGCCATTCGCCTTCACCTTCAGCCGCATCGTCTCTGCCGGTGTCAGCGGACGGTCGCCGTAGTAAAGATCGACGACGAGGAGATCGTAGTTCGTCGCTGCGAGGGCATTGATGTAGGCGTCACGCGTAGGGAAGTGCTCAGGATTCAGCAGGAAGAGGAAGTTTTTCACCTGTTTCAGCTGCGTGACATCGTCCGCGTTCTCGTTCATCGGCGGGTTCTTTGGAATCACATCGAGCAGGCGGTCGCCCGCCTCGGCGACATAGCCCTGCTCCGCGCCGAGCTCCTCTACCTCATGAACTCTCTTGCCCTTGACATAGTCAAGGGTAAAGACCGCCTTGCCCGCCATGAGCGGCTTGCGGAGCATCGCCGTGAGATATTCGTCCAGATCTCCGTCATTGCGCTCTGGCGTGTCGCCGTCCTCCTCATAGCCGTCATAAAAGCGGGACTCCATCAGGATCCCGTCGAGTGCCCGCACGAGACGCGCAACATTCTCCTCGGAGTTGTCCTTTGTCGCCTCCAGCAGCCCCACAGGGCCGTTGCCGACAAGCAGAAAGCCCGGATGCCGCGCGCGCGCATAGTTGCCGAGCTGCTCCGTGAGGTCGATCATCGCCGTTTCCGGAACGACGTGCTCGCGCCCGCCCTCCGCCGAGGGGAGTGCCTGATGCACGCCGAATAGTCCTGCCGCTCCCACGAGTAATGCGGCGATTCCCTTTTTTACCTTGCCCATGATCTCCCTTTCTTATCTTTTCCTTATCTCTTGTCTCTTATCTCAGAGGCTCTCATTGTACCAGAGCGTCATGCCCCAGCCGTGGTATCCGCCGCCGCCCTCATCCGTGCGCACATAGCGCTCCGCCTGGAAAACGAGCTGCTTGCGGTCGCTCATCCGACACGCGAGCTCCCCGAGCAGGGAGCGGCGGCTGAACCCGCCGCCCGTATTGAGCTCCGTGCGCAGCGGATCATAGGTCGAATTCACCTTTTGATAGTGCGCCATAACCTGCCATGTGAGGCGTTTCGAGATGGTATGCCGCACGCCGATGCCGTAGTACTGCCGTCCGATGGACGAGGAGCCGGGGGCTGTGCCCGCCTGCGTCTGCGAGAGAATCGTATAGTAGCGCAGTGCATCCTTTTTCGTGATGCCACGATGGTAGAAGAAGCACAGTTCCCAGTCGTCGCCGTCGCGGTAGCGACTCTTTCCCGTGATCGTTCCGGCATCCGTATCGATGCTGTCCTGTACGGCATTCCCCGTCGCATTGTGGTAGAGCTGCACCATGTAGGTTTTCTTCGCATCCGTATGCAGATACTCAAGCTCCTGTGCAAAGATATTGCCGGGCGAGACGTGGGCATCCCACACCTCACGCGAGTAGTTGTAGCCGCCGCGCATCGTGTAGCTCATCCGTCCCGTCAGGCGATCCTGCTCCGTGATCTTATGCAGTACCTCAATGCTCGGGATATACTGCCAGCCTGCACCAAAGTCGGTAAAGCGCGCGAGGCTTTCCGGCACAACCGCCTTCGCACCGATGCGGCTCTGCCCCGTCGGAATGCTGATGCCAAATCCGTAGCGGACGCTGTTGATGGGGTTCTCGTTGCGCAGGGTCAGGCTCAGTGAGGTATCCGTCCAGCCCGACACCGCGCCGTTCGCAAAGCCTGTATTGGACTGCACATAGCCCGTCGATAGCCCATAGTCGAGCTTCTGCTTGCCGCGGTGCGTGCGCTTGTAGTAGGAGAGCGGCAGATAGAGCTGATGCCCGCTGCGCTCCCCGCGCCACGCATAGTACTCTGCCCCGGTCTGCCAGCCCGAACCCTCGCCGAAGTAGTCGAGATCGTGCTGCGCGACGCGGAGCTGCTGCTCTGCTGTGCCCTCATCGCGCACGGCATCGCGCTCCCACGCCACAGCCTGCTGCTGAGCGTCCTCCGCCTCCGTCACGTAGGACGTTGCCTCCGCGAGATTCGTCGTGCTGTCCGCGAGATCCTGCCGGTAGTCCGCAACGGCCTCGCGGGCGTCGCGCTCCGCATCCTCTGCTGCCTCGCGTGCCGCCGTCAGCTGAGAGAAATAGTCCTCGACCGCATCCAGCTCGGACTGCGCCGCCTCCACCGCAGCAGAAGCTCTGTCAATCGCCTCCGTCTCGGCTTCTCCCGTCGCCGCCGCTTCCGGTGTCGCGCCCGTAAGAGCGGCATCGACCATGACCTGTGCCTCGACAACCCGGTTCTGCTGGTAGCCGACCTCTTTCAGCACGCGCGCCACCACCGCCGCGCGATCCTGTCCAGCGGGACTGCGTGGTGCAGTACGTCCGCTGACCGTCTCTACCGTACGGTCATACTGTGCATTCATGGCAGCTACGTGCGCACGCTG
>CAUTTS010000084.1:0-9036 GCA_963541465.1 uncultured Selenomonas sp.
GAGAGCCAGAGTTCTCATGTGTTGGCGTATATTTTTGATGTGCGAAGTTTGAGTTTCTTATATAAAACTGAATTTTCAGGTGAGGAAAACTATGTTTTTTGTCGGATCAGAACAAATAATGCAAAGCAATGTCTTTACATACATGAAGCAATGAAGGCTTCGGAATTTGTGCAACAGAAAAGCGATACCCTTCTAACCCAGCCTGCTAACCAAGGTTACCTACAGCTGAGAGGTATCGCTCTCTTTAAATCAAGAATAACAGATTTTTTGAAAGGTGTCAATGGGAGTTTTTACCCCGAGAAGAAGGATGTAAGTTGTAAAATAAAGGTTCATTGTAAAATGAAAACGGACACAAAAAAAGTAGAACATACAGAATCAATCTGGTAAAATATCTTTACCCAAACACCACCAGGAGGTTCTGTATGTCCCACGTACATTCTAGCACAAAACGCCGCACATTCAAACACTTAAACGCCTATCAGCGTGGGCAGATCGAGGCGATGCCGCGCTAAAAAATCTTCGTTCATAAATTTTGATTCTGTTATGCTCGACTGTCCGATTTGATATTGCAATTTAGGCCATTTTCTTCTCCTCCTCTTTTTCCTGCTTGAACTTGACAAGATCCTTTTCGTCCTTTATCTTATAGGTAAGAAAGCTGTTCGTGTGCTCTTCCATGGGGAATTGGACCCCGGCGGATAAGAGAAACTGAGCAGCTTTTTCTCTATTTGCATAAAGAAGAAAACCATCTTCAATAATGACGTGAATCGGTGGATGACTATAACTATATCCATCATTCATCCACGCATCAACTTCTTGAGAAAACGATGTGCCCTCTTGCAGTTCTTTCATTCACCTACACTCCTTCTAGAAAAGCGTTCAATGACTAATACTTAGAGAAAAGGCATATCGCGCACAAAGGAGGAGGAGTTTCCATGCAGTATCAGAGCAGCGCCATCCACGTCAATCCCGATGATCCGCGCTTTCTCGGCGGCGAGATCATCACACAGGAGGAGGCAGTCGAGATGTTCGGCTCCGATCTCGGCTATCCGAACACCTACGCAGAGGACGAGATTCCGAGCGACGAGGAGGTCGAGGAGATGATCGAGGCGCAGATCGAGGAGGCCAGCGCGTGGGCAATAAAGTCCGCGAAAGCCCAGTAGACACAAAAAATCGGCTTACAGGTGTGATCCTGTAAGCCGATTTTAGGCTTATACTGTTTTATCTACCGCCCCTAGCGACCACTTCTGCCGCGCTCCTCCTGTGGGAAGAACTCCGCATAAGCACGTAAAGTCTCTTCAACTTTTGCTTGCCCCACATACGGCGCATAGTCCGCCTCGATACGTGTCTCCTCGCGGCTCGTCAATTCCCGTGAGAACTCCTCACGGAATAGATCGGACGGATCACGAAATGGCGTTTTCGCCTTGTCATAGAGGCATTCTCCTGCGCGGTTGTAGACACGAATGTCTTGAAAAGCATCCTGCTCATAGAGCGTATGCAGATTATCAACGAGAGAACGCACAACACCGTCATGATGTTCCTTGGGTGTCATGCGTGGGGTAAGCCCTTCCTCCTCCATCAGCCGATAGCGTTTCAGGGTACTGAGGTATGACTCCTCGGGACGTACGAGAATCACATTCAGAGAGACATCATATCCCCGTGAGACCAGAAGATCATGTGTCCGCAGCGGCACCTCAGTCGTTCGCAGTGTCCCTTCAATGATGAGATGATACTGCGCTCTGCTCAGATCGTCGATCAGAGCCTCCGTCATCTTCCCCGCGAACTGTTGTGTATGGAGGACAGCATCATCACCGTACTGCGCTTGTAGCTCAAGGAAATGTGGATGATCCTTGCGGTAGTCGTCGCCCGAGATGAAGGCGATATTTTTTTGATGCTCACAGACGAAAATTTTCGCCATTGTTGATTTTCCTGCACCGGGCTGTCCGGCGAGAAGATAAGCACGCGGCTGCGAAGATGGTGTAATTCCGGATAGAAGCTCGTACTTGATCTTCTCTTTCTGCTCATCAAGCTCCTGTGCGTTGTAGTTCTCCTGCATATTCGGTCTCCAATTTTTTCATATACGCACGAGCCGAAATCAGCTGCTTCTCTAGTTCCTGCACATCAGCCATTGTATTATATCCGGAGCCAAGAATCCCATGATAGAGATCGATCACTTGCTTTTCAAAGACAGCAAGAGGATGTTGTTGATCCTTTATCGTAACCCCCACAAAGTCCTTGAAGCGCCGAATGTCCGACAACACCTCAGCAAAACCTTCCCGCAGAACCTCCAGATGAATGGTTACGTTATAGTCAAGAACCATTTATATCGCCTCCTCCCTTTTATTATACCACAACGGCGCAGGTAAGACCATAGCGATCTTTCCTGCGCCTTTGTCTTACTTAAAACGGACGAACCCGCGCGGCTTCTCGCGCGTGTAGCCGCTCACAGCGTTGCGCTCTTCGTTGTATGGATCGGTGACAATGATCTTTGCGTCCTCCGCCTGCTTTGCCCACTCGATCTCTTGGTCGAGCCTTACGCGCCGCATATCGTTCTCAAGCTGCACCTTCGCTGCAAGGAGAGCATTGATCTGTGCCTGGTCGAGTGCCCCGAGTGCGTTCAGCTGCTCCGTGATCTGTCGCAGCTCTGTCTCGCCCTGGGCATTCGCCGCTGCCGCAACGAGTGCGTGCACCGCGTCACGCGTCGCATCGTTATCGGCGAGGGCACTGCTCGCCAGCTGTGCGTATTTCCCCGCAGCCGCAGCGACTTCCTGACGCTGATGCGAGCGGATACGCGGTGCCTCGTAGTTCGCGGTGCTCTCCTCATAGTCGTGGAAGCTCGTACTCTCCGTGAGGAGCCCCCGCTGCATCGTCTCATAAAGATCTGCCGTGCGCGCGCCCTTCTCCTGCGCGACTTGTCCCGTCGCATGGAGAATCCCCGCATCGAGCGGCGTCTTATTCTTGATGTCGATGCCGAGCTGCGCCGTGATCGTCTCCAAGATATGTGTGAACTTCTCGCCGAAGAGGATGGACTTGATCTCGCGCGTGATGTCATAGACATTCCCGCCGTTTTGTGCCACGTCACCATAGAAATAGTGTCTGGGATTCGCCGTGTCCGCCCACGAGATCGACGTCAGGCTGAAATAGTTCGGCGGGTCGAGCGGACGCCATACGCCCCACGCCTCACCGTCGTGCATGTGCGCAACGAGCGCACCGACAGATGCCGATGCCGTAAAGAGGGCGACGAACAGGACTTTGACACGGTACTTCTTCCATCGCTGCAAAAACATGAATTTCATCTCCTTTTGGTTCAGGTGTTCAAATTGAACACCTGAATATTTCCTCTGTTATATTCACGTTTAGTTGAACACGCCCTGCCGCTCGGAGAGCTTAAAGCCCGCTCCGCCGAACTGCGTATTGACGAACTTGTGGATGCGGTCGGCAAAGTACATATACATGAGGACGATGAGGATCAGCTGGAGGAGCAGCAGATTGTTTGCGACTGCCTGCTGTGCCATCCCCGCGCTGCCGCCGACGAATGAGATCAGTGCCGACGTGTAGGATTCGAGCGTCGCACCGAAGTAGCCGCCGTGCTTGAGTGCCGCTGCAAACTCCCCGATGGTGCGTGCATCATAGATGCCGTCCTCGGCGTAGGCGTTATAGTTCGACGCAGCATACTGCGCGAACTCCTCATCGCTGTCAAAGTGGCGGTAGTAGTCGCCCTCGGGTGAGATGCCGGCCGTCTTCGCGTCGCCGTACGCCTTGATGCCGCCGTAGTTGTGATCCTCGACGGCGAGCCGGCTGGTGAAGTTCCCCGTCTCATGGGCGAGCTGCGCCCAAATCCACGAGGGATGGAGGGTACGCCCGTACCGCTCCTGCATGATCTGCGAGATGCGGTAGGCGAGCTCTGCCTTCGGGCGACCTGCGATGCTCTGCTCCGGACCTCCGGATGCCGCCTCTGCGGCGACCGCCTGCGACATGAGGTTCTCGACGACGATGTGCTGCATCGTCGATTGGAGCATCGCCGCAAAGAGACAGAAGAACATGAGGTTGAGCGCAGCGGCAAAGACACTGTTGATGCCGTTCGATGCGAAATGCCGTACGTGCTTTAGCCCTGCGAGCGGGAACACCGTAAAGCTGAAGAGAATCGTCGCGTAGAACTCGATGTAGGCGATGGCGATGGTGTAGCCGATGAAGCAGAAGAGTACGAAAAGGATCGCCGCAAAGATCAGCATGAGGAGAACGGAGCCCGTACTGCCGAGAAGGAGGAGGATAACACTGGACGACCCGTTCGAGTGGATGACGCCGTTAAAGACAGGCGCGATGATGTTCATGCCCTTCTGCACGATCTTCGTCGGGTCGGAGACGGCCGCCTCCGCTCCCGACGGATCGCCGCCCGCGAGAGCTCCGAGCGCAGGGAATCCATGGAGTGCCAAATTGCCGACAAAATCCCCCCAGTTGTAGAGGAGCACCAGACAGAACCCGTAGAAGAGTCCGCGCCGCACAAGCCACTTGAAGAGACCCTCCCGATCCTCGCTCGTCGGTGTCATCGCCTTGCTCATCCCACCGAGCGCGAGGTCGATGGCGACGAGGACGAAGAAGATCTTCGCCACGTAGCCTTGCAGGAGCTCCAGCCCGGTCGTAATCACCTCAACGATGCTGTTGACGAGATCACTGATGGGCTTTGCGAAGTCGTTCGTCACGACCCAGTCCTTCGTATGACCGTGGAAGTCGAGACCGAGCCCGCCGCCCTGTTCCTGCTCGAGCGCAAGGAGCCCGGGGACATAGAGCCCCGGATCGACCGGCTCTCCATTTTCACCGTTCGGGCGCACCTCAAAGTGACAGTGCGGTCCCGTTGAGTTCCCTGTGCTGCCCGCAGCGGCGATGACCTCTCCCTGTGCGACGGGCTGCCCCACTGCGACATAGAGCGTCTGATTGTGTCCATAGAGTGTATGGAGGTCGCCGCCGTGATTGATGATGACGGTATTGCCATAGCCCTGCATCCACCCCGCATAGGTTACCGTACCTGCCGCAGCGGCATAGATCGGGTCTCCGTAGTCGGCGGCAAGGTCAACACCCGAATGATATTTGTATTCGCCCGTGATCGGGTGGATACGAAAGCCCTGCGGGCTCTTGACGATCATCGGCTGACCGACGGGGGAGATCATCGTTATCGCCGCTGCGGAGGATGCGGGAAGGAACGAGAGGAGGGTGAGCACGAGCGTGACGAGCAGGTACATCCGGCGCATATCGAAAACCTCCTCTCAAAATTGGGACTTGTCACAATGGGGGAACTATGCTACGTTAAAGAAAAACGAAAGGACTGATGATAATGGGACTGTTCTGGGGATCAAAGAAGGAAGCACCTGCGCCGCAGCCACGGCGAGAACCAACAGAACATGAAAAGTTAATGCAAGAGCTAACGCAGCCTTTCGAGGTAGGATACGTAACCGGCTGCGGTCCCGCGAACGCATCTCCCGAGTTCACGTTCCTTATACGCAACATCAACGACGGCGTACATAAAAACAACAACATTGTACGGGAAATTCGTGAACTGGTTCGCGGATTAGCAGAAGAGAATCAAGCATTAAAGCAACGAGTAGACCAACTAGAACAACAAATAACGCACATAAGAGAACGCTAGTATTTATGCGGCGAGTAAAAGCTCGCCGCATTTTTAATTTTGATTTGTGTTATTACCCGGCTGCGCGGCATTCGCCGTCTGCCGATTGCGGCTGTCTACGCCCGTACGTAGTTCCTGTAGGATACGCGAGCCGGAGTTATCCTTCGTACGCTGGAAGCTCCCGATCGCATCCCGGTAGCTGCGCACGGGGCTGCGGCTCATCATGTAGTTACGGCCAAGCTGTGTGAGTGTGCCGCCGAGCCCTCCCTTGCCGGTCGCAGCGGCTGCCGCCTTTGCCGCGGCGATGTTCCCTGTTTCCGCAGCAGCACCTGCGACTGCGCCCTTGAGTGCGCCTGTCATGTCGCTGCTGCTGAGCTGAGGCTGTCCGCTGTAACCTACGATTGACAAACCTCAGGCGCGCCGCACCAGATTTTTTCGGTCATTGAAACCGTCATTTTTTTGTGTTAGAATAAATTGTGATCGGATCGGAGAAAGGATGCCATGATGGATGAGGAACTGCGCCGCTACGAGAAGATACGCGGAGCGTATGGCTCGGTCGGGCGGCTCGCGAGCCTCTATGACGGAATGATGACGTACTCGACATGGTCGGGGAAGCTGGTCTCACGGCTCGTGTGGGGGCTGGATCGTAGCGGCGTGCGCCGTTATGTGACGCTTGCGCTGCGTGCGGCACACGAGGGCTTTGCAGGACGGCTGCTCGAGGTGCCCGTCGGGACGGGATGTCTCTCGCTGCCCGTTTATGCGGAGCTCCCGGCGGCGGACATCACCTGCCTCGACTACGCGCCCGCGATGCTTGCGGCGGCGCGTGCGCGTGCGGCGGCACTCGACATTCGGAACGTCACCTTTACCGAGGGAGACGTCGGGCATTTGACGTTCGATGACGCTGCGTTCGATGCGGCGGTTTCGATCAATGGGTTTCATGCGTTTCCTGACAAGGAAGCAGCATGGAGCGAGGTACACCGCGTACTGCGTCCCGGCGGACGTCTGACGGGGTCGGTGTTTGTCCTAGGGGAGAATGCGCGGACGGACTTCGTCGTGACGCAGCTCTACACGCGCATGGGATTCTTTACGCCGCCGTATGACACCCGGGAGAGCCTGACGGAGCGCCTGCGTGCGCTCTATGCAGAGGTCTCTATGGAGTGCGTGGAATCGCTCGCTTGTTTTTCCTGTGTAAAGTAGGGGGATGCCTACTAGAAGGAGGACGTTTTTATGAAGTCTCGTACCCTTTCCCGTTTCCTTGCTGCCGCACTCGTTGCGGGCAGTGCCTTTGTTGCCGCGCCGGCGGTCTATGCGGCAGATGCTCCCGCTGCACAGGCGCAGGAGGAGCAGGCACCGTTCCAGGGCGATGTCGTCCAGCAGCACATGATGGCGACGATTGACCGTTTCGAAAAGGGAGATATCGCAGGCCTGCAGGCTGAGGCGACCGCCGACTTGAAGGCGCATCTCTCGGCCGATCAGCTGAAAGAGGCAAAGGCTCAGTTCGCGCAGGACTGGGGCACACGCGTCTCCGTCGGCAAGCCGTACATGACGGCAGGCAAGGAGAATAATGCGTGGTTCGCGGTCTGCGAGATCGCTGTCGGCTACAAGGCGACGGCTGTGGTCTACCGTCTTAGCTATGACCAGAACATGAAGCTCGCAGGATTCTTCATTCGCTGACGGATCCGTTGATTGCAGCAGAAAGCCCCCATGGCTGTACCATGGGGGCTTTTATGATGCTGCGTGTTATGCCGCGTCGTGGTAGACGCTCTGATCGTTTGTGCTGTCTGCCTTGGCCGCAGGCGCCTCTGCGTCGTGCTGGAACGGTGCCGCGCTGTCGTAGGTGGTCTGCACGCCGAAGAGGGTTGTCTCGTGCTGTGTCTGGATGTAGAGCTCTGTGCCGGCGGGGAGGTCAACGTTCTTGCCGTGGACGAACGCACCCGCGACAACGCCGATGGGGCCGAGGACGGCGATGCCTGCGAGGGATGCACCGGCTGCCATGGCGAGATGGGTCATCTCCTTCTTTGACTCCTCACCGATGAAGGTCGTCACGTACGTGCCGTCGAGTGCCTTGGTCTCCTTGAAGTCGATCTCGACCTGTGCATTGCGGCCGAAGTTGCGCGCCTGGCGCACCTTCGTGACGGTGCCCTCGCCGCGTGAGCCCTTCGTAAAGACGAGCACGTCGTTCACGAATACATCGTCGGCGACCTGATACTCGATTGTATCGCCAACCTTGAGCTGCTTCGCGTTGACGGGTGTGACAAGTGCAACCTTGATGAGCGTGTTGGCGGGAACGGTGACGGGGGTCACGGGGATCTCCGCACGTCCGAAGGAGGCCGTGGAGAGCGCAGCGATACGCTTTTTGAACGTGCCCTCGGAGTTCTTGCCGAGGAGCGACGTCTCGAGTGCGCTGACGCGGTCCTGCACGGAGCGCATGCTCGTCTCATGGTTGATGTTCCACTCGATGGCACTCACATCCATCAGGACGGACGGCGATGCGCTGTTCGTGTATATCTCCTCGTAGAGTGCGTCGATGCGCGCCATGAGGCTGCCACTGCGATGCTTGCCGTCGTAGTCACGCTCGAGGCGGTTGATGCGGTCGATGAGCGCACCGGTCTGCTCGCGTCCGTAGGTGTCCTGCTCGATGAGTGCGAGCTTCGACTGGACGGCGTTTGGCGGCTCTGCAGCAAATGCCGTGCCGATGGATGTGAACGCTAGGGCGAGGGTCAGCATGAGAGCACAGATTTTCTGTCGCATGGATTCATCCTCCTTATGGTGTCGTCTTCTGCTTTGCGAGCAGTTCTTCGATAAAGTCCTCGATGCTCTGCATCGGCGAGGTGGGTGTGTAGGCCTGTGGCACTGCCATGCCCGGCGTCGTGCGCAGTACCTCCTTCGTGTCATAGACCGCGACCTGACCGGAGAGAATCTGGTAGGTACGCATCTGCCGATTGAATCGGATACGGTAGAGGAGGAGGCGGTTCTCTGCCGCCTTGACCACGGCGACGCCTGCCTCGCGTTCGGCATCCGAGAGCCGTGTGATGCTCGCGGCATCCACGTAGTAGCCCGTGTCGCCGTTCGCGTCGACAAAGCGCATATCCTCTGCCGCTTCGACACGGCTAAGGCCGGCGAAAAGACCGATCAGCACCGCCAAAAATCCGCACACTGCAACGCGCCGCATCCGCAGGACTCCTTCCATTCCCCTCTATCTCTCTGATTTCGATCTATTATAGAGGAAAATTTTTGACGCGTCAAATCCTGTGACCGTATGGATAAAATGAAACTTCTCGGGTTGGTGTAGCGTGGGGCGCATACAGACGGGGGGGTTGTCGTGGCGTTTCCCTCGGAACGAGGAGGGCGCGTGCGCTCTTTTCAGTTGCGAAAATTCCGTTTATGATGTAGTATAAGAACGTCAAATTGCTTTTAAA
>CAUTTS010000085.1:0-9027 GCA_963541465.1 uncultured Selenomonas sp.
TATGGAATCGCTGATAAATTCAGCACCAATTTGACAAATTTTCGTTTTTTGCGGCAAAGAGGGGAGGTGGTTCTATGCTTGTGCCGCTTGCAGCACTCAAGCAGTATCTGCGGATTGACGGAGATGAGGAGGATGATCTCCTCACACACTTTACGGAAACGGCAGAACAAATCTGTACGGCACTTCTGCGCGTGAAGAAGTTGTCCAAGGTTGAAGATCAGGCGATTGTGCGTGTCGCGGTGCTTTACGCTGTGTCCTATCTCTACGAGCACCGGGAGGAAGCGGATCACAGAGGGCTTGCGCTGACGCTTCGCTCCTTGCTTTTCGGTGTACGGAAGGAGGACTTTTAGGTGAGAGTGTCCATGAGCGAACTGCGTCATCGAATCACCATCCTGCGCCCCGTGATGGATACGGACGATGAGGGAAATATCCTCACGCAAACAACACAGGAAGTCGGGAAAGCATGGGCCCTCGTTCTGCCGTTTGCCGCGAAAATCTCCGACGGGTATGCGGAGAAGGTGCAGGAGGTGGACTATCGCATCGTTGTTCGTTACCGCACAGATGTACAAGTGACGGATTGTATCCGTTGGGGTGATAAAACACTCACGCTGATTGCACCACCGTATCCGCTCGGCGGGAAGAAGCGATGGCTTGTTCTGGAATGCAGGGAGTTGGTGGAAGATGGCTAGATACCGAGGTTTTGTCTCTGCCGAGAAGATCCTCTCGGAACTCGGCGCGGAGGCGACGGCTGCAGCAAAGGCAACACTCGAGCGCGGCGCAGACGATGTGGTCGCGGAGGCGAAGAATCGCTGTCCTGTCTATGCAGGGACGGATAAGCGCGTGGTGAAGGGCGCACTCCGTGACTCCATCCACAAGCGACTGCGCAGAAAAGACGGCTCTGTTTGGAGGATCGCAGCAGATGCAGAGTCGCAGGATGGCGTGCCATACGGTGTGCTTGTCGAGTTCAGCCCGCGCATCAATCGTCCGTTTCTCTATCCCGCGCTCGATGCCAAGAAGGACGGTATTCGTTCTGCTATCGTCGATGCCGTACGCACGGCGATACGGAGGAGAGGGAAATGAGCAAGGCACGGATGGTGTATCAGGCACTTGTGCGCTCCAAAACACTGTCTCAACTTCTTGCATATGGGAAGAAGAGCATCTATCACGGACGCAGCCCCGACGCGGGGACATATCCGATACTCGTTTATTCGGTGATCTCGGATGTTCCTGCACTCTCGGCAGACGGCACGGAACTGGAACGCCGAATCACGGTGCGTATCCATATTCTGACGAAGGATGGACGGTTTCGAGAGATTCATAAAGCCGTACAGAACGCGCTTTTGCCACTCGGATTTGTGCGGGCGCAGACGCAGGAACTTGTCGAGAAAGATATATTCGTGGAGATTACAGATTACAGAACAGCAATGGAGGGAGAATAAAATGCCAAGTCCAACACCAACAGGAAAGCCCGCAGGGAATCTTACGAGCGGACAGTTCATCAACATCCAGAAACTTCATATCGCCAAGATGCTCACCGATGTGGCAGGAGGGGCGGCGACCTACGAGGCTCCGATTCCGCTCGGAAAACTTCTGCGTAAGGTGGACATCAAGCCGCAGACGAATCAGGCGGAACTTTTCGCCGACGGTCAGTCCGTGGATACGGCATCCAATACCGCATCCTACGATCTGACGTTTGACACGGCTGCTTTGCCGCTTGAGTATGTTGCGTATCTCCTGGGACACGCCATCGAAAACGGCGTGATGAAGGCGGGCAAGGACGATGTTGCGCCGTACTTTGCTGTGCTCTTTCAGTCGGATAAGCGCAACGGCAAGAAGAGATATACCAAATTCTACAAAGTCCAATTCACGGAACCCTCCGAGTCCGGCAACTCGAAGCAGGAGAGCATTCAGTTCGACACGCCGACACTAACGGCAAAGGCAATCTACCGTCTCTCGGACGGGCTGTCCTACGCCAAGGCAGATGAGGAGGCGGCGGGATTTGCTGCTGAGACGGGAACGAAGTGGTATGAGCAGGTCTGAAAGAGGAGCTTATGGAAACACCAATGCTGCATATTGCGGGCAGGGAAATTACGCCGCATCCTCCGAAGATGAAGGTGTGGCGCGCGTTCCTTTACTTTTTTGATGCTGACAAACAGGACATGAATCTCGAGGCGTTCTTGGACGAACACGTTCGTCTGATCGTTCTTGGATTCGGACGAGAGGAAGTGACAAAGGAATCTGTGGAGGAGAATGTCGATGTTGCGGACATCGTTCCGCTCACCCGCGCACTTTTCCGTTGGATTCAGTCGCTGACGTTTTCCAAACTGGTGAACCTCCCAAACGAGGAGACGGGGAAAGAGGCGTAGTTCTTTCCCCGTATCAGAATTTACTGCGTTACTACGAGCGGCTGCAGTCCGCCTACGGGTGGACGATGCACGAGGTTGATTCCCATGAGATTGGATTCCTGCTCGATCAGCTTGTGGTAACGGCACTGTGCGAACAGCAGCAATGTGAACGCTTTATTGACGATGTGATGTAGGGAGTGAGATGGAGTGGCAAAGCGCGGACAAAAGATTGATGAACTCTATCTCGACATCGGTCTCAACATCGCACAGCTGCAGCTGGACTTCGATACGGCGGGCAAGACCGTCTCGGATTCCATTGCGCGTCTCAACAGCAAGGCAAACAACATCCATCTGAAACTCGATGCCGACCTTGCCAAACTCGATGGTGTGGGGACGGAACTGGATAAGATCAAGGTGCGCCATCAGGCGATCAACCGCGAGTTGGATATTCAGCGGCAAAAAGAACAGATTCTTGCGGCTGTTTTGCAGTCTGCCAAGAAAAACGATGGCGCGGACAGTGCGTCCTATCGCCGTGCGGAGAGCAATCTCCTGCGTCAGCAGAGAACCGTCGCACAGACCGAAGCCGAGGTGCGAAAGCTGAATCATCGCCTCAAGGAAAGTGCCGTTCTCTCCGGCACACTCGGCGGGCGTATCTCGGCGGGCATGACGGCGGCACAGGCGGGTGTCAAGAATCTAACGAGCGGGTTCAATGTCCTCTCCACAAAGATGGCCGCAGTTATGGCTGTCGCGGCGACGGGTGCGGGACTGTTCAATGTCACCAAGGACGCGATGCTTGCGGGCGAGAACGTCTATAAGCTGACGCAACGACTTCACGTCTCTGCGGGGGAAGCCGCTGAACTGGGGCGTATGTTTCAGCTTGCGGATACGGACATCAAGAGCATTATCCCTCTCATTGCTCGTCTTGATAAGCAAGTATCCGCTGCAGGAGAGCGCGGAAATGACACATCTCGCGCACTCTCGCGCTTCGGCATCGCACTCAAAGATCAACAGGGAAATCTCCTGCCGCTGAACGAGCAGCTGGCGCAGCTTGCCAAGGGATATAAGACCGCAAGCGAAGCGGGCATGGAGGAAGCATATACCGCCGAGGTGCTCGGTGCGCGTGGTGCGGCACTCATCCCGATTCTCGAACAGTATGACGATCTGATGACCATCTCCTCTCGCGTCAAGACCACGGGACTGCTCGACCCGGCACAGGCGCACGAGACGTACCTCAAATGGCGCGAAATGGAGATGGAAGCGGGGCAGCTGAAAATTGCCCTCGGTGCGGCGCTGCTTCCTGCAGCAGAGGAACTCATGCCGGAGATCAATGACGGCTTCGAGTCTCTTGTAGAAACGATTCGAGACAATAAGGACGAGATCAAGGATGCCGTGCTCGGATGGGGTGAAGCACTTAAGACCGTCGCAGAGCTTGCGGGCTTTGTCGGTGAGCAGATTCACAAGGTCAATGAGCACGCCGAGGCAAACAGCTGGCTCTTAAAGAATCATCCTGTGGCTGCGCCCCTGATTGCTGTTCCGTTCCTCGGCGGTACGGTTCTCGACGCACTCTATGGCGACGAATACAAGCAATACCAAGAACAGCAGAAACTTGCCAAAGAGAAAGCGGCGGCAGAGGAGAAGGCGCGTGCCGAAGCGGAGAAGAATGCCAAGGCGCAGGAGCAAAATGCCAAAGCTGCGAAAATCCGTGCGGCGGCAGAGAAAGATGCCGCAAAGACGGTCAGTGAATCTGCAAAGGCGACCGCACAGCTGACGGACAGTCTATATACACTGACACACACGGACATCCAGAACACTCTACACGCTCTGGATCGTGAATCCTTCGAGTTCTTCCAGAAGGGAGCAGATCCTCACCTCATCGACGAATACCGTCTGGCAAAGGAAGCGAAGATTTATTCCGACTTTCAGCGCGACGTTGTGGATAAGGCGAATGCACTCTACAAAACTGACCTGCAGAACAAGCTGGATTCCATCGCCCGTGAAGCGGATGCCTTTCGGCAGAAGGGCTTGGATGAAGTGCAGACACAGGCGTGGCTCAGTGAGAGCAAGGCACGGGTGATGGAGCAGTGGGAGCGGGACGTTGCATCCAACATCAGTGCCATCTGGAAGACCGAACTCGAAAATCGACTTGCAGAGATTGAGCGTGAGAAGGAGGCGTGGGTACAGAAAGGACTGGATGAGGTCGAGGCGACACGTTGGGCGGAGAAGGAAAAACTCGATGCCAAGCGTAATGCCGCTCTGGAAGTCCTCCGTTCCCAGAAAGAGGAGCTGAAGGTGTTCAAGGAGTCCGGGCAGGTCGGGCTGATGGAGTATCTTCGCAAAAAGAACAAGCTGACCGCAGAGGACTTGGGGTTGACACCGGAACTCTTGCAGCAGTTTCAGTCTGGGCGTAAATGGGCGATGGAGAATCTGCTTCCGAATTTCGCTCCCGAGAAGCGTGAAGACAGTTCCCGCATCCGTGTCAATGGGCAGGAGTTCTCGTATGCACAGATGATGGCAGGGCTTGGACAACAGGCACAAATTGTGCAGGGAGGGAGACAAAATATCCCGTCCTCCCCAAATACTGCGCAGTCCGCGCCATCCATGACAGACAATCGTCAGATTCACATACAGGTGCAAATCGAAAATGCTGTCACGGAGGACAACGAGGGAATGCGTATGCTCGCCGATCATGTCGCCGACCGCATTCGCCCCGCCGTTGAAAATGCCCTAGGGGGTGATTCCAATTCATATTCACATTGGTGAGGTCAGAACGCTCTCCGTTGAAAACTGGCAGATCGTCCCAGACGACCGTCAGCAGCTCTTGGAGATTGTCGGCGGTGCTGTGGTGCAGGATTTCGGACACATCACGGAGGGCGACCGTATTTCCTGCGCCGTTGTTGTGACTGCCGCCGATTGGGAGAAAATCAAGAGCTACTGGGATAGCCGCACGATGGTGTCCGTAACGGATGAGGGCGGGAGCGTCCTGCCCTCCATGCGTGTTGTGGTGAAATCCTACGAGTATATGGCGCATTTCCCGAAGGTATATAAACTGTCTCTGGAATTTTGGAGGGTGTGACAATGGCAGAACTCCTGCATATCTATATGAACAATCCAACCGAGGGCGGCAGGGACGGGACGGAGGTCAGCTCCGGCACGGAACTCTCCCCGATCTCCGTCCTCCTCGATGCGGGCAAGGGCGAGCAGAAAGCTGTCAAATGCGCCGTGCGGTGTGAGAGCGGCTTCCACATCGACGGAGACCTTACGATAAAATTCGTTGGCGATCATGCGGACAAGTGGAAAATTGCTCTGGATGACAAATACACTGCGGAAACAGCGCTGTCCTCCGCCGAATGGAAAGATAGCATTGGGCTATCCAATGTTGGTGCTGCGAATGCTATTTTCTGGGTCAAGGCACTCAGCAGTGCAGATGAGCCGCCGCAGCAGGATACGAGCGTGGACATTCAGGCAGAGGGACTCCTAGTCTCGAATTGAGGAGGTTCGTATGGCGTTCAAATACATCAATCCGGGCTATGCGGAGCTGCTATCTGTAAGCGGCGGCACGACGGTAACAGGGGAGCAGTACAGTAAAACGGGCGTATCCTTCTGGCAGCCGACCAGTGATAAAGGTCTGACGATTTCAGAATTCCCTGCAGAGCTTTACGGGAAACTGGATTTTTATTTCAAAGCACCGGAGAATGCAGACCGTGCCAAACTTACCCTTGCAATCGGCGGCTACATCATCGTTAGTGCGGAAACGTCCTGGAGCAGGTGGCGCATGAAGGGGAATAACAATAACGATACCATTGCCACTTCCGACAGCATTCGCGTAAATGCAGTCAATACCTTGTGGTTCCACGTCAAACCGGGGCAGAACAATGACGGTATCTTTCGGGCACTCCTGAACGAACGTGAGGTTTGCAACAAGCAGGACTGCTCTTTTTGGTACGCCTACAGTTCCAGTGAAAAGACCATAACGCTTTACAGCAGAACAGAGGACGTCCTTATCTCGAATCTCATCCTCTCGGATGAGGAGATCAGTCCGAGAGAGCAGGTTATCATGCTGCCCGTCCAAGCGCCGCAGACGAATATGACCGACTGCGGCGACGGAAGCTATGAGGCAACGGCGGCGAATCAGGAGATTCTGCAAACGGTCAATGTTGCCGCCCTGTCCACGCAGTATGGCGCAGATTCCCGTGTAACGGGGATCTCCCTCATCGGGAATCCTGCCTACCGCACGGCAGAAGGGCTGTGTGCTTTGACGGCGATTGAAAAGAGCGGTGGGACGGTCATTGAATATGGAAGGCATATCGTCGAGCAGAATCTAACTTCCACCGTTATGGACACGCGCACTGTCTTCATGACGATTGCGGAACTCACGGGGCGGCAGTTCGGATGGAGAGCGGGGACATGAGCATCAAGCTGAAACCCGTCGTCTGCATCGCGTGGCTGCCGATGGGGCGTATTCACCTAAAACCGATTATATACGCCACGGTGATTCCCGTATTTCGTCAATCCGTGCAGGTCAGCGGAGATACGTCACGTAAAGTCACGTCATCTTGCTTTGTTCATGCAGATACCCTGCGCGATATTCGGATCGTCAAGAAAATTACGGTAACGAGCGACACAGAGCGGCGCATTGGTCGCTGTGAATCGGCGTTGGTAGATACGAAACGGACTCTTGTCAAACAGTCACGCATCGTTGCAGACACGAAAATCGAGATTCCGCATACACTGACCTATGCAGAGTTCAGGGAGCGGGGCATTCGCTCCTTCTCCGTAATGCTTGGGGAACTTACGCTGTCCGATACGATTCAGCTTGAGACCGTACATCCTCTTTCCATTGGCGACAGCGTCCAAGGGCGTGTGATGGACTATGCCTTCCGTTTTCTCGTCGAGGAAACGAGTCAGCGCGGCATCGTGCAGTCCGTCAAGGGAACGTACAGTAAGGACACGCTCCTTTACACGCCCATCCATATCTACGTCGAGTGGGCGAAGGTGTCGCGCTATGCTGCTGAGATTGCCGCAGCACTCGGGCTTCGACTGCATCGTTTGACCGATGATTTCACGCCGTCGCAGAACTTCGAGGGGAGTGGAATGACGTATCATGACTTCATCTCCGCGCTCTTCGGCTGGACAGCGAAACTGCCGCAGCAGCAGATCAATGTATTCATTCGTGGAGATACGCTCCACATCATTCAGCGCGGCATGGAGGAATCCGTCATCGACATCACAAACTGGCCTCACGCACAGCCGACCATTGAGCGGAAACTCCTGCGCTCCGTCTGGCACAGCGCGAACAACAATCATGAGAGCGGGGCGCACAACGAGGAGGATACTGTACCCGTTCCCTTCACGGGAACGATTTCTTTCAAAGAAATCAGCCGCACTTACTCCAACGGCTTTCTCGTCCGTGAAACAAATGAGAACGGCTACAGCACTTATTCCTATGACGGGGAGTATCTTGCCGAAAAGCGTACACACAATGTAGATGGATCGACCAGCCGCACAGATTACGCATACGCCTCTACAGGGCGTGACGTGTATCTCTTCAAGGAATGGGAGCGTACCACAGAGGCAGTCAATGACGGAAAGAAGCACACGGAATATGACTGGGAGGATTGGAGCCGTGAGAAGGGGACAGAGCGTATTACCTACCACGCGCCGCTCGGCTACGGATGGTATGCGACCACGGTCTATGTGGACGGTGTGCTCGAAGGAAGCTCGTTGTCGCAGGGAAAGCCCGGCGGCAAGGCAAGTCAGTTCACCGTCGAGCAGTCGAATCTCAGCCTTGGTGCTCATTACGCCAGTGACGATACACTGCCGTATTCTTCTCTCATCGACACCGAATTTCCCGTTGTGGGCTTGGAGTATTTACAGACGCTGACGAGAGCGATTGAATGGCTCAACCGCAAGACGCAAGAGACAGTTACGGTGGAGATTCGCGCACGGATTCAAAACGGCATCCCGGACATTGACCACATCGTCGATTTCACCGAGCGCATCCGCTTCGAAGGACACGAATACTTCTTGCAGTCGAACACGGTGGAACTTATGCCGCGCCTTCTGCGGCAGACGATCAAGATGGTGAGGTGGTGCGGATGAACGGCATTATGGGGCTTGCAGCGGCAATCCGAGCAGGACTGAGAAAAGGAAGTACTCAGGAATCTCGCGCACAGCGCGGAAGGATTCAGAATGGACGTGTTCATATCGGCGAGTGGTCGTATCCCTTCCGTGCGGCAGTGGACTGCAATACGTCAGAGGGCAGTTTGGTGTGGGTACAGATTTCAAGGGGTGGTACCGCCGTAATCGTGGGAGCGTGAGACGATGCACAGGGCTAGAGTGAAAGCAGTGCGCGGGAATCGGGTGCTTGCTGATGGCGTATGGCTTACCTGTATTGGGAATCGGACAGTCTATCCGGGCGAATGGATCTGGACGGACGGTCGCTGCGTCTACGGGCATGAATCCAATGGGGGCAGCAGTTATGTTCCGACGAATGCCCTTTCCGGCATACCGCTCCTCCAAATAAAGTGGAAGGATCAAAAAAACCAGATGCTCCATTTGTACTATGCAAGAGGAAAAATTCATCCGCTCGGCTTTTCCAAAGAGGATATATGGATGGTCAACAGCCGCCGCCACTTCGCGTATGTTACAGGCTATGGAATGCTTGATGCCGAAATGGATGAGC
>CAUTTS010000086.1:0-8987 GCA_963541465.1 uncultured Selenomonas sp.
CGAGCTCATCGAAAAAGATCACGTCTGGCTGAACACTGCCCTGCGCGATGCGGGTTACGAACTAAAGAATGTCTATGTCGCCGAATACAAGGACGGCAATCTTGCCATCTATCCGTATGCGTCACTGTGAAAACGGCAAAAAAGAGCCACGCGAAAGAGTTGCTTTCGCGTGGCTCTGCTTATCTATGACAAGCAGGCGCGGGATCAGTGGATCTCGATCTGCTTGCGCTCGGGCGCATCTGCCGCCTTCGGCAGGCTGACCTGCAGGACGCCGTCCTTGAACGCCGCGTGGATATTCGCATCGTCGATGCCGTCGATGTAGAACGAGCGGCTGACCTCGCCCGTATGGCGCTCGCGGCGGATGTAGTTGCCGCTATTGTCCTTCTCGTCCTTGCTCTCGTTATGCACGGCGGCGATGGTGAGATAGCCGTTCTCGTAGCGGAGGTTGATGTCCTCCTTCGTCACGCCCGGCAGATCGGCGGAGAGCTCGTAGTGGTCGCCGCTGTCCTTCACGTCCACCTTGAACGAGGACGCACCCCAGTTCGCTGCGGGGAAGTCGTGGTCGAAGAGGGAATCAAAGAGGGCAAACGGATTGTTCTGCTCGCTGCGTGCCAGCCCACGATGTCCGCCAAAAGGTACAAGTCCAAACATGATGATCAACTCCTTAGATCGTTTTGTCGGCTGATGCTCTGTTTGGTATCTGCATCAGTCATGTCATTTTCTTTCTTGGGAAGGTGCTTCAATCACCTTTCGATTGTTATTATACCTCTAAAAGTCAAAAAGTCAATAGGTCAAAAAGAAAAAATTGAAAAATTTTTGCACGGCGATATAATAAGACGAGATGATATTTTGTGAATGGAAGCGGAGGAAATAATATGGCAGATACAGAGGTTCTTTTTATCGGCTACCCGAAGTGCTCGACGTGTCAGAAGGCGGAGAAATTCCTGCGTGCGCATGGCTGTGCGGCACCGATGCGCGACATTAAGACACAGAACCCGACGGCAGAGGAGCTGCGTGCGTGGCACAAGAAGAGCGGACTGCCGCTGAAGCGGTTCTTCAATACGAGTGGGATGGTTTACCGCGACCGCGGGCTGAAGGATAAGCTGCCGGAGATGTCGGAGGAGCAGCAGTACGCTGCGCTCGCCTCGGACGGGATGCTCGTGAAGCGGCCGCTCCTCATCACGAAGGATCGCGTGCTCACGGGCTTCCGTGAGGCGGAGTGGGCAGAGCTGTTTGCGTAGGGGATGATCCCGCAGCTGCGTTTTGAAAGAAGGATTTCGATGAAACGAGAGTACATGGATGGCATCCTCTATGCGATGCTGTTTGCCGTGCCGGCCTACGTGCTGGGGCTGTATTTCCCCATTGTGGGCGGCCCCGTGTTCGGCATTCTGCTCGGGATGCTGTTCGCGAAGAAGCGGCGGCCGGAGAAAACAGAGAGCGGCATCTGCTTTACGGGCAAGAAGATTCTCCAGTATGCGATCATCTTGCTCGGCTTTGAGATGAATCTCTTTCACGTCGTGGAGGTGGGCGAGCAGTCCCTCTACGTGATGGTCTTTACGCTCGCGGCGGCGTTCCTGGCGGCGTTTGTCGCAGGGCGCCTGATGGGGCTCGATCGCGATATGATGGCGCTCGTCGGCGCGGGGACGGCGATCTGCGGCGGCTCGGCGATTGCGGCGGTCGCCCCTGTGATCGGGGCAAAGGATCGGGATGTGGTGATCTCGATTGCGACGATTTTCTTCTTTAACGTGATTGCGGTCTTTCTCTTTCCGTTCCTCGGGCACACGATGGGGATGTCCGATCAGGGCTTCGGCATGTGGGCAGGCACGGCGATCAACGATACGTCGTCCGTGGTCGCGGCGGGCTATGCGTACAGTCACGATGCGGGGGCGTATGCGACGATTGTGAAGCTGACACGTACGCTGATGATCGTGCCGGTCTGTCTCTTCTTCGCGCTGCTCGTGATGCGCGGGGCGAAAAAGAGCGGCGCAGGCTTCTCCCTGCGGCGCATCTTTCCGATGTTCGTGCTCTACTTCATCGTTGCGTGCATTGTGAACACGACGGGCATTCTCCCGGCAGAGCTTTCACACGGGCTGGGGATGCTCGGAAAGTTCGCGATTGTGCTCGCGATGAGTGCGATCGGGCTGAACACGGATCTCCCGTCGCTCGTAAAGAATGGGGCGCGGCCGCTTGCCCTCGGGATGGTGTGCTGGGCTGCGGTGGCGGTGACGTCGCTCGTCGTCCAGCACGCATTGGGGCTGCTGTAAGAGGGGACAATGGGGAATAAGAAGACAACGAATCAAGAAAATACTGCAGTGGACGAACAGGATGTCGAGCTGCGGCCGTTCCCGCCATTCCTGCCGCCGCAGGCGACCGTGCTGATGATGGGGAGTTTTCCGCCCGCAGCGGAGAAACGGGCGATGGCATTCCACTACCCGAACTTCCAGAACGATATGTGGCGGGTCTATGGGCTCGTGTTCTTCGGTGATGCAGAGCATTTTCAGGTGCCGGGGGAAAAGGCTTTTGACGCGGAGCGCATCAAGGCGTTTCTCACGGAGCGCGGCATCGGCTCATGTCCCGGCGTGCGGCGCGCCATCCGCACGCACGGCAACGCGTCCGACGCCTATCTAAAGGTTGTGGAGACGGTGGAGCTGCCCGAGATTCTGGCGCAGATCCCACAGTGCCGCCGCATCTGTACGACGGGCGGCAAGGCGACGGAGATCCTCTTTGATCTGCTCACGGCTGAGAAGAAGGGCAAGGAGGTCAAGACGGGCGAGACCGTTCCCGCCCGCTGCGGTACGCGTGAGCTCCTCGTCACGCGCCTCCCGTCCACCTCGCGCGCTTATCCAATGAAGCTTGAGAAGAAGGCGGAGGCGTATCGGCAGTTTTTCCGCACGGCGGGGTTTACGGTGGCATAATAAAACGAGGATTGCTGTGAATGGCAATCCTCGTTTTTGGTCAGCTCACAATGGAGCACTGTTCGTTTTCCAGTAGGTGAAGCAGTCTGTTGGAAGGACCGGAGGGATGATTTTTTCCAGACTCCCAAGCCTCAACGGTGCGGCAGGAAACACCGAAGTAAGAAGCAAATGTCCTCTGGGTTACTCCTTCCCGCTGACGAATGCTCTTGATTCGTTCCGGCGAATAAACGGGCAATGGTTGGCTTTCAATGCTGAGATGTTCGCGCTGAAGTTTTGCCCCGTCTCTCTCCGCATCTTCAATCGCTTCATCGAGCGCGGCAGACAACATGGAAAAGGCTGTACTCACTCAAAGAACCTCCTTTGTAAGGTTTTCTCAAGCCGCTCAATTTGTTTTTTGAGCAGGGTACATTCCGAGGAAGAAAGATTGTCCTGCTCATTTTTGGCAAAGACGGCAAGCAGATAGACACATTCGTATTGTTCAAAGTCAACATAGCAGATACGGACACTGCCGCTCTTTCCGCGATGTTCATAGGAAAACCGCATCTTGCGCAGGCGTCCCGTCCCCTGAATGACATCACCGATCTTGGGATTCTGTAGGAGTTGGCACTCCATGCGCCGTAAATCGTCATCGGTGAATCCGAGGCGTTTCCATTCCCTGAGAAATATGGTTGGCTGGACAAACATTCTGGATAGTTTCAGTGGAATCACCTGCCTCTTGAAGATAGTTTACTACGATTGAATCGTAGTCGTCAAGAAAAAACGGCACGCTGTGTGCAAAACGCTCAGCGTGCCGAAATTTTATATTTTTTAGAAAAGATCCTTGGCGAGGACGATGGTCTGCTCACGCGAGGGGCCGACGGAGACGATGCCGAGGGCGATGCCCGTGATCTCTGCCATGCGTTCGAGGTAGTTACGTGCCTTTTCGGGGAGGTCGCCGTAGCTGCGGATGCCGGAGATGTCCGTCTTCCAGCCCGGGAAGGTCTCGTAGACCGGCTCGACCTCGGCGAGGACGTTGAGGCTCGCGGGGACGCCCTTCAGCAGCTCGCCCTTGTGCTGGTAGCCCGTGCAGATCTTGATCTCCTCGAAGCCATCGAGGATGTCGAGGCGCGTGACCGCCATGTAGTCGATGCCCGAGAGCATCCCCGCATGGCGGACGACGACGGCGTCGAGCCAGCCGGTACGACGCGGACGCCCCGTGACGGTGCCGAACTCATGTCCCGCCTCACGCAGTTTCTCTCCGATGGGGTTCAGCTGCTCCGTGGGGAAGGGACCCTCGCCGACGCGCGTGCAGTATGCCTTGACAACGCCGACGACCTTGTCGATCTTCTTCGGCGCAACACCCGCGCCGATGGTGACGCCGCCCGAGATGGGGTGCGATGCGGTGACGTAGGGGTAGGTGCCGTAGTCGATGTCCAGCATGGTCGCCTGTGCGCCCTCGAAGAGGATTTTGCGCCCGGCGGCGATCTCCTCGTTGATGAGGGGGATGGTGTCGGTGACGAGCGGGCGCAGACGCTCGGCGTAGCCCTGATACTCCTTCAGCACCTCGTCATAGTCAAGGGGTTCATGGTGGTAGACGGCGGCGAGCTCTGCGTTTTTGTTGTCGAGGTTCTTTTTGAGCTTTTTCGCGAACTCATCCTTTTCCATGAGGTCACAGACGCGGATGCCGATGCGGTCGTCGCGATCCATGTAGCAGGGACCGATGCCGCGTCCTGTGGTGCCGATTTTGTCCGCGCCGCGCTGGGCGTCGCCGATGCCGTCCATCAGGCGGTGGTAGGGCATGACGACGTGCGCACGGTCGGAGATGCGGATGTTCGACGTGTCGATGCCGCGCGCTGCCATGGCGTCCATCTCCTGCAGACAGACCTCGGGGTCAAAGGCGACGCCGTTTGCGATGATGTTGTGCGTGCCCTTGTAGAGGATGCCCGAGGGCAGGAGGCGGAGTTTGTATTCCTCGCCGGCCGCGACGACGGTGTGTCCCGCGTTGCAGCCGCCCTGATAGCGGACGACGGTGTCTGCCTTGCTCGCGAGGTAGTCGACGATTTTCCCTTTGCCCTCGTCGCCCCACTGGGTACCGGTAATAACGATGGTTGACATAATGAGTCCCCCTTATTTCTTCTCCTTAGAGATCAAATCGTGCAAAGATGTCGTCGACGTTGCGCAGGAAGTATTGGTAGTCAAAGCACGCGTCGATTTCCTCCTTCGTGAGATGGGCGGAGATGTCGGCGTCCTTCTCGACGTTCGTGCGGAAGTCTTCCTTCTCGAGCCAGCGCTTCATGGCGTTGCGCTGTACCCAGACGTAGGCGGTCTGGCGCAGGATGCCCTTGTTGACGAGTGCCGTGAGGATGCGCTGGCTGTAGATGAGCCCGCCCGTGCGGTTCATGTTGTGCAGCATGGCGTCGGGGTAGACGAGGAGTTTGTCCACGATGCCCGTCAGCTTGTGCAGGCAGTAGTCGACGTTGATCGTGCTGTCGGGCAGGATGACGCGCTCGACGGAGGAGTGCGAGATGTCGCGCTCGTGCCAGAGGGTGATGTCCTCCATCGCCGCGACGGCGTTGCCGCGCACGAGGCGTGCCATGCCCGAGACGCGCTCGCAGTTGATCGGGTTGCGCTTGTGCGGCATCGCCGACGAGCCCTTCTGTCCCGCTTTGAAGAACTCCTCTGCCTCGCGGATGTCCGTGCGCTGGAGGTTGCGGATCTCGGTGGCGATCTTTTCCAGTGTGCTCGCGATGATGGCGAGTGTCGTGACGAACTCGGCGTGACGGTCACGCTGGATGACCTGTGTCGCGAGGCGGACGGGGGTCAGACCGAGGTGCTTGCACGTGAGCTCCTCGATGCGCGGGTTGATGTTGGAGTACGTGCCGACGGCACCCGAGAGTTTGCCGACAGAGACGATCTTCTTGGCGTGCTCGAGACGCTCGATGTCGCGCTCGATCTCTGCACTCCAGAGGAGGAGCTTCAGACCGAAAGTCATCGGCTCGGCGTGGATGCCGTGGGTGCGTCCGATGCACGGCGTGTGGCGAAACTCGTTTGCGCGGCGGCGCAGGACGGTGCGGAACTCCTGCAGATCATCGAGGATGATGGCGGCCGCGTCACGCATCATGACGCAGTAGGCTGTGTCCTTCACATCGCTCGAGGTGAGTCCCTTGTGGATGTATTTCGAGTCCTCGCCGATGTTCTCTTCGAGGTTCGTGAGGAAGGCGATGATGTCGTGGTCGGTGGTCTTTTCGATCTCGTTGATGCGCGCGACGTCGAACTTTGCCTTTGCCTTGATGTTCTCCATGGCGGCGGCGGGGATCTCACCCAGCTCTGCCATCGCTTCGCACGCGGCGATCTCGACGTTCAGAATGGTCTGCCACTCGTTCTGGATCGACCAGAGATGCCCCATCTCCGGTCGTGTATAGCGTTCTATCATGTGCGTCCTCCTGACTGAAAACCATCAAATTTTACCCTACCACATCATATATCTCTATGGGACGATTGTCAATGTAGCTCTCTGTGGTTTCGTGTGCGATATATTATCATATCATTTTCATGGCTTTTACGCTATAATAGAGGTGCTTGGGAAGCGCTGATAAATTCGGTACGACCATCTTGACGCATCTTTTTCGCCCGCTTTTCGTTAGCAAATCCTCCACATAGCCTCTGCTATGCGTCCGGTTTGCTGCCTCAATCGGAAAAAAATCTACGCCAATCTGGCATACCTCATTTTATCAGCGATTCCCTTGATGCAGAAAGGGGGCAGCCGGATGTTTCGACGGATTCTTGCGGTCGGCGATGTGCACGGGGAGGCGGACTGCCTCGAACGTCTCTGGACAAGGATTGCGTTTGACGATACACAGGACCTGCTCGTCTTTCTCGGCGACTATATCGACCGTGGCCCTGCATCTGTCCGCACGCTGCAGTTCGTGCGGCGACAGATGGAAACGCACCGCAATGTCCACGCGCTCATGGGCAACCATGAGGCGATGATGCTCAGCTACATGGATGCGTATGGACTGGGGCGAACGCTGCTGGGGCAGTTCGATCTGTGGCTGGCGAACGGCGGCAAGATCACGAGAAAGCAGCTTGCCGCGCTGCCAACGGCAGAGGCGGAGGCGCTGACGGAGTTCGTGCGGCAGCGTCCGATTTTCTTCCGCACATCATACGAGGATGAGGAGATTCTCTTTGTCCATGCGGGGGTGAATCCTGCGGCAGAGGACAGCCGCGAGGATATGCTCTGGATCCGTGAGGCGTTTTTCATGGGCTACTGCGGCGATGCCGTTGTTGTGGTCGGGCATACGCCGACGCAGAGGCTGCGGCGCGATCGTGCACCTGTTCCGCTCTTTTTGCCGAACAACATTGTCGCCTGTGACACGGGTTCGTATCTGCCCGATGGGCGCATCAGCTGTGTGGACGTAGCACGGTATCTGCGCCTGCGCCGCGGCGGACACAGGCTCTCGTTCGAGGAGTGCGCGTCCTGCTGTCTGCAGGTAAAGCCACGGCGCATGAAGGAAGCGTCGGACACACGATGAAATGATTCGGGCGGCATGGAGCTGCTCTGTGCCTCCGATCTGGGGGAAATGGAACATATGGAGGACATGAAAGAAGAAAGGAAAGAAGTAAGAGAAGAAGAGTGCGGCCTCACACGCCGCACCTTTATCAAGGGCGCGATGGCGGCAGGCGCAGTTGTCGCGGGCGGCGTGGTGCTCGGACACGATACGCTGGTAAAGTGGCTGCAACGGATGGGATTCTATCCCTTTGCGGATGGCTTCTACGTGGAGCACCTGCGGCAGATCGTTACGCAGGATCCCGGCAGCAGCCGCGTCATCATGTGGGAGACGCCGAAGGCGTCTGCTGGCCAGATGCTTGAGGTGCAGGCCCCCGACACGGACAATGTGCTGCGGTTTCCTGCCGTGGATGCTGCGTTCACCGACGACGATGTGATGGTGCATCAGTACTTGGTGGAGGTCGACCAGCTTGTGCCGGGGGTGGAGTACCGCTATCGCATCACCGCGGATGGTGGGACGACGGCATGGCTGCCGCTCGTGACGCCCGACCCCGATCTGCCGTACAAGATGCTGCTCTTTCCCGACAGCCAGTCGAGCGACTATGCAGACTGGCAGCAGCTGGCACATCTCGCATGGGCACGCAATACGGATGCGGCTTTCTTCGCCTGCCTCGGCGACCTCGTGGACAACGGCGAGGATGGCTATCAGTGGACGGAGTTCTTTAAAGGCGTGGATGAGATGGAGCGCGTGATCCCGATGGCGCCGGTCATGGGGAATCACGAGACCTACGACCGCCAGTGGCAGACGCGTCTCCCTGTCGCCTATCTGAACTATTTTCGGACGCCGCGCAACGGGAGCAAGACATTCGGGCGCTACTACTACTCCTTTGACTACGGGCAGGCGCACTATATCGTGCTCTGCACACAGCAGAAGGAGATCGACGGCCTTAAGAGCGGGCTGGTCGAGGAGCAGCTCGCGTGGATCCGCCGCGATCTGAAGGCGTACCGCAAGAAGTGGAATATCGTCCTCATGCACAAGGACGTATTGCAGTATCGTATACAGGGACGGTCTGAGCGAAGTGAGGGCATTGATGAGGAGATCGGCCGGGTGTGGATGCCCGTTTTTGACGAACTGCTCATCGATGTTGTTTTCACGGCGCATCTGCATACGTACCGCAATCGTGGGCATATCTATGCATTTGCCAAAACGCCGGAGCAGAAGGGCCCCCTCTACATCCTCACGGGTGTCGCGGGGAATGTGCGCTATCCGAACCTCTGGATCGACCATGCCTTTGACGAGGTGACGCTCCCGCAGCCGGAGACGGATAACTATCTCACGATGGAGGTCGCGGCCGATCAGATTGAGATCGCGTGCTTCCTGCCCGACGGGACGGAGATGGATCGCGTGACGGTGACGAAACAGTAAGGGAATCGCCCGCTCGTGTGGAAGGGGCGTATAGGGGACTGTTGTGCGAAGTTTGCAGCTTCGCACAACAGTCCCCTATGCTATGTAATTGATATACACTCCTAGGGAAGCACTGATAAATTCGGTACGACCATCTTGACGCATCTTTTTCGCCCGCTTT
>CAUTTS010000087.1:0-8719 GCA_963541465.1 uncultured Selenomonas sp.
AAGGGCTATGCCCGAAAATGAAAAACCACCCGCTATGCGGGTGGATATTTATTTTCTCTGCACCGAGATCGTCCAGCACGAGTTTCAATCCACGCGCCCCGTACGGGGCGCGACTTCGCCCTCTATATTGCTATTTTGTCTTTGTGTGTTTCAATCCACGCGCCCCGTACGGGGCGCGACATTGTCATACCGTACACGCCGCGCCCGATATGGGTTTCAATCCACGCGCCCCGTACGGGGCGCGACAAGGGCATCGTCCCTGATGGCATGACGTATAACGTTTCAATCCACGCGCCCCGTACGGGGCGCGACCGCTTTTTCTTTTGCGATTCGCGCCGCATTCAAGTTTCAATCCACGCGCCCCGTACGGGGCGCGACAGCAAAAGAAGTTACGACATCCCTCTTCTGCCACATATTTACGGGTATTACTCGCCACAAATATGATTTTCTCGATGTCTGAGCATCACACGCTCCTATCGTATGATGCTGGCACCTAGGTGTTTTCATATCATTTTCTGTTTACTTCACCTTCGCACTCATGCAAAATGCTCAGATGATAATAGCTGCTTCCAAATCGTAGGATTCTTTCACGCCATAATGCGTCACTTTCGATCCTTTGTCTTTGCCGAGGTAGTAAAATCGCAAGCTGTCGTTCTGCAGGTCGATGATGTCGAGCAAAGCAAGTTCCAACTGCTTGCACTGGGTCGGATCCACTTTACACTCAAAGACAGAATTCTGCACACGCTGCCCGTAGGCTCTACATTTTCGTGCAACCTTGCGCAATCGTCTGCGTCCATCTGCATCAACTGTACTAATATCATAAGTGATTAAAACGTACATGGCAAGATCCTACTTCCACAAAAATGGCGGGTAGGCATCAAGATCCCCACGCAGATGGCGTGCAAGCAGCATTGCCTGCACATGAGGAACAAGCCCCCATTTGATTTTTTCCTCTAAAAAAGGATGTGTCATCATCCCCTCTTTGTGTGCATGCCATGCCTCCAAAATCTTTTTCCGTCCATCATCGGTAAGATATACAGCACCGCCTTCTTCTAAGTGAAAGTCCTTGCCGCTGATCTTCTTGGTATTGACCATGGAAAATGCCGTACGATCCGCTATTGGGCGCAGTTCCTCCATGAGATCAAGTGCGAGTGATGGTCTACCCGGGCGATCACGATGTAGAAAGCCGACATAGGAGTCCAATCCCACCCCTTCAAGTGCCGCCCCTACATCATTCATGAGGAGGGCGTAAAAGAAAGATAAGAGACAGTTCATATTGTCGAGCGGCGGTCTGCGGTTACGCTCAGTGAAAAAGAAATTCTCCTTCTGTTTGAGAATCATATCATCGAATACCGAGAAATAGCTGACAGCAGCCTTCCCCTCGATGCCGCGAAGTTCCTCCAGATTAGATGCACACGTTGACTCATGACAGGATGTCTGGAGGAAGTCACTGACACTCTGAAATTTCTCCTCATCAATTCGCATGGCATAGTCTCTGCGCGTTCGTTCAACTGTCCAACGGGCATTATAGATCTTGCCGAGGATAAAGTTCTTCGCAAGTGCAAGACTGGCAGTCTCATCATCTGCACGACGATACTGCTCCCTGCGCAAGAGGACGTTGCCATTCATCTTTCCGATAACGCGCGCCTGAAATCTTCCCTCCGGGCTCATGAACGTCAATGCAATATTCTCCTCAGCGCATTTCCGCATGAGCGCAGGGCTTGCCCCCGTATAGCCAAAGGTTGTGATCTGCTCAAAGTTATGGAGTGGAAAGCGAGCAAGTTCCCGATCCTCACGAATGACCACAACATTGCCGCCGTCCAATGCCAAGTACGCCTCATCCTGATTGACAAAAAGTGTGTTCAAAAGAGGCTTCATCCCTCTGCCAGCCTCCTCTCAAGGTAATGTTTCGCAGATCCGAGACGATTCAGCTTTGGTACACAGACATTGTTCAGAGAACAGTTCGTACAGCCTTTTCGTCTCTTTACACGTGGGGTATGGCCGCTCCGGATGTATTGCCTCATTTCCTGCACCAGAATCGGGATCTGATCCTTTAGCTCATCTGAAAACGTAATCTTAACCCGACGTCGAATCTCCCCATAATACAAATATCCGAAAGGAATATCTGTCATGAGCATATCCTCGAGGCAGAGTGCCTGCAGTGTCAGTTGGAGTACATCCTCCGCCCCCTCCTTGGGCCTTCCTCGCTTATACTCGATTGGGACGACGCGATAACTGCCCTGATAGGAGGGAATACTTACGCCCGTAGGATCCACGTGGAATTCGACAACATCGCAGACCCCGGAAATCCCAATCCGAGGGGATGCTACACGCATTCCACGCACAATGATCTTATTGCCACGCTTTTCCTTGATATTCTCATCGTGCGCCCTTTCGTGCAGGGCATTCCCCTCGACGGTCAGGACATTATCCTGCCAATACTGCTCGAGATGAATCAGCCCCCATTGGCGAGGACAAAAGACATAATGCTGAATCTCCGAGAGCATGAGATACTCTTCCTCAGCATACCCCATATCAATCGACCAAGCTTCCCTCAACATATTTCTCAATGCGAATGCCGTTGATAGCATAAAGAGCACTGTCGTCAATGATGTAGTCATCCAAATGCGATGGTGTCTCTACTCCATCCTTTTTCTGTGCCGAAACGCTGCGGTGGATCTTCGCACTCGATGCACAGCCGGTCTTATTGGCATGCTCAATCCAATAGAAACGGCTCATCTCCATGCTTCCCTCAGGACGGGCGGACGATGCATCATTCTCAAAAATTGTACGAAGAGCCTCCTTGATCTTTGCAGCATCCCCCTCGCTGAACCCCGTCTTTTCCGCCAGCTGGACGTTAATACTGCCTTGGAATTTATACACGCCAAAGTCTACGCGATACTTCATACCCATCGTATCCGAGCCTTTCTTATCGCCCGGCTCATTGTTGATGCTCTTCGTGATCTGTATACCCGTGATGGTAACGGGATCGAGGCTGACTGCCGTATGGATGGTCACGGGTCCCCGCACGCCGACAGAGACAGCATCAACGCCTTGCTTCTTTGCTTCTTTGAGCGCAAACACCTGTCCGAACGAACGAACATCTATCCAAGCCTTGCACGCCTCCTCAGCAAAGATACGGGTACGGCCTTGCTCCTTGTCCTTCATTTTGAGCGGTTTGCCCATCGCAGGATTTGCCTCGACGCGCGCACGAATGCTGTCACAACCGTCATCTGCGCGCTCATTGGACTGAACGAGAATTTTTTCGCCTATATCCTGTAAGCGATTGCGGAGCTTCCGCTTGAGGCAGACGTCTGAGATTTCTCCATAGCTGCCGTAATCCGTGCGCGGCTGGTTTCCGTTCAGAGGGTCGCCGTTTGGATTCGAACGCTCTACTGTGATGAATCCGATAAAATCAATTTTCTTTGTCAGTGCAGACATCATACATCCTCCTCTTGCAGTGCTTCTTTCTTCTTACGATTCTCTTCTCGTACCAGTTCCATCGCGTACTGCTGGCAATAGTAGCCAAGCAGAAATTTCCCGTCCAAAGGACGATCTGAAAGAAAATCATCGTCATGGAACATACTGCCAATCTTACTGATGAGCTTACGTTCCTTTCCTCCATAGATTTCCCGCTTCTGTTGATAGGGCAGCAGCTTTTTCTGGAGGGTCATCCATGTGGAGGCAGGGCGGGCGAAGAAAATCTCCATATAGCGCATAGCGTTTGTTGTGCGGCTACCCATCTCATCCCGACTGAAGGTTGCTCTCTCCATCTGATCTGCCACTGCGATTAGTCTGCCGAACAGATACGAGCGATCCGCCTTCGTTTCATCAAGTGCCACTGTGTATTCCTCCTTTGTATGGTTGAGGCGGCGCGCAACCACGGAGCACGCCGGCTCTAAAATCTGTCTGTGCCATCCATAGTAATCATCACAAACTGCACGCTTTACGGCACGGCCGATCAACATGCGCTCCATATCTACTGGCAGAGGATTTCCTTGCAGGATTGCATAAAAGATCCGCTCGAGTTCGAGCTTCATCTGACTGTCGCCGACACTTACGCCGTGACAAGCTTCGACAAGCCGCTTCGGAGTCGGTACACCGAAATAGGTAAACGACACATTCATCGTGCTATCGTAGCCATGTTGACGCCAACGTCCAAGGCTGTGCCACCGTTCGATCCGCTCGATGAAGTCCTCACCCGCCATCTCGCTATAGTAGCAAATGGAAAGTCGTCCCTTCGTCGCGGCATCAAGAATCATGACGTTAACCTGACTCATCTCTGCCTGCTTGAATTCATGTTGATAGCCTGCAAGAGTCTTTGACAGGGACTCTGCCCAACCTTTCAACGACGAGGGGCGTTCCGCCCCTGCGGGTCGCCGTCTGCGTGTCAGGCGTGCCGTATCGTCGAATACAGGCGGTGGAGTTTGCCCGCACCGTCCCCATGCGAGAAATACGCGCCCATCATGTGTATATCCCTGATTGCGTGCGAGCCACATCAGGGCATTCATCGCCTTCTGAGAGGTTTCATAGCCAATGGAGGTACACTCATCCCCGTTGACAAAGCGACCACGGAAAGTAAATCCGCTCATATCATTCGATGAAATAATCTTCGCGCCGTCTCCCGGAAATCGGATGCCCTTTCCATGCTTATCCGTTGGCGGCAGTTTTTTCCCCGTGGCGTAACAGATTTGTGTCTCTTCCTGCAAAAACTCTTGCTGAAAGAACGTCTGATAATCTTTTTGCAGATGTGTATCATTCCACAATTCCGGACAGTCATCGCCATCCACAACAACGCGAAAACGTACCATGGCTTTCAGTAGATCTCCCGCAACCACACTGAAGATGAGCGGTCTCGTCGCATCCTTGTCTGTCCACTTTTCGAGTAGTTTTCCTGCAGCATCTTGAAAAAGCACCTTTTTCGCAATCAGGTCATGAATCACATCATGACTACTGATGTAGCGATAGACGGCCTGTACTTTCGGATTGCCCAATGCTGCCCATGCCCCAAGCTGTTTTTTGTAGAGCAGGTATGGGATGGTCTCCCCCTTCGGCGGTTTTTTTGCAAACTCGTAATAATCCCGTGAAATGTAGGAGAGATTATCATGCAGGGGGTGTGGTGACGGGCTTGATGTACGCGACGCCGAGTCTGGCGTACATGGAATGAGGGTAGGCTGCTGTTCCTTTGCAATTGCCTCCGCACGGATGAGTTCCCCATTTGCATTCAGTGTTATCTCTATCTGTGCATTCTGAATAATATGTCCAACAGGTGGAAGGAGGGCTTTCATCCCATCGATACCGCCTCTACCGACAAAGCGTTCATTTTCATTATACGTCTCTACCAGCTGCTCCATCCAGCTCATAAACGTCCCTCCTCTCCTAGGAGTTCGTATTCCTCTGCGGCAAAGGTGACAGTATTCTTATCAAAGAGCTTGCTCTTGACCTTCCGAATATCTCTTACAAGTGTACACTGTTCAGGTCTTGGAAAACGAATCACCCCATTTTCCATCACCGGCTGCCAGAGACGGACTTGCAGCATACTGCCCCCCGTTTCATCGACATAGTTAAATCCGTGAAACATTGTGCCGAGCGGCATCTCGCCGCTATCATCATAGTATCCTTTGCCCTCGCCATAACGCACAGGCTCAACATAGCCCTGACATTCCCGCGTGCCGAGAAAGATGTCACGTCGTCCGCCGCGCTCTACCATACGCTTTGCAATATTGTGGTGCTTATGTTCATCCCTGTCCTCTGCAAGTTCCTTGCGGTGCAGATTGAACTCAAAATGCGCACGCACTTGATAGCAAACATCGCTCAAGTATTTATAGATGGAGAGATCATTTCCACCGCCGCCGTACTTCATAGGCTTCACGCCGCGCGACTGTGTCGCGATTCGGTTCATAACACGCACTTCATCCACCACCCAATAGAACGTAGGTTTCCAGTAGATGCTTTCTGTAATCCCTTTGAGTGCCTGATAGGTTGGCACAGAGTAGGAGGAACGTTCACCACCAACCTTTGTAATCGGATCGGTAAAAAGTGCCATTCTCCCATAGACTTGAAATTCAATCGAATTTCTCATGTATTCACCTCCCTAAATCATGCAGTATGCATTGCCCTGCTCCTCTGTCCGGATACCAAATGCCTCATTATAGTATTCCTCCCGCAGGGCCATTACTCCGCTCTCCGTTCGCCAGATACCGCCAAGCTCGGCGAGTTTCTGGAGTTCATAGGAAAACAAATTAACCATATGCTGCTGCGCTGCATTCATCTTTTTGCTAATTCGCTGCTTATCGAACTGGATATCATTGAATTCTACGATCAGCTCCTTTCCTCCTGCATAGGGAACAAGTACTGGCTCCGTATGCGAATCAATCACCGCGAAGGCGCGCCCCGCATCGCAAAATGCGTGCGTGAACCAGAGATCCGACTGCGCTCCGTTCTCGGCTGCTTCCTGCAAGCCCGCCTCATTCACCGAGAGCAGGTCAAATATAGTATTGCTGTCCTTCATCGGGAAACGCATATCACGCGCCGTACACCCTTTATAAAATCTGCGAAAATACTTCTCCATCGCCTGCGGTGTGAGAATTTCATCCGCCGATGTTTTATACAGCATATCGCTCGCGATCTTCTTTCCCTGCCATATATCCTCCAAGCGGCTGAGGTTTTCTTGTTCCAACGTAAAGAGCCGAACGATCCCGCGCTCCATCTCCCCATGGCGGTTACAACGCCCCGCCGCCTGTGCGATGGAGGAGAATCCGGCAAGAGCACGATAGACCACAGGAAAGGATACATCAACCCCCGCCTCAATGAGCTGCGTACTGATACAGATAAGCCGCTTCTCTGGATATTTCTGTCGAGTATCACGCTCCTCCCGCACAGTACGCAGAACCGCCTTACGGTGAGCGGGGCACATCTTCGTGCTGAGATGCACAACATGAATATCTCGTTCCGAGGTCTGCGCGAACTCAGAGACTTTCTCGTAGAGACTCCTCGCCTGTGCCGTGAGGTTCACAATGCAAAGGACATCACCAATCTCCTCCGTACTATGCACGATTTCACCGGCAATGTCACTAATGGAAACACCGCCATCCTCACAAATATTCTCGATTTGAACTCTTTGAAAGTCCTCAAACACCTCTGCCAAATCACTCGTGAGATCCGCATTTTCCTTCATCTCAATCGGAACATCCAACTGTTCCAGTGGTGGTTGGGTCGCCGTGCAAAGAAGCGCGGTAACACGGCACAAATCTTTAAGAAAGTTCATCGCTGCGTTGAAGAGATACGTACAGCGAATAGGAAGCGTCTGAATCTCATCAAAAATAATGATGCTGTCCTCCAACGCATGCAGCCTGCGCAAGGGGCTGTTGCCGCCCGCAAACACAGTGTTCAGAAACTGCACCTGCGTCGTAAAGATGACTGGAACATCCCATCGCTCCGTAAGGATGCGCCGAAAGTCCATACGCTCCGTATCTTCCCCATCGTCCTCCGTGATGACATTGGAATGATATTCCAGAATCGCCTCATCCATACAGAATATCTCTCGAATCTCCTTGACGTTCTGATCGATGATCGAGGTATAAGGAATGACAACAACAATTCTTTTTTTATTGTATTTCTGCGCATGATGCAGGGCAAACCGCATACTTGCAAGGGTCTTACCACCGCCCGTTGGAACGCATAACCTGAAAATCCCAGGGGACTCGTCACCTGATTCGAGGCAGTCATCGCTGATCTTTTGACGAAGCCGAGCAATTTTCTCTGCCTTTGGCTCTGGAGGAATGGAAAATCCGGTAAGTTTCTGCTCCAACTTATCAGAGAAGACCGCCCATATCCCGGCCGTGTCCCATTCGTCTGTCAGCGGTTTGTCCAGTTCGAACTCCGCACTATCCAGCCGATCAGCATCAACGAGCATACTGAGCAGCAGCTTATGGATCATGCCCCAGTAAAAATGATACTTCTCGCCTCTTTCCGGATCAAGCGCCGTAATCTTTGCATCAAGTACAGTAAATTCATGGACAGCATGCTCAAAAAGCAAATCAAGCTCTGATTCCGAGATGACTGTATCATAATAATAGGAAAGATCGACATTCGGCACATCTGTTTTCTCCATGCGCCGCAGAAAATCAGACCGCCCATCTTCACTGAGATAGTTCATCAGCCCCGTGTGATGAGAAAAAATGACAAGTGCGGCTATATGCACAGTGAGCAGAGCAGAATCGTCTCTCCTGCCATAGCGCTGCATCAATAATTGCCCGCCAGCTGACGAGTGATCTACTGTCCCTTTCTGCCCGTTGTCCCCCGGATTCTCTCGACACAACTTGAGATAGGCCGCAAACTCCTTAGAACATTTCCCGAGATCATGCAGCACGCCGATCAGGCGAGCAAGAGACGAGAGTCCGATCCTCGCCGCATCTTCTTGCATCAAGTTGCCCACACGAAGAAGATGATCCTCCATCGACTGTTCTTTCGAGCCATCGCGTTGAATATGCGCAAAATACTGTTTCATCTTTATCTCACTTCCAAGATTGTAATTCTATTTTATTTTATCAATTCCTTTAATTCTTTTTCATAATTAGAAAATTTAATATCTAAGTATGCAGCATCGTGACATCAAAAATCCCCTCATCCGAAAATCATCAGACGAGGGGATATTCATTCATTTGGTGGCGGCACAGAGATTTGAACTCCGGACACTGCGGGTATGAACCGCATGCTC
>CAUTTS010000088.1:0-8665 GCA_963541465.1 uncultured Selenomonas sp.
GTCGCAGGCAACAATGTTGGTTGCAAGCAGCAGAGAGGGCATATCGGTACCGGTCAGCTCAACCAACAAATCGGTATCGCCCGGCTGCACTGCGCCGATCTCCGCACTGTTGATAATCGGCGCCATTGAAAGCACGCCGCCCTTCGCATCCGATCCATAGAGCGTTGACGCCGAGCCGTGCAGTACCTCGATGCGGTCGATGCCGCTAAGATCCTTCATCGCAGATGCCAAAGAGGCCGAAAAGCCCCCCGCATAGTTCTGGCGGACACCATCGATCAGAAGGACCACATGTTCCGACCCGTTGATGTAGAATTTATTGCTGTTGTTATATCCCGCCGGTGCATGCTCATTGACCGTAACGCCAGGCACATCGCGCAGTGCCTGCGTGAGGTCGGTGTAGTGGCGGCGCTCGATATCCTTGCCTGTAATCACCGTGATATTTGCATCCGTCTTGAGTTCCTTGTTCGGGGTTCTTGTCGCCGTGACGACCGTCTCCCCCAGAGTATGTTCATCTGCCGTATTATTCGCATCGACTGCGAATGCATGCCCGCCCATGGACAGCACGCTTACACTGAGGGCTGCTGTCAGAGCAGCTCCTAGCTTCTTCCTTGAACCCAATGGCTTCATCTCGTAATCTCCTCCTAAAACATTACACATTACTGCAGGGCAATACACCATCTATTCATCTGCTGCAAAGGGATGTACTTCGTCAGTCAGAGAAAAGCATATTCAGGAAACACTGATAAATTCGGCACAAGCATCTTGACGCATCTTCTTGATGCATGGCATGAATCATGGAAATAAAAAATCCCTTCCTGCGATACAGAAAGGGGATAGCCTCACGAAAAGGCATGATTCGGGCGCAACAACATTCGCTCACAATAGAATCCCTTCCCTGTCACTCGCAGGTACAAGCAGTGATTCATAACTAGGCAGTTCTCCTGGCTCCAGGTCATCGTTCACCTGCGCCTTCCCAGAGGACATTCCTCCAGTGGCAAATCGGGACGGCAGATCATCTCTGCTCGCCCTGCAGACTCACTCGCTGATACAGTGGCGGGACCGCTTCGGCATCGGTCTGCATGGCATACGACCATACAGCCTTCACCGAATTCTCCATTAAGTCTTTGACACCTAATTCGATAATATTCAGTTTTCCAGCAATTCGACATATCGTACTATAATACGAATTTATTGTCCTGTCAAGCGCAAATATACTAACAACTCCAAACACCAATATAGAGCACTACGAATATATGACAAAGCAGTGCTCTATAAAAGGGAAAACCACCATGCTATGAACCTGAATCTATCTGTCATGTGCTGCGGCGTGCTGCTGTATGCGCAGCTTCCTCACCAGATCATCACGGGAACGATGCTGAAACTCGTGAACGAGATACATTGGCTGAACAGTCTCTACGATACGGCATGCTGCATCGGTATGAAACGGCTGATGCTGATCGACATGCATGACGTAGTCCATCGCCGCCTGCCAGTCGAGCGGTGTCTTCCATCCTACATGCCGACGCATCATCTCCCGCATATATGCCCCTGAGAGGGATTGGTGCAGGTGAATGCCATAGACGCGCTTACCCAATGCTCCAAGCTCGTGGTAGACCTTTTGCACATATGCCGCACCCTCCGCCTCGCTCTGCAGATCCAAGTTCGTGTTCATCAGATGCCCCGTGTCGAGCATAAAGCCCGTGTCGGGATAGCTGACGCGCTCCAAGAGCTCAGCGGCGAGCTGCGGTTTTTGAAAGGTCAGTCCCGGCCACCAGAGATTTTCAAAAAGGAGTTTGCAGCCCCTCGGTATCTCGCCGGCAATCGCATTGACAAGCTCGATGGTCGCGTGAATGACGTCCTCATCCGTGACAGAAAACATGCGCGTATACATCTCCGATGTGCAGTTATGTGCAACGTGAAAGACGAGATACTGCGGCTGACACTCTGCCGCCCGCCGCAGATTCTCCCGCCAGCCCTCCACCCAGTCGGCAACATCCAACGAGCCGTAGTAGCCTCGGATATTGTCCTCACTGCCGAACTCCGCCATGAGTGCTGTCCAATCCCCACGCCAAAAATCAACCCACATCGGCCAAAACAGGAGATGTACGCCCTTGATGTACGCGGGCGGAAACAGCGTGCGATCCCACGGCGCACAGAGCATGAACTCGATGCCGTCAAGCCCCAGTTCCTGCAGGATGGCAGGAAGGGCACCAGCATCGCCGTGAAGGATATGCTCCACATCGCAGTCCGCATTAGAGAGATTGGTTAAGGTAAGCATGGTCAGAACTTGTAGCTGTAGCTCAGGAGGAAGTTGAACGGTGCAACATAATATTTTGTCCCTGAGTGCCCCACTGTATCATCACGGTTGAGCACGTTGTCAATGCGCAGATTGATCTCGCTGTGCTCATCGGGTGCATAGGCTGTGTTCCATGTCGTGAGCAGATACGGTTTAGAACGAAATGTGGGCTTGCTGTTTGGCGTCTGTACACGATCAGCAAGATAAGAAGCAGTGAGCGCAGATGTCAATTTTCCTTTGTGGTAGTTCACGCCTCCTGTCAGCTGAACTTTTCCAAATGTACGCACCCATCCAAGTTTATTCTCAGTATTCTTTGTCATCGGATTCTGCCACGTTACACCCCAGTTGTAGGAGAAGCCATTTGCTCCCCGAATCTCATGGGAAAGTTCCACTCCAACGTTCCGCATCTCCTCATTCGTATAGTAGCGCACCGGATTTGTCAGATCGTCAACGTGAGGAGTGATATTATCCTTAACACGTATATGGAATATTGCAGCTTTCCATGTATGTCTATCATGATTCTGCTTCCAACCAATTTCATAATTGACGCCTTTCTGTGGGCGCAGATTCGGTGAAGGCAGCTGTGAAGCATTATCGTTATACATTTGTGCAAAGGTTGGCATGACAAAGGATTGGCTGATATTCAGGTATAGGCTGTTCTCACGATCGAGCTTGTGCAGCCACTGCCCAGATGCGCTGAGGTTGCTGTAGTTCTGACTGCGTGCAGCCCCCGTTGTCCACGTTCCACGCAATCCGAAAATACCAGTATTTCTCTTATCGAAGCGCTGCTCCCACTGCCCAAAGATCCCCCAGTTGTTGCGCGAATACCGTTCATTACTCGGTCGATAAGACGTAGGAATAACGGCATATATTTCGTGAACCAAGTCAAAGCCCAATATAGCGGTGGATTTTGGACTCATCTTCCAGGTGCGCTGCACATCCATACCATATGAACTGTTTTTTTCGCGCGTATGGTACAAACTATTTTTTCTCGTCCATGCACCAGTGATATATGTAGGTCCCTCATATGCCAAATTCCCCGTATTATAGAACAAACTGCCCTTCCAATCGGCATCCTGATAATTCAATTGCGTAATATACTGTTTCGTTTCATATTTACGGGATTGAATTATATCCCCCACACGCAACCCTAAAGTACCTCCCCGTGCCTGAGATACCTCTCGCGTATATTTTCCCTCCGTTTCATAGTAACCAAAAAGGAAATTCAGTCTGGGGTTTACTTGATAAGAAAGCCCTATGTTCTGTCTAATGATATCTCTGACATCCAGACGCGTCTCTCCTCTAAAACGAGCAGTCGATGCACTTGCATAGTTAAGGCCATCTCTGTTGCCCCATTTATCGTAGTTATAGTAGAAGCCAAATTTCTCATCGCCAACGCTCACGCCGTAGCTACGCTGTCCATAGTTGCCAAAGCCCACATGAGCCTCGTTTGTGCCCTTTTTCTTTGTGATGATATTGACAACACCACTGACTGCCTCACTGCCATATAGAACAGATCCGCTCCCTTTGACAATTTCAATTCGTTCGATGCTACTTGCGGGAATTTGGTCGATGTTATACTTTCCGCGCCATGCTATCGGATTCCCGTTCATAAGAACGAGTGCGCCTCCCTTAATCCCGCGTAGATTTACTTCATTCGTCATGGATCCCATCGCTGCACCATTGGGGCCGAAGGACTTATAGGCGAAGCCATTCACCTTCGCAAGTACATACGACGCGCTTGCCGCCCCGCTGTTCTTGATTTCCTGCGCCGTGATAATCGTCGTCGCAGCAGGCACATCGAGGTCACGCTTCTTCGTCCGCGTCGCTGTCACTACGGTCTCACCGAGGGCATGCGTCGCAACCTCCTCGCCAGCGGACACATCGGCATCCACCGTCTCCGCCGCATAGACCTGTCCCGTCGTGGCAGAAAGTGCAATCGCCGCTGCCAAAAGTTGTTTGTTCCACATTTGCATTACCATTCTCCTTCCTTAAGAAAACACTGATAAGCCACATCCATCAGTACATCCATAAGATTGTGACTATATTTATGATCACCGCCCAAATCCATGGGCGAAGTGATTTCATGATTGTTGTATCTGTCTCCTGCTGTGATATTGCGCTGCTTGCACGCCGCTTCTGCCATGGCACGGTACGGCATCAGAACTTGTAGCTGTAGCTCAGGAGGTAGTTGATCGGTGCCGTATAGTACTCCGACCCAGCATGGGACGTGCTGTCATGCCGATCGAGGACGTTGTCGATGCGCAGACGGATCTCACTGTTCTCATCGGGTGCATAGACCGTATTCCACGTTGTGAGCAGGTACGGCTTCGTCTCATAGGCAGGTTTTTTGGATGGCAGCTGGACACGCTCCGCCAGATAGGATGCGGAGAGATCGGACGTCCATTTCCCACGCTGATAAGAGATCCCACCCGTGAGCTGAACCCGCCCGAAACTTCGTTCCCAGCCGAGATTCTTCTTAGTGCTCTTCACCTGAGGATTCTGCAGGGTCACGCCCCAGCGATAGGAAAGCCCATTCTTGGCTTGGATGCGATCGGAGAGTTCAATCCCTGTATTGCGGAAATCCTCATTGGTATACTGATACTGACCCGAGCTAAGTAGGCTCGCAGAGATATTGTCCGTGACGTCCATGTGGAACAGGGCTGCCTTCCACGCATGCCCGCCGTGCGTCTTCTTCCAGCCGATCTCATAGTTGATCCCCTTCTGGGGCCGCAGATCGGGCGCTGCCTTCTGTCGGCCGTTATCCGTATACATCTGGGAGAATGTCGGCATGACAAAGGACTGCGTAATGTTCAGATAGACACTGCTCTTCGCATCGAGCTTATGCAGCCACTGTGCCGAGGCACTGAGGTTACTGTAGTTCTGTCCGCGTGCCGCCCCTGTCGTCCACGTCTCTCGCAGACCGATGATCCCCGTATTGCGTGCATCAAAACGCTGCTCCCACTGTCCGAACAGTCCCCAGTTGTTGCGTGCGTACCGCTTGTCCTCCGCGCTGGCAGGTGTCGGCAGCTTCGCATAGATCTCATGCGCAAGATCCATGCCGACGACCGCCGTGACTCTCGGATGAATCTTCCACGTGCGCTGCACATCGACCCCATACGTCGTATTCTTTTCACGAGTATGATAGAGCTCATTCGACCTACGGGAAAAGGGGTTGTCAGAAAAACGAGCGACGCCGGCATAATCCAGCGTCCCCGTGTTGAAGAACAGATTCGCCTTCCACACAGGGTCGTGGTAGTTCAGCTGCGTGATATACTGCTTCGTCTCGTACGTGCGCCGATTCATCGGATCACCTACGTGAATGTGATAGGTGTTATGCGCCGGATCAACGGCGGTAAAGGTACGCGCATACGTCCCCTCTGTCTCGTAATAGCCGAGCTGGAAATCCATGCGCGGATTGATGCGGTAGGTCAGTCCCGTATTGCGCTTGATGACATCGCTGATGTCCGTTTGTGTCGACCCATGAAAGCGCGTGACGGCATAGTCAGTATTGGTGACGCCGCCCTGCCGCCCCCACTTATCGTAGTTATAGTAGAAACCGAATTTCTCATCGCCGACGCTCACGCCATAGCTGCGCTGTCCATAGTTGCCGACGCCGACATGCACCTCGTTGGGCATTGTTTTTTTCGTGATGATGTTGACGACGCCGCTCACTGCATCACTGCCGTAGAGAACGGAGCCGCTGCCCTTGACGATCTCGACGCGTTCGATCGTGCTCGCAGGGATCTGATCCAGATTGTACTTGCCGCGCCATGCAATCGGATTGCCGTTCATGAGGACGAGCGCACCGCCCTTCAGTCCGCGGATGTTCAGCTCGTTCGTCATGCTGGCCATCGCCGCGCCGTTCGGTCCAAAGGAGGTATACGTAAACCCATCCGCCTTTGCCAGCACGTCCGATGCCGTTGCCGCGCCGCTCCGTGCGATCTCCTCTGCCGTAATGGTGGTCGTTGCAGCCGGCACATCGACATCACGCTTTGTCGTCCGCGTCGCCGTGACAACGGTCTCGCCGAGCGTGTGATCGTCTGTCGCCGCCGCGGGCTCCTCCGCATAGACCTGCCCCGTCAGTGCGGAGAGCAGGACTGCCGTCGTCAGTGTTTTCTTTTTCCATCGTCTCATGATAATATTTCCCCAAAAAAGATAGCAATTCCTATGTTTCAATTCCTATTCCAACTGGAACCGAAATGTCTTCGTCCAAACGCCCCTACGTCCATTGTCCCCCGGGTTGAACTGAAAGCGATAGCCCGCCGCAATCGCCGCGCGATCCATCGCACTGTAGCCGGAGGAGGTGACGAGCTTGACGGACTCGACCGAGCCGTCTGCGGCAACGAGAATCTTGACCGTCACCGAGCCCTCGACATCATCCTCGATGAGTTCCTGTGGGTACTCAGGTGTCGCCTCTGCCCGCAGGCTCGCCGCGACGCGCTCTGCCGGCGGGGCGGGAGGTGTGGCGGGAGCTGCATCTCCGCCGCCCGATGTGCCGGATGTTCCGCTCTTCGTCCCTGTCCCCGCTGTGTCACCGCCGCCGCTGCTGCCGCTGATGCCCACCGTCCCCGTCTGCGTCCCGTCTGACGGTTTTGACGATGTGGCAGATGTTTGGGGATTGCTCGTCTGCTTCGGTGTCTCCTGCGGCGTTTCGGGCGGCAATGTCTTATCGACGATCACAACGTCGCTCACCGCACTCACTGCCGGAGCTGGTGCCACATCACCTGCGGCAGCAGTGGCGGGCGATCCCGCATCGTAGAGTGTGACCTCCACGGGCGTATCCCCCGTCTGCGGCACGGCAATTGAGAACAGTCCCAATGCCCCCGCCGCCAAGAGGAGAATCACATGCAGAGCCAGTGACAGGCTGAGTGCTGTGTATGTCCCCCGTTTTTCCTCCATTACCGTATCCATTTCACCCCTCCAGTTTCACACGACGCCGCAGCAGATACAAGAAATACGGCGTACCGATAAATGCCGTCATGATGCCGACGCGTATCTCCATCCCGTGAATAAGGATCCGCCCGATGGAGTCGCAGAGCACGAGAAATACCGCACCCGCAAGGAGGCTCGCAGGAAGCAGGCGCCGATGATCGGGTCCGATGACGAGGCGCATCATGTGCGGGACAACCAGTCCGACGAATCCGATGTTGCCGCTGATGCAGACCCCCGTCGCCGTGGTGAGTGCCGCAAGCACGAGGAACAGCAGGCGGAACGGCGTCACAGACATCCCCGCCGTGCGCGCCTCCACCTCGCCGAAGGCGAGGAGATTCAGATGGCGCGCAAGGAGCAGCATCACCGACGCGCCGACCCCAATTGGCCCAATCCCCAAGAGAACATGATCCCAGCGGCGATAGTCGAGCCCGCCGATCGTCCAGAAGAGATACTGCTGCATCTTCTGCTCGTTGAGAACCGTGAGGATGGCCGCCGTACACGCGGCGAGGAACATCCCCACCACAACGCCTGAGAGGAGCAGTGTCATGACTGGGATTCGTCCGTGGCGCATGGAGAGCGATACGGTCAGCCCCACGGCGAGCATCGCTCCAACAAAGGCAAAAGCAGGGAGCAGGAGCACGCTCGATGCACCGACACCGAGACCGATGGCAAGCACGGCACCGACCGATGCCCCACTCGACACGCCGATGATGCCGGGATCTGCGAGCGGATTGCTGAAGATCCCCTGGAGCACCGCCCCCGATATCCCCAATCCGGCGCCGACCATCAGGCCGACGAGCGTGCGCGGCAGACGGATGTGCAGAAGAACGGCCTCCTGCTCCGGTGTGAGGACGACGTGCGGGAGAACGGGCAGTCCCACAGCATGAGCGAAGTACGCGACGATGTACTCCGCACTGATGTCATACTGTCCCGAGCACAGAGACAGAACGACAACCGCAGCGAGTGCTCCAACGAGCCCCGCGAAAAAAACACGCTGTTTCATTGTGCCGTCTCCCCCTCTGTAGAAGTCCCAAGGATCACGCGGAGGAGTGCCTCTTTCTCCGCGCGGTTTTCATCTGCCTCCGTATAGACCTCCATGTGATGCGTCAGCGGATTTTCGGCGACCCGTACAGGCGCACCGTACGCATGGGTTAAGAGCGCGTCCGTCAGTACGTCCTGTGGCCGCCCGTTCGCGAGCAGCCCGCCGCCCCCGATGAGAAGGAGGCGCGAGCAGAACCGCGCCGCCAGGCTCAGCTCATGTGCGACGAGAAGCACGGTCTTGCCCGCTGCGCAAAGCTCACGGCAAAAGCGGAAGATTTCCTCCTGATAGATCACGTCCAGCCCCGTTGCCGGCTCGTCGAGAAAGAGCACGGGGGTCTGCTGTGCGAGCACCTTTGCGAGCAGGACGCGCTGGCGCTGTCCGCCCGACATGGC
>CAUTTS010000089.1:0-8566 GCA_963541465.1 uncultured Selenomonas sp.
CCTTCTCGATATGGTACAGGATCTGGGCAATTTCCTTCACAGCATCCGGGTATTCCTCAGCAAAATGGGTTATGGTCTCTTCCTTGATGGCAGAAATATCTGCATCACGGGAAAGTTTATCGCTGTTTCGTGTTGCAGTGTCGAGACGAGCTTCTGCATAGGAGCGCACTTTTTCTTCGAGTTCTTCGGATACTTTGAATACCGAAGGAATCTGTTTCTCTTTCCCACAGGTCTGTTGTATGTTCTGCTGGAACTCGACCAGTCGCTGGATCTCTGCATGTCCAAAAAGAATAGCATCCAAAACGATTTCTTCCGGCAGCTCGTTTGCTCCGGCTTCCACCATCATGACAGCATCGTATGAACCAGCGACGGTTAAGTTCAGGTCAGAGTCAGCACGCTGCTCCTCTGTCGGATTGATGACAAATTCACCATTGATATAACCAACGCGCACCCCGGCAATCGGTCCCATAAAGGGGATGTCAGACACCGTCAGAGCACAAGAGGCTCCAAACATCGCTGCGATTTCAGGAGGATTGTCCTGTTCCACGGAAAGAACCGTAGCTACAATCTGTACGTCATTACGAAATCCATCCGGAAACAGCGGGCGGATGGGACGGTCAATCAAACGTGCACAAAGGACAGCATCGCTGCTGGGACGTCCTTCCCGCTTGATAAATCCACCGGGAATCTTTCCTGCGGCATACATTTTTTCTTCGTAGTCTACGGTTAATGGGAAGAAATCCACACCTTCCCTTGGTGCTTTTGATGCTGTGGCCGTTACTAATACAACAGTATCACCATATCGAACTAAAACAGCACCGTTTGCCTGCTTCGCCATTTTTCCATGTTCGACCGTCAGTTTACGTCCGCCCAGGTCGATCTCGAAACTCTGCATAGTACCCTCCTCGGATTCTCACATACGCGTATAGTTAATGCATTCGACAAAACATTGCAGAATCCTTGTTTTCGCAATAAAAAAGGACGGGAATCCCCCGTCCTGTGTTTTTGCTCCACTAAGAAGTTACTTGCGAAGATTAAGTTTCGTGATGATGGAGCGATACCGCTCAATATCCGTCTGATAGAGATATCCGAGAAGGCGGCGACGATGTCCGACCATCTTCAGCAGACCACGACGTGAATGATGATCCTTCTTATGCTCTTTCAGATGCTCAGTGAGATACTGAATGCGGGCAGTTAAAACAGCAATCTGCACTTCAGGAGAGCCAGTATCCCCCTCGTGCACTGCATATTTCTTGATAATGTCCTGCTTCTGTTCCTGTGTGATCATAAAAAATCCTCCTCATAAAATAAATAGCCAATGACCAAGAAAACGTCGGATTACTCGCTATCTGAGTCATGGATGCAACTGCGTTGTTCATACTACCATAGAAATTTTCTCTTGTAAATGAAAAGTTTCCTGCAGTACACGTTCTGCACATTCTTTATCCGATTTAATTTGTGAAATGAGCGCCTCAACGGAATCAAATCGCTTCTCACTCCGTATCCTTTTATGAAACGATACAAGAATCTTCTTTCCGTAAAGATCGCCGTCAAAGTCCATAATGTGAACTTCCATCCGTCGATCACATCGCCCAAACGTTGGATTATTTCCTATATTGGCAACAGCTGAATAGATACGGTGATGGTATAAAACCGTTACCGCGTATACGCCGTTCGGCAGAATTTCATAGGATTCGCGGAGTACAATATTGGCCGTAGGGAAGCCGAGCAATCGTCCTCGCGCCTGCCCGTGTATTACCGTCCCAATCATCGTAAAAGGGTATCCAAGAAGCTCATTTACGTGCGTTATATCCCCCTGTTCGATATAGGTTCGAATACGCGTACTGCTGATTGTTTCCCCATCGTACAAAACGGAGGAGCACACAATGGTCTGTATGGTATACCGTTTTCCCATATCGTGCAGGAGCTGTGGTGTTCCTACGCCTTTTTTCCCAAACGTATAGTTTTCACCGACAACAATGTACCGCGGTGAAAACTGGCGGTACAGCAGGTGAATAAATTCCTCGGGCGACGTGTCAGCAAAAGCATGTGTGAAAGGAATTTCAACCAAGACATCGACACCCAAATTTCGCAAAATCCGCAGACTTACCTGTTCGCTGCTGATGCGGCGTGGGGCCCCCAAGGAATCAACAATTGCCCGCGGGTGATTCGTAAAGGAAAAAACAAATGCAGTGCCATGAATAGTTCTTGCCTGTTCGACTGCTGTGCGGATGATCTTTTGGTGTCCAATATGCAGTCCGTCAAACATGCCAAGTGCAACGACGATATTTTTGTATTTTGACGCAAAATCAACCAACTGATGGTATGTTTCCATGGGGGAAAACGTTCTCCTTATGGCTCTCCAATGATACGAAGCTCCGGAAACAGTCTTACGTTATGCTTAGCATATACACGATTCTGTACAGAGTGTATGAGCTGCTGTACATCACGCGCTGTCGCGCCGCCGATATTGATAATAAAACCGGCATGTTTCTGTGAAACCTGTGCGCCCCCGTATGTAAGTCCCTTAAGACCTGTCTGGTCAATCAGAGTGCCGGCAAAATATCCGGGTGGTCGTTTGAACGTACTGCCGGCGCTGGGATAGGACAGCGGCTGTTTGCTTTCACGACGCTGATTGAGGTCAGACATTCTCTCCAAGATAAACGACGGATCATCCATACAAAGGCACAGATGGGCTTCACAAATTGCCTCATTATTCGTATGAAAAACACTGTGGCGATAGCCGAAGTCCAACTCATCCGCAGAATACAGCCGTATTCCTCCATCTGGTGAAATGGTTTTGACTGCCGTGACGACAGATTTTACTTCACCGTCATAGGCGCCTGCATTCATAAAGATGGCTCCGCCGATACTTCCTGGTATCCCACAAGCGAACTCTAGGCCTGAGAGTCCCTTCTTTTGCGCAAATGATGCAATATCTTTCAGAAGAGCTCCAGCGCCGACAATAAGCGTTGTCCCCTCCTGCGTGATGGCTGACATCTGGCGGCTGAAGCGAATCACCAGTCCTCGTATCCCGCCGTCTCGGATCAGCAGATTTGATCCATTTCCAAGAATGGTAACGGGAATATCATAGTTTTTTGCTTTCTGTATGATCGCGCGCACTTCTTCTGTGTTATGTGGATAGAACAAAAGATCCGCAGGTCCGCCGATGCGAAACGTTGTATGGAAGCGCATGGGAGCGTTTTCAAAGAGCCTTGTCCGTTCAAACTCCTGATAACAGGAATGAATGAATGCTTCATTCATATCTGTGTGCTCCTTCCGTGGCAACCGTTACCGTATATGCGTAAGTCGGCAAATTGATGCTGCCGCAAGGCTTCAAACGCCACGACGGCAACAGCATTGGATAAATTTAACGAGCGTGCTTCTTCCCGCATCGGAATGCGTATAGTATTGGCTGCGTGATCTGTCAATAAAGACTCCGGCAGGCCTGCACTTTCCTTTCCAAAAACGAGAAAATCGTCCATTTTGTAGAATATATCACAGTAGTTGTGACGCGCTTTTGTACTGCAGAAGTAAAATGTTTGCTCATGATATTGTTGGTGGAGCGCCGCAAAGGAATCGTGATAGTGAACGCGGACAAGATGCCAATAATCGAGTCCGGCGCGCTTTAAATGCTTATCGTCGGTTGAAAATCCGAGTGGCCGTACCAGATGCAGCTCCATTCCCGTCCCCGCGCACAGCCGTGCAATATTTCCAGTGTTTCCAGGGATCTCGGGCTCGACGAGAACAATATGCATATTGTTCGCTTCTCCATTCTCTTCCTGAACATCGCAACGACATTATATCGAATCGGCATCATAAAAACAACCCATAGGAGGAGAATCTCCCATGGGTCGATGCAAAATCACTGCAGAATTGCGCCGGTGTTGGCCGATGTTGTTAACTTAGCATAACGCGCAAGGTATCCCGTTTTGATTTTTTGTTCCGGTTTTACCCAATTCTTACGCCGCTTTTCAAGTTCTTCATCACTGACTTCGAGTTCAAGTCTGCGATTTGGAATGTCAATGGTAATCATATCCCCATCTTCGATCAGTGCAATAGGACCACCTGACATGGCTTCGGGAGACACATGCCCCACACAGGCCCCCTGACTTGCACCACTGAAACGTCCGTCGGTGATGAGCCCAACCTTGAGCCCCATGCCTGTAATCACGGCAGTTGGATTCAGCATTTCCTGCATCCCGGGCCCGCCTTTTGGTCCTTCGTAGCGTATGACAACGACGTCACCATCATGGATCTTCCCCTCCATGATGGCATTTACTCCCTCTTCTTCGGAGTTAAAGCATTTCGCCGATCCGCGATAGGTAAGCATATCATCTGACACGGCAGATGCTTTCACGACAGCATAGTCCGGTGCAAGATTACCGCTCAGTATGGCAAGACCGCCCTCAGTGCGATAGGGATGATCAACGCTGTGGATGACTGCGGGATCCAGGACTTCTGCGTGTGCAATCCGCTCACGTACAGTCCCCGTTACGGTCAATGCGTCCAGATGAAGCAAATTCTTCTTGGACAGTTCCTTCATCACCGCAGAGATACCGCCCGCCTCATTCAGATCCTGCATGTGATGTGTGCCAGCAGGGCTCAACTTCGTAATGTACGGAGTGCGTCGGCTGATCTCATCAAAGAGAGGCGTAGGAAGCTCAATACCTGCTTCGTGTGCGATTGCCGTGAGGTGAAGGACGGTGTTGGATGATCCGCCAATCCCCATATCAACAGTGATGGCATTCTCGAATGCATCACGTGTCATTATATCGCGCGGGCAAATATTCTTTCGGACGAGATCGAGAATGATGGTGCCTGCCATCTTGGCGAGCAGACGACGTTCTCCGGTATACGGTGCAGGTATTGTCCCGTTCCCTGGAAGCCCCATGCCGAGCACCTCGGTCAAAGAGTTCATGGTGTTTGCGGTAAAAAGCCCAGCACAAGAGCCACAGCTTGGACAGGCGTGTTCCTCGATCGTCGTCATTTCCTCTGCATCCATCTTGCCGGCGGCAAACATGCCGGCGGCCTCGAATGCCTGACTGACACTGATGTTTCGCCCGTGATGGCGACCTGCCAGCATCGGTCCGCCGCTGACCAAAATAGCCGGAATATTCAGGCGAGCTGCCGCCATTAACATTCCCGGAACAACCTTGTCGCAGTTTGGAATCAGAACAAGTCCATCAAAGCCTGACGCCATGGTAACGGCCTCAATTGAATCGGCGATCAGCTCACGGCTGGCAAGGGAGTATTTCATCCCTGTATGCCCCATTGCAATTCCATCACACACACCGATGGACGGAAATTCAATCGGTGTGCCGCCGGCAGCAGCCACACCGAGTTTTACGGCTTCCGCAATCGTATTGAGATGAAAATGACCGGGAATAATCTCGTTGAATGAATTGCAGACGCCAATCAGCGGCTTTGCAAGATCTTCCTTCCCATATCCATTGGCATGAAAAAGTGAACGATGCGCACAGCGTGTCGCACCTTTTTTTACAACATCGCTTCTCATAAGGATTCTCCCCCACTTCCACTTCACTTATGCAGGAAGAAACTTTCAGCACGAGTGAAGATAACAAATACATGACAGAGATTTTAGCGCATTCCTCCTCTTTTTTCAACCATATGTTGCTGCAGCATGTATATCTTTCATAGCATGCTGTTGTCAAATATGCTATAATCGGATTAGAATTCGATTCCTTCTTGCGCTTTGATTCCCTGTTGATAAGGATGTTTAATCAGCTTCATCTCTGTGACAAGATCCGCTCGCTCAATGAGTTCCTGTGCGGCATTCCTGCCCGTAAAAATAAGGTGCATACAGGAAGGCCGTGCGGCGATCAGATCATCCAATTCATGTCGTTTGATAAATCCAAAGGAATATGCATAGTTGAATTCATCGAGGATGACCATATCCCACATTCCCTGTTGGATCTCATTCTTCGCCGTATGGAGAAGCTCCTGCGCTGCCTGACGATGCTGTTCCTCCCTATTGTCTCCGCGCTGAGAAAACCCAAGGCCCCCTTGTCGAATCTCAATCCGCCCCTGCAGCGAATGAAGAGCCTTGATCGCCTCCAATTCACCATAGGTTCGGCTTCCTTTAATGAATTGGAGGATCAGTACGCGCATGCCATTCCCCCATGCACGCATCGCCATACCAAGGGCAGCCGTTGTCTTTCCCTTACCGTCACCGGTATGAACGATAATTAGACCTTTTTTTTCCATATTGACCCCTGCCTTTCTAAAGAGTTTTCTATCATATCATCTTTGGGTGAATCTATGAAGCAATATTTGTTTTTTACAAGTCTCATCTTTTTTATCGTTATCGGATGCATTTTTTCTCTTGAGAAAACCGATTTCCTGCATTTGCGTGAACTCGACATTTCTGCAAAGGTATACGAGGAAGACGGCACCGTCACGCTGCGTTGGGAACGCCCTGCATATCCATGCTACTATCGTGTGGATACCTATATCAAGGCAACGGAACCGGGCACAGACAACGCTGAATTTGAGCTTGTTAAGACGGAATTTACAACAACGCCTTCCTATCGGATCTCCTCGGCTCCGATTCCCTTTTATTATCGGATCACCGCATACGGTATGTTTGGTGCTCTGACATCTCCATCGACGGAGATTGCTTCCCCCTATTTCGCTGCACAGGCACCTATTCCAATCTACCATTATACAAAAGAACATCCGGCAAGTCTTATGCCCTTTCTCGTTTGGCACAGCATTCCTAACGCGGTTCTCTACGAAGTGGAGCTGCTCTCTGCTCCGCCGGAGCAAGAAGGCGGCATTACACTTTCCACGAAATACCATTTGACCAGCACCCGCGACGTATTCACGAATGGTTGGCAGGCAGACCTACGAAAGTTTTCCTCCCATAATACAATCTATTGGAGAGTCCGTGCCTTGGGATTAAAGCAGGAACCCATCGGTGAGTTTTCTTCCGCAGAGCCGCTTGTCATCGATCAAAATGCAGCGATTCCCGATCGTCCTCTACCGAATATTTTCGATCAGGTCATGAATTTCCATCAGCCAATCTACCCGGTCTACCAATGGATTCCGATGAATGGCGTCCATACGTACGAGGTTGAACTTCTGACGGAAAAACCAAAGCACGACCACGGAACAAAACCTGATCCACACCGTGCCTGGGCACAAACCATCTCCGATGTTAATGCCATTTACGATGAATACGCACGCCCCTATGCCGGCACCTACTACTGGCGTGTACGTGGGCTGGATGCCAAAGGTCATACCGTTGGAACATGGTCGGATGTGGCATCATTTACAGTGAATCCAGCTCCATCGGGACATGTTTACGCTGCGGCACTCGGAGACAGCATCACTCATGGAGGCGGTGCGATATCGAGTTCCCCCGCATTCCTAGAGTACAGCTATACGACATATCTGTCCTTTGAATGTCTCAATCTTGGACGCAGCGGGGATACATCGCACACGACACTGGAGCGCTTTGACCAAGACGTGCTCCCCCTGCATCCAGCCAATCTTTTGATTCTCACAGGCTCCAACAGTCTGCGGGCGGATACGCCTGCACAGGAAATTATAAAGGATCTCGATGCCATCCGAAAGAAGTGTTCTCTGCATGGTATCCGTCCTATTTTCTTAACGCTGCTGCCGCTGAATCCGGAACGTATTCAGCTGGCGTTTCATACAGAAACGGATCCTACGTGGAAAATGAAGCTGAGTCTCATCAATGCGTGGATTCGATCACAGGAGTATTACATTGACATAGAGCCATATTTCTATGATGCAAAGTGGAGTGTCCTAAATCCGCTGCTGTCAACCGACGGGCTGCATCCGGATGTCAACGGAAAGAGAATGATGGCATATCTGATCAATCAGCACCGTGACCTCCTGAGCGAGCTTCCGGAAAAGTAAGGGACAGTCATACGAAGAGCAACACCTTCGTATGACTGTCCTTTCTTTATGCACGTGATTGAATCAACATGGCATCGCCGAATGAAAAGAATCGGTAGTTCTCCTCGACGGCTGTTCGGTACGCCTGCAGTGTAAATTCTCGTCCGGCAAATGCACTGACCAACATAATCAAAGTAGATTTTGGCAGATGGAAGTTTGTAATCACAGCATCAACGATTTTGAATTGATACCCCGGATAGATGAAAATATTTGTCCACCCCTGCTTTGCTTCGATCATTCCGTGATCGACCGCTGCAGATTCCAGCGTACGGATGGAGGTCGTCCCCACTGCAACAACCCGTCGGCCTTCCTGCTTTGCCATGCGGATCAGGTCTGCTGTCTCAGTCGGTATGGAATAAAATTCGCTATGCATTACATGATCTTCGATCTCATCGACTTGAACTGGACGAAATGTGCCGAGACCAACATGCAGTGTGACGAAGCCGAGGTGCACCCCCTTTTTCCGCAGCCGATCCATAAGAGACTCCGTAAAATGGAGTCCTGCCGTCGGCGCAGCTGCAGAGCCTTTCTCTCGGCTGTAAATCGTTTGGTAACGCTCCGGATTCTCCAGTGTCTCATGAATGTAAGGAGGCAGAGGCATCGTTCCCAAACGATCCAG
>CAUTTS010000090.1:0-8556 GCA_963541465.1 uncultured Selenomonas sp.
CTGGAGTTCCTTGATCTTCTCTTCCTTCTTCTTGTTCGCATCCTTTGCCATCTGCAGGGCGAGCTGGCTGGACTGATACCAGAAGTCGTAGTTGCCGGCAAAGAGCGAGATCTTGCCGAAGTCCACATCGCAGATGTAGGTGCAGACCTGATTGAGGAAGTGGCGGTCATGCGAGACGACGATGACCGTGTTCGGGAAGTCCGCGAGGAAGTTCTCGAGCCAGTTGATCGAGGCAACGTCGAGGTGGTTTGTCGGCTCGTCGAGCAGGAGGATGTCGGGCGAGCCGAAGAGTGCCTGTGCGAGCAGGACGCGCACCTTTTCCGATGGGGTGAGTTCGTTCATCTTGAGATGATGCTTGTCGTCCGAGACGCCGAGACCGTTCAGCAGCTGTGCCGCCTCCGTCTCTGCGTTCCAGCCGTCGAGCTCGGCGAACTCTGCCTCGAGCTCCGAGGCGCGCATCCCGTCCTCGTCGGAGAAATCGGGCTTCTCGTAGAGCGCATCCTTTTCGTCCATGATCTCCACAAGACGTGCGTGTCCCATGATGACCGTACGCAGCACCTCGACCTCATCGTAGGCATAGTGATCCTGCTGCAGGACGGCGAGACGCTCTCCGGGCGTGATCTCCACGATGCCGCCCGTCGGCTCAATGTCGCCCGAGAGCAGCTTGAGGAAGGTCGATTTCCCCGCGCCGTTCGCGCCGATGATGCCGTAGCAATTCCCGGGGGTAAACTTCAGATTGACGTCCTTGTAGAGGACACGCTTGCCGAACTGCAGGCTGAGATTGTTGACGGTAATCATCTATCCGTACTCCTTTTCTATTTGCGAAGGATGGCGCGGAACATCGAGAGAATGCTCTGCCCGTATGAGTCGCCGGGCACAGCCCAGCGGCCGTTCAGATCCTGCCAGTTGCCGAGTGTACCCGTGCCGTAGACACTGCGCACGAGGCTGTAGCGCGGGTCAACGACGGGGAATGCCGGCTGACGCGTTGAGGCGTAGGCGAGCAGATGCTGAATGTGGGCGCGGACACCGAGCTGCGAGGTGGCAAAATACGCACCCTTGACCTCCGAGCTCGTCGTTCCCAGTCCGCAGTAATTGTTCTGGTCAGGTGTGACTGTACCGCCGTAGCGGAAAAAACCTGTTTCCTTGAGCGCCTGTGCGAATGCGACATCGGGACGGATGCCCTCGCGCTCCCCCTCCTCATAGTAGTAGGAGACGAGCTCCTTCGGTGAGACCGAGATGGCGGGATAGGGGTTCACGCTGAGGAGATAGTCCACGCACTGCTGCTGGCTGGCGAGTGGTGTCCCAATGATCGCCGTATCGTACTCCGAGAGCGTCTTGGGGACGCTGAGGGGCGGATGCTGTTCGGCTTCCTCTGCCTCCTCCGCCTGCTTCAGGAGATTGCTGATCCGTGCGCGGAAATCGTCCGTCGACGTGTCCGTGCCGCGCCCCGTGTGCACCTTTGTCGCCGTATTTGGGTCATAGACGCGGCGTGCGTCGGCGTTGTTTGCTGTCAGAATGAAAAGACCAAGGGCTGCGGCGAGTGAGCCGCGCAGAAGAATATCCTTACGCAAGAAAATGTACCTCCCATATTGCGGGCACGCAGATAGCCTCTGCGTGCCTTTACGGCAGCCATGGAAAGAGCTGCGACAGAATAAGAATGACCGTCAGCACGATCGTGCTGCGGTGTATGGCATGATGTGCCCCGCCCGCTGCCATGAGCAACACCCACGTCAGCAGGGCAAGCGTCAGCCCCGTCCGCAGGTCGTAGGACGCGAAGACGAAGATGGCGAGGACAGTGACGTCGCACAGCGTGAGACGTTTTACGCTCTGCAGCTGCATGAGCGCACGCCGCAGAAGCATGAGCCCCAGCACGGCAAGGGCAAGCGCCGGTGCGGCGGGGAACTCCGCCAGTGCCGCGAGCAGCGGCGCGCAGGGAAGCAGCAGGAAAAGCAGCAGAGCCGTCCCCATTGCTGTGGTCGGGATGCCGCCGATGCGCCGCTCCTCCGCAGCGTGCAGCGCCGCAGAGATCGGAGCGATACTGAGCGGAAATGCGCCGAGGAGACTGCCGATGCCGCTGACGGCAAAGAGCCGTATGAGCGGCGTGCCGGCTTTGGTGGGTAGACGCCCTCCCTCTGCCGAGAGCACGGCAGTACTCTCCACTGTGAGTGCGGTGAGGAGTGTTATGCCGAGCCCGATGGCGGCGGGAACATCGAGTGTGTCCTGCCCTCCTGCCATGAGCGGCAGAACAAGCTCGGGCTGCAAAAACGGCGCAGCAGGGATTTCCCAGAACCCCTCCACCCATGTGAGCAGCAGAACAATACCTATGCCAATGGGCAGAGCCAGCTCTTTTTGCCGCACATAGAGCAGAAGCACGAGGAGGACGCCGACGAGCGTGAAGTACGTCAGCGGGTCGGAGAGCATGCCGCCCATCGTGAGTGCCCACGGCGACGGAAGGAGAATGCGTGCCGCCTGCGCCGCCTGCGCCAGCATCCCGAGTGCGAGTGACAGCAGAAGTCCCGTGCGAATCACGGGCGGAAGAGCGTCGATCATGCGCCCCATGGATGCGGCGCGCATCAGCAGCGCACCCATGAGCGCTGTGACAGCAGAGACAATGAGTACATTCTGCCATGCAATGCCGTGCGCGATGATCTCCTCGTAGACCAGCCATACCGTGATGGCAGGGGAGGGGAGGAGAACGCGCGGTGCACCATTGCGCGAGACGATGAGCGTCCCCACCGCAGCGGCGAGCACGCTGCCCGTATATGCGCCCGCAAAGGGCATTCCCGCACGCGTGAGCAGTGTTGCCGTCGCAGTGAGCACGAGCACGGCGGCACAGACGAGGACGAACGCACGACAAAGTGCCGCACCAATCCATCCGTACCGCTCGTTCATGTCACTCTCCTGCATTACTCAAAACACTTCTATTTTAACACAAAAATAAACGTCATGCCATAGTCCGCTGTGAATATGGTCGCCTGTCAGACAGACAGGCGGTCACGCAGTGCAGATTGGAGAATCTGAGAGAAGTTAAGGCGATGCTTCTCGGCGAGTTCGTTGAGATACCATGGAATCGTAAGTGTCTTTTTCACGGGGCGATGATTCATCTCGGCACGCATGGAGAACATATTTGCATCGAGGAGACATAGCACGTCACCCTGCTTCATTTGGAGGGTATCGCCTGCACTGGGCTTCGGAATCGTATCGCCGTCCTGCTCCATTCCCCATAGATGCAGGGCGAGCCCTTCTTTAGCTGCGGCGAATGCTTCATCTGCGGCGGCGCCTGTTGCAATACAGCCGGGAAGATCGGGGAAGTAAACCCCATAATGATCGCCGATCTTTTGGAGTATGGCAGGGTACGTATAGTGGTCGGGTAGATGTGCCATGGTGGATTTCCCTCCTTAATCGGGTGTCCACATTGTCTTTTCTCATATTATGCCTTAAAATACAAGAAATAGAAATAAGTACTTGTATTTTCTAGTCTTTTCGCTCCTCTAACCGTCGTTTGTCTACAAATTGTCTACATACACCCATTGTCTACAAAACGCTCGAAGATGCGGGCGGTCTCCTGCTGCATGTCGTCTGTGTCATGCGCATAGAGATTCTGCGTGATCGTCGCGTCCGCATGACCGAGGCGGGCGGCAACATCAACGGGCTTCGCGCCGGATTCGATCAGCCGTGTCGCGTGCGTGTGGCGGAAGCTGTGAGAGTTCAGCCCTAATCTGTAAAGCGCGTAACGCACGTTCTCATGTGCGTAGGGGATCCCCGTCGGATGAACGCAGAGCAGCGGACGGCGTTCCGCCGGGATGGCGGGATATAGCCGTTTTGGCAGGAGAATGAACACGCGATCCGCGTCCTTGCTCTCATAGGCGATTTGATACGCCTGTCCGAAACGCAGTTCGTCTTTCGTCTGCTCTTTTTTAAGCGCACGCAAATAGGAGAGAAGCAGCGCATCCGCATAAAATGTCCGTGCACTTGTTTTTTGTTTTTGGCGTATCAAAATACCCCGCTTGTATTCTCTGACGGGAGATGGAGACCGCCCCCGTCTCAAGGTCGATATCATCCCACGTAAGCCCGAGTGCTTCGCTGATTCTGAGGCCTGTGTGATAGAGTATTTTGAGCAGCGGGTAGTATATGTTGCTTTCGGGGATGGCGGCGAACTGTTCCGGCGTGATGATGGTGCGCATCACCACTTTGTGCGGCGCACTTCGCGGGATGTTGATTCCCGTCGTAGGGTTCGCGGTGATGAGTTCGGCGGGGTAGATGGCATACTTCAGTCATGCGGCGCGGATTCTTCGAGATGTCGAAGCTATAGGAATAGGTGTTTCCGCGCTTTCTGATTCTGATCTTTGACATAATAAAACCTCCTTGAAATAGGAGGCGAATCATGGTAGAATTTACATGAATTGGGGCATGGTTCGCGTCATGTCTGCCGCTCGGTGTTGGTAGCATCGGGCGGTTTTTACTTTGCAATTTGGGACAGTGCGCGTTAATATTTTTGGATTGCGTTGATTAGGGATTGTGAGTTCCAACTTACCAACTCCGTAGCGGTATCTTGAATTTTTTGCGGTATCCGCTCATTCCCTCGTGGCTTTAGCGCAATGATGGTTTTTGTATGGGATGATAGATTGTGAAGATTCCTCATATATTGCATTTTGCGTCTTATGCAAATTGCATTTCTAACCCCGTCGAATTCGACGGGGTTAAACCATTCAACCTTTATATCGGGACGATTGCGAGCTTCTTCCCGAGTGGTGCAAGGAGTTTCGTTAGCGTAGAGATATTGGGGCTGGTTGTCCCGCGCTCAAGGCGGGCAATGACAGGCTGTGTAATACCGCTCATCTCCTCTAGCTGTTTCTGTGTGATACCGCGTTCCTGACGTGCGCGGATGAGTTCGCCGATGAGTGCAACACGCAGGTCGCTTTCTGCAATCTCCTCTGGTGTGAAGATGCGGCTGCGAACTTCTTCCCAAGATTCGCCGATGGCGCTGTTATTCTGCATGATGATTTCCTCCTTCTTGTAGTTCTTTGAGTTCTCTCTTTGCTTGTTCGATTTCACGCGGCGGGGTCTTCACCGTCTTTTTCATGAAATGATGGAGGAGAACAAAACTGCCCTCGTGCCACGCGACAAAGAAGATGCGGTCACGCAGAGGACGCAGTTCCCACAGGTCGCCACCAATATGTTTGACGTACGGTTTTCCGAGGCGTGTCCCTTCGCGGCTCAGAGCTTCGATGTAGTCATTTATTTTGTTGAGTTTGATGCGGCTGTCTTTGTCCTTGCGTGCGGCGAGTTCATCAAGATACTCAATTACGGGACGCCGTCCCTGCTTGTCACGGTAAAAATAAATCGGGTGCATCGCTTTCCTCCTCTCTCTATTATGCCTTATAAGTTCATCGAATGCAAGATTGGCGACGTTCTCGATGCCAACAGTGTGAGAACAAAAAGCTGCTGCAGGAAGACATTTCGTCTTCCTGCAGCAGCCAGCTGCCTACAGGAGAAAATACTTAGGACGATGCGGTGCTGTCACTGTAGGATGATTCACCGTTCGCACTGCTTGAGGAGGCCTTATCCCAGCAGCGATGCTTTGGCGCATAGCTGTTGTAGAAGAAGAAGCCAATCACCATCAGCACGATGAATGTGATGTTTGTGACCGCCGACAGCGACCAGATCAGGTACAGACAGACCGCCATGCCAATCGGTGCGAGGAGGTAGAGCGCCGGGAAGTGGAACGTGCGCGGCAGATCGGGGGAGTTGCGGCGGAGCTGGATCAGACCGACAAAGACGATGAAGAATGCCGCAAGAACACCGGTGTTCGCGAGCTCAACGATGTAGAGCATCGGCACGCAACCTGCGATGAACGCGATGAGCGCCGAGCCGACGAGCGTGATGAAGTACGGCGTACCATACTTCGGATGGATGTTTGCCATCGACTTCGGGAGGAAACCGTCACGCGACATGGCAAAGAAGACGCGTGCCTGACCGAAGATGTAGACGATGAGGGTCGTGATCATACCGAAGAGGATACCGACCGTGACGAGGTTTGCGAGGCTCGTGTAGCCAATGAGACGCAGGCAGTAGGCAACAGGATCTGCGCGGTCGAGATCCGTGTAGGGGATCGTCGCTGTGAGGACAAGTGCCACAACGGAGTAAATGCAGAGGCAGACAAAGACCGATGCGATGATGCCGATCGGGAGACTCTTCTCCGGCGTCTTGCACTCCTCGGCGGAGGTTGCGACCGTATCGAATCCCATGAAGGAGAAGAACACAACCGCTGCGCCCGCCATGATGCCGCCGGCACCGAACGGGAGGAACGGATCGAGGTTCGCCGCTACGGCATGGGGCGACGTAACCACAACGTAGGCGACGATCGCGCACAGCGTGAGCGAGATGAGGATCGTGTTGAGACGCGAACTCTCCTTCGTGCCATGAGCGAGGATGACGCCGAGGATGAGCGTGATGACGACGGCGGGCAGATTGATGATACCGCCCTCCGGCATCGTTGTGAGCAGTGCCTTCGGTATCTCCATGCCGAGGGATGCCATCATCCCCGAGAAGTAGGCGGAGAACCCGACGGCGACCGCACTCGCGGTAACGATGTAGCCGATGATCAGCGACCATCCGCAGAGGAACGCCATGCCCTCGCCGAGCGAGGCAAACGTATAGGCGTATGCGCTGCCTGCCGCCGGAATGAGCGATGCCAGCTCTGCGTAGGCAAGACCGACGAGCATACAGAGGAGACCTGCTGCAATAAAGGAAAGAACAATACCGGGCCCCGCATAGCGTGCCGCACCGATACCGGTCAGAACGAACACGCCTGAGCCAATGATGCCGCCGATGCCAAGGAAGGTTAGATCCACCGTGCTCAGCGTGCGGAGCATACCGCTGTCCTTGCGCTGAGCACTGAAGTCTTCCAGTGTTTTTTTCTTAAAAAACATAAAGCCTTCACGCCTTTCTTTCAAAATATTGTAAAACAAAACTTGTAAAAAGGGGCTGTTTCACAGCACATATCAATATATGAGAGTGAAACAGCCCCTCAGCAGTCAGTTCACAAATTACTTAAGGAACTCGTCGATGGACTTGAACGGGAGGTTCAGTGCCTTGCCGACAGCCTCGTTCGTGAGGTGACCGTCAATGGTGTTGAGACCATACTTCAGACCGGGCACCTGCTGGAGGGCAGCCTTGTAGCCCTTTGTTGCGATGTCAACCGCATAGGAGATCGTCGCGTTGGTGATACCAAGCGTCGAGGTACGGGAGACAGCGCCCGGGATGTTTGCAACGGAGTAGTGGACAACGCCGTGCTTCTCGAACGTCGGGTTCTCATGCGTCGTGCAGTGGTCGCACGTCTCGATCGAACCGCCCTGGTCGATGGCAACGTCGACGACAACGGAGCCCTTCTTCATGGTCTTGATCATTTCCTCGGTGACCAGGATCGGGGTACGTGCGCCCGGGATGAGGACGGAGCCGACGAGGAGGTCAGCTTCCTTGACCCACTTTGCGATGTTGTAGCTCGAGGAGAACTCGGTGACGACACGGCCGCCGAACATATCGTCGAGCTGACGCAGACGCTCGATCGAGAGGTCGATGATCGTGACGCGTGCGCCGAGACCGACAGCGATCTTGGCTGCGTTCGTACCGACGTTGCCGCCGCCGATGATGACGACCTGACCGGCCGAGACACCAGCGATACCACCGAGGAGGACGCCGCTGCCGCCGTAACGGCTCTCGAGGAACTGCGCACCGATCTGGACGGACATACGGCCTGCGATCTCACTCATCGGAGCGAGCAGCGGGAGACCGCGGCCCTGCTTGCCGAGAACCGTCTCATAGGCAATACCGACAACCTTCTTCTGAAGGAGTGCCTTCGTGAGCTCGGGCTCTGCTGCGAGATGGAGGTAGGTGAAGAGGATCTGACCCTCATGGAAGAGGTCATACTCGGACTCCAGCGGCTCTTTTACCTTAACAATCATTTCAGAGCGATCAAACAGAGCCTTCTTGTCCGAGACGATCTCGGCACCGACTGCCTTGTAGTCGGCATCCGTGAAGCCGCTGCCAACACCGGCACTCTCCTCGATCAGAACCGTATGACCGGCACGGCGCATTGCCTCAACACCCGAGGGAGTCATACCGACGCGGAACTCATTGTTCTTGATTTCCTTTGCAACGCCTACAATCATGTTTTTTCCTCCTACTACATAGATAAAATACAGAAGGGTGAAACGACTAAGTAATCTCTAGAGGTATACCTTGATTGTGATATTAGCATAATTCAGATATTTTTGTCAAGTATTGAAATTTAGTGAAGAGGTCGATTAAAGTGGACTTGAACTCACAATTCCACGAATTTTTCACAAAGTATGAAGGATAAAAAAGAATGATATTGTTTCGCATAGTATGATAAAAGCTGTGATTTACATGGAAACGCTGTGATATATATCAATCTTTGTATGCAAGAATTTCTATTCATATATAGCCGACTGTCCATCATTGTGATATACTCCTGTTAATCATAATTCATGAAAATTTTTTAGGAAATTGCTGATCCAATGAAGCCCACCCAAT
>CAUTTS010000091.1:0-8369 GCA_963541465.1 uncultured Selenomonas sp.
CCTTGGCGCTGCCCGGCAGATTGACGATCAGCGTGCGCTTGCATATACCGGCGGAGGAGCGGCTCAGCATGGCACGCGGCGTCACCTTCATCGAGAGGGCGCGCATCGCCTCGGCGATGCCCGGCGCCTCACGGTCGATCACGGCACGCGTCGCCTCGGGTGTTACGTCGCGCACGGAGAACCCCGTGCCGCCCGTCGTGAGGATCAGCCCGACGCCGCGATCCGACCAGAGCCGCATCTCACGCTCGAGTTCCTCGCGCTCGTCAGGCATGATGCTGTACCCTGCGACCTCGTAGCCCTCCGCCGTCAGGATCTCACGAATCGCCGCGCCGCTCGCATCCTCGCGCTCTCCGCGCGAGCCCTTGTCGCTCGCCGTGATGACGGCGGCATCGAGCGGGATCTTCTCCGTCGTGATCTCCAGTGTATCGCCGACCGTCACCCAGCCGCCGTGCAGGACACGCGCAAAGACGCCCTCACGCGGCATGATGCAGTCGCCGACGCGGTGAAAGATCTCACAGTGACTGTGGCACTTCTTCCCGATCTGCGTGATCTCGAAAAAAACCTGTCCCACGCGCAGGCGCGTCCCGACGGGGAGCTCCTTAAAGCGGATGCCCTCGGCGACGACGTTCTCACCGAACGCGCCGAACGCCACATCTGCCCCGCGCGCACGGAAATCCTCGATCTCGCCGAGGCCGAGCAGGCTCACCTGTCGGTGCCAGTCCCCTGCGTGGGCGTCGCCGTCGATGCCGTATTCCGTGATAAAGAAGGCGCGGTCTGTCGCCTGTTTTTCCGTGCCGCGCTTCTCGCTGAGGCACAGCGCCCGGATCTCTCCCATATTAGCCTCCTACCTGATACATGGCGCGGTGGTCACGCGTCTCCTGATCGATGTCAAAATGATGTTCTTCGGGCTTTTTCCACACCGCATGGGCAATGGCATCCGCGATCCGGGCATCCGACATTCCGCTGCGCAGCAACGCACGCGTGTCAAGCCCCGCATTGCTGTAGAGGCAGAGCTTCAGGAAGCCCTCCGCCGTCAGGCGCACGCGGTTGCACGTGTGGCAGAATTTGTGCTCCATCGCATCGATAAAGCCGATTGCCCCCGTAAACCCTGCGGGACGTACATAGGCGGCAGGCCCCTGTGGAACCGCGCCCTCGTGCGCCACCTCCCCCACGGGCAGGAGTGCGCCGAACGCATCCTGCAGGTGCGCACGTACCTCATCCATCGGCACACCGCGATAGTTCACCGTCCGCGCGCAGCCGATCGGCATGAGCTCGATGAAGCGCACATCGATCGGATGTGCACGGGCAATCGCGGCGAGCGCGGTGAGTTCCTCGTCGTTTACGCCCATGATCGGCACGCAGTTCACCTTGACCGTGAGCCGCTCCTCCTCGGCAAGGCGCGAAAGAGCCTCCATCACCGCGCCGAACATCGGCCGCCGCGTGATGGAAAAGAACGTCCCGCCATCGAGCGTATCGAGGCTGAGATTCACCGCATCGAGCCCTGCGTCAAGCAGCTCATCCATCATCGCAGCGAGCAGGACGCCGTTCGTCGTGAGTGCCACCGTCTCAATGCCCGGGATCTCCTTCAGCCCGCGCACAAGGCGCGTAATGTCACGCCGCACGAGCGGCTCGCCGCCCGTCAGACGTACCTTGCGGACGCCCAGTGCTGCGAGCGCACGCACATCGCGCAGGATCTCCTCATAGGTCAGCACATCCGCGTGGCGCAGCTTCTTGACCCCATGCTCCGGCATACAGTAGCGGCAGCGCAGATTGCAGCAATCCGTCACGGAGATGCGCAGATATTCAATTTTCCGCTGAAACTGATCCTGCATGATGAACCTTCTAACTATACTCTCTTTATTACTCTTATGCGCCGATGGGAAGGCAGGGGCTGATGTGCCGTCGAGGCAGTGAGTGATGTCCCGGAGCAAACCCTAGTGAAGCAAACGGGGAAAGTGCACGTTCTGCCCCCTGCGGATTTTATTCGTTCAAGCGAAGCGCGTTTGGAATCCGCAGGTATTTAGGGAATCGCTGATAAAATGAAGTCCGTCAGATTGGCGTAGATTTTTCGTCCGAACGAGGTGGAAAACCGGACGCAGAGTGGTGCTCTGTGGAGGATTTTCCGACGAAGTGCGGGCAAAAAAGATGCGCTAAGATGGCGGTGCTGAATTTATCAGTGCTTCCTTAGCAGATAAGTGCACGACCATTTGCGTAACGAGGGTTCTGCGCGGGTCATCACCACCGCATCGTCACATCAGAGTATCACCACATCCACCTCTGTCCCTGCTGCCAGCGGCGGCGTCCCCGCCGGCACATCCACGAATGCGTCGCAGCCTGCCGCCGAAAAGAGTGAGCCGGATGCGTGCTGGTCGGGCAGTGAAACGCGCCCATCCGCCTCCATGCGCGCACGCAGGAAGCGACGCCCGTGGCAGGGCTTCGGGAACGCGTCGGCGAGCACGGCGCGGCGGCGCGGCATGAGCACATCCGTCTCGCCTGCAAGCCGCGCAATCGCCGGACGCGCCATCAGCTCGAACGTCGCATAGGCGGCGAACGGGTTGCCTGAGAGCGCGATGCCGAGCATCCTGCCGCGCGTGTAGGCAATGGCGGGTGCGCCCGGTTTCATGCAGACGCGCCAGAACAACCGCTCCGCTCCGAGGGCGGGCACAACGCCGTGCATGATATCCTTCTTGCCCACGGAGACCCCGCCCGACGTGAGAAAGAGATCCACACGATCTGCATAGGAGGCGATCACCTCCGCCGCGCGTTCCACATCATCGGGCACCGAGCCGACCACCGTCACCTCCGCGCCGAGCTCTTTCAGCCGTCCCGCAAGGAGGTAGAGATTGCTGTTGTAGATCTTGCCGGGGCGCAGCGGCGTGCCGGGCTGCAGCAGCTCATCGCCGGTGCTCGCCACAGCGATGCGCACGCGCCGATGGACGCACACATCCGCATGTCCCTCACTCGCGAGTACCGCGATCTGCGACGCGCGGATGCGCTGCCCCTTCGCGAGGAGCAGCGTATCCTTCTTGATGTCCTCACCCGCATAGCAGTAGTTCTCAAACGGCTGTGACGTGAAGGGAACGAAAATCGCAGTCCCCTCCTCGCGCACATCCTCCTGCCGCACGACGCAGTCACAGCCCGCAGGAATCGCGCCGCCCGTCATGATGCGGATGCACTCGCCCGCGCCGACGGTGCCGGCAAAGAAATCGCCCGCGCACTCCTCGCCGATCACCGACAGGCGCACCGGGCTCTCTGCCTTTGCGTCCGCCGTGCTCGCCGCCGCAAAGGTATAGCCATCGAGCGGCGAGCGGTCGAACGGCGGATTGTCAAACGCCGCGTACACATCCTCCGCCGCCACGCGCCCAAGTGCATCCAGCAGAGGAACGCGCTCCGTCTCCGTGACGGGCGTCGTATGCGTGAGCAGCACCTCGATGGCCTGCTCCAGTTCGATATCCTGCATGGTCTCCTCCCTTACTTCCCGAACGGACAAATGGGATAGTGGCAGACCTTGCACTCCATACAGAGCCCCCCGATCCCGCGGCGCGTGATCTCGCGCCGCGTCCACGCACTGCCCGCCACGACGCGCGGAAGAATAATATCAAAGATCGTCGCGGGCGAATACATCACGCAGCCCGGCAGCCCCATGATCGGCACCTGCCGCCCATCCTTCTCGTAGTAGGCGAGCAGGAACATCGCGCCCGGCAGCACGGGTGCGCCGTAGGTCACCACGCGTGCGCCCGTCGCTCTGATCGCTGCCGGCGTGCGGTCATCGGGGTCGACGCTCATCCCGCCCGTACAGAGCACCATATCCATCCCTGCGTCCAGCAGCTCCTCTATCGCCGCACGCGTGTGCTCCGTCCCATCATCCGAAAGACGGTGTTCATCCACCTTCAGTCCGAAGGCGCGCAGCTTCGCATCGATCACCGGCGTAAACGTATCCTTGATGCGCCCGTGAAACACCTCAGAGCCCGTCGTCACCACGCCGACCTTCATCTTTTGATACGGCAAAATCCGCAGCAGGGGCTCTGTTCCCGCCGTCTCACGGACCCGCTCCATCACTGTCTTGTCGATGACGAGCGGGATCACGCGCATGCCCGCGAGCTTTGTCCCCGTCTTGACCGGCATGTGCTGTGCGATGGTCGCAATCATCACATCCTCGATCTCGTTCACGGCGTTGAGCGCATCCTCGTTCACCTCGAACACGCCCGCCGTCGTCGCCGTCAGCTCAATCTTTCCTTCCTTCGGCTCGCTTGCCGCCATGTAGTCACTCTGACAGATGTCGCGCAGAATCGCCGCCGCGTCGTTCTCATGCAGCAGGTTGGGGTCGTCTTCCCAGACATAGATGTGTTCCTTGCCGATGCGCAGAAGGACAGGGACATCCTCCGCACGGATCACATCGCCCTTGCGGAAGCGTGCGCCCTTTCGTTCCCCGCGCACAATCTCCGTAATGTCGTGGCAGAGCACCATCCCCACCGCATCCTGAACACGAACCTCACGCATACTGCTCTCCCCGCTTGATTCGCCGGCATTCCGCAAACACCGCCGCTCTCCTGTAAGGAAGCACTGATAAATTCGGCACAGCCATCTTGACGTATCTTTTTCGCCCGCTTTTCGTTAGCAAATCCTCCACATAGCCCTCGCTATGCGTCCGGTTTGCTGCCTCAATCGGACAAAAAATCTACGCCAATCTGGCAGACCTCATTTTATCAGCGATTCCTAAAGTCCCTCACCGACCGCCGTCACGGCAAAAATAATATCATGTAAAACGATTCTCAATTATGAATTTCTCTTATTAAGTATACCACAAAAAATAAATTATCTCTATGAGTTTTATTGAACCACAAATAGATTCGTTTAATGTTACAGAATTGCGATTGATTTTCTACGCTGATTCCGCTATGATAGAATCATTTCAAGAGGAAAGGAGGAAAGCTATGCCAGAAACAGGACTGACGCATTTCGATGCGGGCGGTGCCGCCATCATGGTCGACGTCAGCGGCAAGAACAAGACGCATCGCGAGGCCATCGCAAGCGGACGGATCTGTGTGAGCGAAGCGGTCTATGCGGCGATCACGGCAGGCACGGCAAAAAAGGGTGACGTCCTCGGTGTCGCGCGCATCGCCGGCATCATGGCGGCAAAGCGTACCGCAGACATGATCCCGCTCTGCCACCCGCTGCCGCTTGCCAAGTGCAGCATCGACTTCACGCTCGAGGAGGTGCCGCACCATGCGGTATATGCCGCGGCGACGGTCAAGGTCACGGGCGAGACGGGCGTCGAGATGGAGGCGCTGCACGCCGTGAGCACGGCTCTGCTCACGATCTATGACATGTGCAAGGCAATCGACAAACGCATGGAGATCACGGACATCCGCCTCGAGCGTAAGTCCGGCGGCAAGAGCGGCACATTCGTCCGCTGAGAAGGAGGGCATTTCCCTCATCCACTCCGAGCAGGGCACGTCTAAGGATTCGTCTATGACCCTCTGCCTGACGGGCATCCGTCACGGGGTATATCTGGAAACGGATATACCTGCCTATACGTAAAGGAGAAGATTTCATGAACATCAAAAAGACACTCACCGCCCTCTTGGCGGGCACGGCACTGCTCACCGCCGGCTGCGTTGGCGGCGGCAACAGCGCGAACAAGATGGAGACGCCGCAGGAGAGTCCCATCGAGCTGCAGGTCTCCGCGGCGGCGAGCCTCACGGACGCGATGAAGGAACTCGGCGCAATGTACGAGGAGAACAACAAAGAGGTTCATATCGTCTACAACTTCGGCAGCAGCGGTGCCCTCCAGCAGGCGATCGAGAACGGCGGAGCCGCCGATGTCTTCGTCTCCGCCGCACAGAAGCAGATGGATGCGCTCGACGAGAAGAAGCTCCTCGCGGACGGTACGCGCGTCAATCTGCTCGTCAACGATGTGGTACTCATTACGGCGAAGGACAGCAAGCTGAACCTCCCCGACTTCAAGGCAGTGCTCGACCCGCAGGTCGCACACATCGCCCTCGGTGAGCCGAAGGGCGTTCCCGTCGGACAGTACAGCGAGGAGGTATTTACGAAGCTCGGCATCCTCGATGAGGTCAAGGCGCGTGCCGTCTACGGTTCCGATGTCCGTCAGGTGCTCTCATGGGTCGAGACGGGCGACGCGGACTGCGGCGTGGTCTATGCGACGGATGCCGCCATCTCGGACAAGGTGAAGGTCGCCGCCATTGCCCCTGCCGACACACATAAGCCCATCGTCTACCCCGCCGCCGTGCTGAAGGACTCGAAGAATGAGCTGGCGGCGAAGGAGTTCCTCGCCTTCCTCCAGACGGACAAGGCTGCCACGGTTTTTGAGAAATACGGATTCAAAGTGGAATAATGGCGGACGAAACATTCTCTCCGCTCATCATCTCCCTGGAGGTGGCGGGACTGGCGACAGTGGTTACCTTCTTCGTCGGCATTGGGCTCGCCTACGGTGTGATGCGTATCCGCAGCCATATCGCGGCGACCATTGCCGATGCCGTGATCACCCTGCCCCTCGTCCTGCCGCCGACCGTCGTCGGGTTCTTCCTCCTGCTCTTTCTCGGAAAGCGCAGTGCCATCGGAAGCGCCCTCCTCGCCATCGACCTGCCGCTCGTCTTTACCTGGCGTGCAGCGGTCATCGCTGCGGTCATCGTGAGCCTGCCGCTCATGTACCGCACTGCACGCGGTGCTTTCGAGGCACTCGACAACAGCATGGTCCATGCGGCGCAGACGCTCGGTGTCAGCAACGGGCGCATCTTTTGGCGCATTATCCTGCCGAACGCACGGCACGGCATCCTCGCGGGGCTCGTCCTCTCGTTTGCCCGCGCCCTCGGCGAGTTCGGTGCGACCATCATGTTCGCGGGCAATATCCCGGGGCGCACGCAGACCATGTCCACCGCCATCTATGCGGCGGTGCAGGCAAATGACTACGACCTCGCCTTTCGCTGGGCCATCATCATCTCCCTGTTCTCACTCTTCTTTATCGGAGCGATGAACCTCTATCTCAAACGGGAGGTGCGTGAATGAACCTCGTCGTCAACATCGAAAAACGCCTGCGTGACTTCACGCTCTGCGCGAATTTTACGCTCACGGATACAACGCTCGCCCTGCTCGGTGCGTCGGGCAGCGGCAAGAGCATGACGCTGAAGTGCATCGCGGGGCTTGAGACCCCGGATCGCGGACAGATCGTCCTCAACGGCCGCACGCTCTACGACAGCAGCGTGGGCGTCAACCTCCCGCCGCAGGAGCGCAGCGTCGGCTACCTCTTTCAGAACTACGCGCTCTTTCCGAATATGACCGTCCGCGAGAACATCATCTTTGCACTGGACGGATCGCGTGAGGAAAAGGAGCGAATTCTCGCTGAGAACGTGGCGCGCTTCTCTCTGGAAGGGCTTGAGGATGCACGTCCATCGGCGCTCTCAGGCGGTCAGCAGCAGCGCGTCGCCTTTGCGCGCATCCTCGCACGCGGCGCGGATGTCCTGCTCCTCGACGAGCCGCTCTCCGCCCTCGACACCCATCTCAAGTGGCAGATCGAAACAGCGCTGCGCGAGATCCTCATGGGACAAAACATCGCGGCGATCCTCGTCACACATGACCGCGACGAGGCATTCCGCATCGCGCAGGAGATCGCAACCGTCGACCGCGGACAGCTCACGCCCCCGATGGATCGGCATGAGCTCTTCCGCCGTCCCGGCACATGTGCGGGTGCACGCCTCACAGGATGCAAGAACATCTCCGCCGCCCGTCGCCTCGACGCGGCGCATATCGAGGCGACCGACTGGGGCATCACGCTCGCTGTCACAGACGATGTGACGGATGCGCACCACATCGCCATCCGCGCACATTACTTCGTCCCCGTGCAGGAAGACGGCGAGAACGTCTTTCCCGCACAGATCGTAGAGACCATCGAGAGCACCTTCAGCATGATCGTCATGCTCCGCTTTGCAGACGGTGCGCATCTCGTGCGTTGGGAGGTAGACAAGCCCGCATGGGAGACGCTCCGTGTGAGCGAAAATGCATCCCTGCGCATCTGCTTTCCCCCCGATGCACTGATGCTGCTGCGGGATTAGGGGCGGCAGAAAACCGCATACAAAAACGGGACTGTTGCACGAAGGTAAATTTATCTTTGTGCAACAGTCCATCTTTTCGTATAGGGGCAGATCGGCGAAACAACGGTAACGAAAACTTGCACCTCTACAGAAATAGGGCACACGAATAAGGACGATTGCAATGCTCGCCCTTATTCGTGTGCCCTTATTGGTTTCTTTCCGACGTCTTCTTATGCCGCTTCTCTCACTGACCATTTTTCATGGCATCTTCTTTCATCCGCATGAAGGTTGCCTCATAATCTGTCTTGGAAAAGCTGT
>CAUTTS010000092.1:0-8340 GCA_963541465.1 uncultured Selenomonas sp.
GAAAGCTAGATGTTTCAAGGCTTGCAGTACGTTATTTATCTGCGAAGTTTGAGTATACATCATAGAATCATCATAACGATTCATGAGGATTTGATAGGAGGAACATAATGAACATCATTATAGTGAGCGGCCGACTCGGTGCTGACGTGCGTGAGTATACGACCCCGAGCGGAAAAACGGTTGTCCATTTTCCGCTTGCCGTGCGAAAAAGCTTTAAGAAAGATGAGCGTGGAGAATATCCGGTCAATTACTTCAAGATTGAAGTATGGGGTGCAGTAGCTGAATCCTGCAAGAAGTACCTGGGCAAAGGACAGCTCGTCAACGTGCGGGGGCGGCTGGACACCGGCACGTATATTGACAAAACCAACGGAGAGGCACGTCACTATACAGTGATCGTCGCGGCAATGGTTGAGTTCTTGTCGCCACGTCGCTACAACGGCGGCCAGTCAGCACCTCCTGAGGATCTTGCCGACGAGTCTCTGTATCGCCAGGTTATGGAGCCGTATGATGAAGATGATCTGCCTTTTTGAATGTCTGCTGCGAGAAAACGACGAGTTGTGCAAATGGCATGGCTCGTCGTTTGGCTGTGCACTGGATACTGCAAGTAGTGTCCATTTTCTGCCCACTCTGTGTCCAGTTATGGTTTACCACTTCAATTTCATTTGTGACCCTAATTTGACCCCTAAAAGATTGAAAAAGACGTAGAATATGTATAATATGGAGAACTGAGAGAAAAAGAGTAGGCGAAATACACGGCTTGAGATGTAATGTTAAAATAATGTAGTTCCTATGGTATAATAAAAAAGCATACTTCTTCGGCGTCTATATAGGGAGGATTTACATTGAACTATCGTAAACTGGGAAATCTCACGGTCTCGTCCGTTGGACTTGGCTGCATGGGGATGAGCCAGAGCTATGGTGCGCCCGCCGACAAGAAGGAGATGCGCGAGCTGATCGCCGCTGCTGTAGATATGGGCATCACGCTCTTTGACACGGCGGAGGTATATGGTACGCCCGATGATCCGCATGACAATGAAAAACTTGTCGGGGCGGCACTTGCGCCCTATCGTGACAAGGTCGTCCTCGCGACGAAGTTCGGGATCCATTTCGATATGAGCCTGCTGAAAGAGGGCAAAAGCCCCATCGTCCCCGATGCACGCCCTGCGGTGATCCGTGCATCGGTGGAGGCTTCTCTGCAGAGACTGGGGACAGATCACATTGATCTCTTCTATCAGCACCGCGTCGATCCGAAGATCCCTGCCGAGGAGGTCGCGGGCGTGATGGCAGACCTGATAAAGGAAGGAAAAATTCTTCACTGGGGGATCTCGGAGGCCTCAGAGGAGGATATTCGCCGTGCGCATGCCATTTGTCCGCTGACTGCCGTGCAGAATCGTTACTCCATGATGGCGCGTACGCATGAGCGGATTTTTCCCGTTCTCGAAGAACTGGGGATCGGCTTTGTCGCGTTTTCGCCCTTTGCCAACGGCGTGTTGACCGGGGCGTATGACAGGACGTCGGTCTTTGCAGAGGGAGATATGCGTGCGCGTATGCCGCAGTTCAGCCCCGCGGCGATGGCGGAGAACGCGGAGCTCCGCGCACTCCTGCGTACGCTCGCGGAAGAGAAGGGGGCGACGAGCGGACAGATTGCACTCGCGTGGATGCTTTGCAAAAAGCCGTATATTGTGCCGATCCCGGGAACGCGCAAACGTGCGCGGCTGGTGGAGAATGCAGGAGCCGCCGATATTCGGCTTTCGGCAGGGGATGTTGCCGCCATTGATACGGAGCTTGACCGGATGCCCATGTCTGCCGTCTTTGGAGAAATGCGTACGAAAAAATAAGGAGATGTAAAGAAGATCACAGCTGTGTGATAAATATTATATATCGTTGAAAATGAGAAGAAGTATTCGAAACGTGACGAGAAGCGTTCGGATACTTCTTTTTCTTCAATAATCACGCGATATGAACTGAATTCATTTTTGAAATAGTCTACACACATAAAAATATTTTATACAAAAAAAGTATTTCATATTCTATTCAGATACGTGTTAAAATAAATCAAAGTTATGGAAGGAATGAATATGGTTGAAATCTCCTTTAATCAAGTCAGTCACAGCTTCGGATCCCATGAAATTCTGCGGCAGCTGACATGTTCCTTTCATGCCGGCGTCATTACCTCCGTTGCAGGGGGGAATGGGAGCGGCAAATCGACGCTGCTCCGTCTCGCCGGTCGTCTGATCCTTCCAACGAAAGGGAAGATTGAGACGACACTGGATGGCAAGTCGATCTGTGGAGCGGACTATCGCCGCATTCTCGCGATGGCGACACCCGAGATGGAGCTGTATACCCGCCTTTCCGTACGTGAGAATCTGACCTTCTTTCTCTCCGCACGCGGGATCTGCCCAGCGGATGGATTGCTGGAAGGACTCTTGGAGCGTGTGGGACTGTCGTCTGAGGTGCTGCCGCGCATGGCGGGGGAACTCTCGACGGGCATGCGTCAGCGTGTACGTCTTGCCGTTCTCCTCGGAGCAGACGCACCCATCTGGCTCCTCGATGAGCCGGGACTTGCCCTCGATGTGCACGGACGAGAGCTGCTCACCACGGAGGCGCGGCATGCAGCTGAGCGCGGACGCCTCATCCTGTGGGCGACGAATGAACCGGAGGAAAGGAAGGCGGCGGATGCGTGCATCGATCTTACCGATAGTTCTGCACGTTGCTGCTAAGGAACTGCGTGACGGCGTACGCCACCGTGCGGGGTATGTCACGATGGGGATGTTCGCACTCACGGTGATCGCGTTCATGAGTATGTCGCTTGCGTGGGGGACGATGGATGTCCGTCTTGCCGCAGCGCTGTTCTGGATTGTCCTGTTCTTTGCAGCGACGCTGCAGGGAGAACGACTTTTTGCCGAGGAGGAGGCCGCGGGAACACTGCTTTTCCTTCGGATCTATGTTCCGGCACAGGCCGTGCTCTTCGGCAAGATGGCAGCGCATCTCGTCACACTCATCGTGCTTGCTGTCATTACCTTGCCCCTTGTGATCATTTTGATGGATGCACCGCTTGTCCTCAATGCCGTTTTTCTCGGGACACTGCTTCTGGGACTTTGGGGCATGGCGGCGGCGGATACGCTCCTTGCGGCGGTCGCCGCAGGGGCAAGCGTACGCGGTGGGCTCGTTCCCGTGCTCCTGCTTCCGTCGATGCTGCCGATTCTCCTGCCTGCGATCTCTCTCTCGGCGGGTGGAGGAGAGCCGGCACTCCTTGGCGGTATCGCACTCTACGATATGATGCTCACGGTGGGGGCATCGATGCTGTTTGATTCTCTCTGGATCGAGAGTTAGATAGGAGTCTTAATGCTTGTCGGAGTGATTGCCGTGCTGACACTCGCATCGCTCGGTGCTGTGTTCTTCATCGTTCCGCCCGCCGAAGGGCTGGGGAACTATGTGCGCATCGCATTCTTTCACATTCCAACGGCATGGGTCGCCGTCGTCGCATTTTTTGGTGCTGCCTACTGGGGCGCACGCTATCTGAAGACACGGGAGCTGCGCTATGACGCAAAGAGCGCCCGCTCAGCCATTCTCGGACTGATCTTTACCCTCATGGCGACGGTGAGTGGAGCTGTCTTTTCCAAGCTGACATGGGGTGCCTACTGGAACTGGGATCCCCGGCAGACGACGATCTTCGTCCTCCTGCTGATCTACGCCGCATACGTGACGCTGCGCATGACGATGCGGGACGAACGTGCCCGCGCATCCTCCTCCGCCGTGTATGCGCTCTTCTCCTTTATCGCTGTTCCTTTTCTGGTCTTTATCCTGCCGCGGATGTTCTTCTCTCTCCATCCATCACCCGTCCTCAATGAGACAGGACGCATCGACATGGATGCAGTGATGCTCGGGACACTCGTGCTTTCATTGATTGATATGACACTGATCTACATTTGGCTGATGAAACGGGGGGAACCCAATGCGTAAATATTTTTTCCTCATTCTGATTCTGGGATTTATCGGCTATGCCGGCTACTTCTTTGCCGACTCGGTCACGCCGTACGTCAGTGTAGCAGATGCGCGCGCCGCACAGCGCAATGTGCAGGTCAAGGGCATCCCCGACGACACGGTTGCCCCGCACATGGAGGACGGACATTTTGTCTTTTCCATCGCCGATGAGGAGACGGGAGAGACGATGCTCGTACGATATAAGGGCGCCAAGCCGGATACGTTCGACGACGCATATCACGTTGTCGCCATCGGAAAATATACGGGCGATGCCTTTGCAGCGGATAAGCTGCTCATCAAATGCCCGTCCAAATATGAGGAAGAAAAAGGAAAGGCTCGCGCATGATCGGTACGGTACTCTTAGGTTTTGTTCTTCTCTTTGCACTCAGTGCAGTGTTCTTTGATGCCAAGGGCAGTGATTGCGGCAGCCGCATCTCTGCCATCCTCGCAGGACTTGCTGCCGTCGGTGCATCAGCTGTTCTCTTTGCCGTTATCCTGTCCAATGATTTCAGCTACTCGTATGTGGCGAGCTACTCCTCCATCGATCTCCCGCTGATCTACAAGATCTCGGCATTCTGGGCAGGGCAGCAGGGCTCGTTCCTCCTCTGGCTCCTCATTCACGCACTTGTTGGTACGTATATGGTCTGCACCAACCGTCTGACGGCGACGGGGCGGATCATCTATCATCTCCTGACGGCAATGCTCGTCATTCTCGTCTTCATCAAGAGTCCCTTTACCCCCGCCGAGCATATCATGCCCGACGGGTACGGGATGAACCCGCTGCTGCAGGATCCGTGGATGGCCGTTCATCCGCCGATCATCTTCATCGGCTATGCACTCCTCGCTGTTCCCTTTGTTTACTCGCTTGAGAGCATGATGCGCAGCCCCGCAGGCGGGGGCTTTCTCGCACCGATGCGCCGCTGGACGCTCATCGCGTGGTCGTTTCTCGGCGCAGGCATCTTTATCGGCGGCTACTGGGCATACAAGGTGCTCGGCTGGGGCGGCTACTGGGGCTGGGATCCCGTGGAGAACTCCTCGCTCGTACCGTGGCTGCTCTCCTGTATCCTGCTCCATCTGATTGCCGTCGCACGTACGCGGCGCGGCGCATTCTATCTCGTCCATCTCGCGGCGGTCTTCTCCTATGCGTTCGTTCTCTATGGGACGTTCCTGACCCGCAGCGGTATCCTCGGAGACTTCTCCGTACACTCCTTTGCGGGATCGGACATCGGCTTTTACATTGCCCTTGCGAATGGCATCATCCTGCTCTTTGGACTCATCGTCCTTGTGCGTCAGATGGATCGTCTTCCACAGGGGGCAGTCTACAGCGAGCACCGCAGCCGCAGCTTCCTCATTCTGCTCGGCATGCTGCTCCTCGTCTTTATCACCGTTCTCGTGTTCTTCGGTATGTCGATGCCGCTGATCTCGGGGCTCATGGGTGAGAGTGCGGCGGTGGATACGAGCTACTACGTGCGGACGACCCTGCCGATTGCCATTGTGCTTGCCCTTTTGATGGGGCTCGGCTCGCTCATGTCGTGGAACGGAACGATGGGGAAGCGTCCCTACTGGATCTTCGCTCTCACCGTTCTTGGCGGTGTTGCAGCGGGGGCGGTCGGCGTCACGGACATCCCCTCCGTCCTTCTGGCATCCTTTGCGCTCTTTGCGGCAGCAGCGGCTGCTGAGACCTATCGTCGGCATCAGATCGGTGTTGGCGGACTGCTGGCTCACGTCGGTACAGGCATGGCGCTTCTCGCCTTTATCCTCTCGGGCAGTGGCAGTCAGACGACCTCCGTTGATCTGACGCCGGATGTTCCGCAGGAGGTCTACGGACACACGGTGGTCTATCGCGGACAGGATTTTGCCGAAAATGGCAAGGAAAAGTCCTATCGCTACGAGGTGGACGGAACGCCCACCGAAGCAGTCACGAAACTGCGCGGGAGCGGCGAGGATGCAGCACGTGAGCCCGCGATTGCCAGAAGTCTCGCCGGAGATATCTACATCGCTCCAACGCCGACGACGGCAGAGCATGACGAGATGATCCTGCGGCGCGGCAGGACGGTTATGGGCATCAACGACTATGCCTACCGCTATGAGGGGGTATCCTTTGAACCGCAGGGCGGCGGAAAGACCCTCGTCACAGCGCAGATCGAGCTGACGGACGGAGAGGCAGTGGATACGGTCGAACCAACGATACTTGCCACCGATACGGGAGGGACATCCCGCCCGATCGATGTGATGGATGGAAAATTCCGCATACGCCTCACAGGTGTATCTGCGGATGAGCGTGATATACGGCTGGAGATTCTGCCCTCCTTGGCGGAGGAGATGGCGATGCCGGTGACGGCTTCCATCAGCACGAAGCCCGGTATATCGCTCCTGTGGCTCGCCTGTGTGCTCGTGACAATCGGCGGTCTCGTTGCGGCACGGCAGACGGTAAGTCCTGCCAAAGGGGGTGACGCGGAAGATCCGCTCGGTAAGAAATCATAGAAGGGAGGAAGGACACATGAATTTGAAGGAGTTCGTGCAGCAGAACACACTCCGCTGCGTCATCGGCGCATTTGTTCTGGGCATCATCGTCGTTGCGGGCGGTATGGTCATGGACAAGGCGTCGGCATCACCGAAATTCTGCGGAACCTGTCACGCCATGAAGCACGAAGCGGCGACACATGCCATGTCGACCCATGCGAATGTTGCCTGTGTGGAGTGCCATCTGCCGCACGAGAATGTCGCCATTTACTACATTGAAAAAGGGCAGACCGGTATGCACGATACGCTGCATCAGGTGCTGAACGACTACCCCGTGCACATCAAGATCTCGGATCATGGGCGGGATATCGTCAACAGCAACTGCCTGCGCTGTCACAGCTCGACAATGGGCAATGTATGCGTGGATAAGGGCAAGGACGGAAGTGCGACCTGCACGAAGTGTCACAGCCGGATTCCACATGGTTCCAATCCTTTAGAAGGGGGGATAAGAGTTGAGTAACAGAAAGAAAATCATTGCGGGTGTTGCCGGCGTCTGTGCCCTGTTCTTTGGATTCGTTGCCGTTCGTATCGGTGCGCAGCCGAATGACGATAGCGTGAAGCTGGTCGCCATCCAAGGCGGAACGGAAGCCAAGATCGGCAAAGAGGCCTATAAGGATGCCTATCCGCTCCAGTACAATTCCTTCATGAAAAACAATGAGGAAACTCCGTCGCCCACGGGCTACGGCGGAAGTATGGAAGGCAACTCCCATCTCGAACACCAGCCCGAGATGCTCGAGAACTTCAAGGGCTACAAATTTGCCCTTCAGTATGACGATGACCGCGGGCATACGTATGCGGGCTACGATCTCCTGCATACGAAGAGGCTTCCGGGACAGAAGGGGAGTTGTCTACAGTGCAAGGGTTCGTATGTTTATGATGTGTACTTCAAAGAAGGTGGATGGGCGTATGCATCGAAGCCGTTTGATGAAGTTGCGGCTCCCATCACCGACGATGAGTGGTTTGGCTGCTCCACCTGCCACGATCCCGACACGATGCAGCTGCGCGTCTATCAGCAGGGCTTCGTCGAGGCGATGGCACGCCGTGGTGTTGACGTCAATGCCGCATCACATAATGATATGCGCGCCTATGTCTGTGCGCAGTGCCATACGGAGTACTACTTCACCGCTGAGGACGGACGCGTGAACCATCCGTACGACAACGGCCTCGATGCCGAGTCCGAGTACAAGTTCTATCAGACCGGACAGGCGGGCGGATTCAAGGGGGACTGGATGCATCCCGACTCCAAGACGATGATGCTCAAGGCGCAGCATCCGGAATTCGAGACGTGGGCGACGAGCGTTCATGCCGACGCCGGTGTTACCTGCGTGGACTGCCACATGCCCTATATGCGTGACGGAGGCAAGAAGTACACCTCGCACTGGATGTCGAGTCCGCTGAAGTACACGAAGGAAGCATGTCTGAAGTGTCATGATGAGAGCGAGGAGACTCTGGTCGCCCGCGTCAAGACCATCCATGACAATACCTTTAAGGTTCAGCGCATCGCGGGACAGTCGGTCGCAAAGGCACATCTCACGATCAAGGCCGCGATGGATGCGGGCGTGCCCGATGCATCGCTCGAAGATGCCCGTGCGAAGCTCCGCGAAGCACAGTGGTACTGGGATTGGGTCGCTGCCGAGAACGGCATGGGCTTCCACAACCCCGACAAGATCATGCGCACCCTCGGGCTCTCGATTGACCTAGCACATCAGGCCGTCGAGTCCGCACAGGCTGCACAGTATGGAATCAAGCCGATCTGATCGAAATAGACAGAGCGGAAAAAAAGGGGCTGTTGCACGAAGGCAAATTTGTCTTCGTACAGCAGCCCTCTTTTCA
>CAUTTS010000093.1:0-7836 GCA_963541465.1 uncultured Selenomonas sp.
CGGTACGCACGGTGGTGTGAGAGGACGGCGGCTAATCACCGCCTCCTACTCGATTGGATGGTCTTCGGCGGTTCGTCATATCGGCGGCATTGTCTTAGATGAAATATCGCTCGCAGAGCGCCTTGTACGCCGCCGCCCCCGTATCGGTCAGCAGATAGTAGCTGCCCGCGCGATGGAGGAGGTGCTGATCGATCAGCTCGCGGCTGACGCGGCGCACCTTCGACGCATCCCATTTCAGATGGTCGCCAATCTCGTTCGCGTGGTTTTCTGCACTCTCAACGCGTTCTGCCGTGTGTCTGCCGATGTGGAGCAGGAAGAGGTCGCGCTGCATCTGCTGCATACTTCTTTTGCGGCGGATGTAAGTCGTGACTGCCCCTTTCGGCCCCATGAGCAGGGCAAGCAGGTAGACAAGCATATTTATGACCGCGCACAGCCCTGCAATCGAGGCGTTCATATGCACGGCAAGCGCGTAGCCGAGCGCGGAGTTTGCCATGCTGACGAGGAGGGCGAGAAGGAGCGTGTGCGACAGATGCTTTGTAAAGAGCAGAGCCGCCGCACCGGGGGCGATGAAAAACGAGATGACGAGAATCGCACCGACCGCGTCGAATGCCGCGACGGTCGTGAGCGAGGTGAGCGACATAAAGGCGTAGAAGAGGATGCCTGTCGGTACACCGATGAGCCGTGCGTATTCGCCGTCAAACGCGGAGACCTTGAGCTCCTTGTAGAACACGGTGATAAACACTGCAATCAGGAGGGCGAGCCCGCCCATCTTGAGCGCGGCAGCGGGAATCTCCAGGCCGCCGATCCCGACCGTGTTCAGCCCTGCATAGATGACTTCGCCCATGAGCACCATGTCGGTATCGAGGTGGGCATTCCCCGCATATTTGCTGATGAGAATGACGGCGAGCGCAAAAAGCAGGGGAAAGATGACACCGATCGCATCGTCGTATTTGACAAGGCGCGTCTTGCCGAGCAGTTCGACAAGCGACACCGTGACGACACCCATAAGTGCCGCCCCGAAGAGCAGCCACGGCGAGCCGAGGTCATGCGTGAGGAAGAAGGCAAGCACGATGCCGAGCAGTACCGTGTGACTGATTGCGTCCGCCATCATGGAGAGACGGCGCAGGATGAGGAATACGCCGAGCGGTGCGCACGTTGCCGCCGTCAGCAGGAGTACGAGCAGTGCATCATCCATGTGTGCGCCTCCGTTTCAACACGCTGCCGAGGATGCCCTTTGTCCCGAAAACAATCGAAAAAAAGGCAATCAGCGAGGCGACAAGGATGATGGACGGTCCTGTTGACATTCCCTGTTCGAGCGTGCTGATGTACGTTCCGACGAGCGCGGAGACCGCACCGATGAGACTGCTCAGCAGGAGCACGCGTGCAAAGTTGTTCGACCACTGATTTGCCGCAACGCAGGGGATAATGAGGAAGGAGCTGATGAGGATTGCGCCGACCGCCTTGATCCCGATGCCGATGACGGCAATCGTCATGACGAGCAGGAGAAGGTTCAGCAGGCGGCAGGGCAGTCCGACGACCTCGGCATACTCCGCGTCAAAGACGAAGAGTTTCAGCTCCTTGTAAAAGAGCAGCAGGAGTGTGAGCACGAGGGCGGAGATGGCGGCGATCAGCAGGACATCCGCCTCGAGCATGTACGCCGCCTGTCCGAAGATGTACGTCCCGAGTCCCGCCTGTGACGCGCCCGCGTAGTCGGGATTTCCTTGGATAAAACTCTTGAGTGCCATACCAAGACCGAAGAAGCCCGAGAGGAAGATTGCGAGATTTGCATCGAGCCCCAGACGCTTGTCCCTGTGCGCGAGCTGGATGAGCGCGTAGCTTGCCGCACCTGCCAGAATTGCTCCCGCGAGGAGGATGACGGGGCTGCGTGTCGCGAATGCCATGTAGGCAAGGATGATGCCGGGGAAGGTCGAGTGCCCGATTGCATCGCCGATGAGGCTCTGCCCCTTGTAGACGCTGAATGCGCCGACGGGGGCGGCGGCGACGGCGAGGAGAACGCTGCCGAGCGCGACGATCTGAAAGGTGTAGTTCGTCAGAATGTCCATCGCTCACTCCTTCACGCGGTAGGCGCGCGCGAGTGCCGCCTCCTTATCGATGCCTGTGAGATAGCCCGATGCCTTTACCGTGCGGTTCAGCACGACGAGATAGTCGAAATAGGCATCAAGCGTACTGAGATCGTGGTGGACGGCGATGACGGTGCGCTTTTCTTTTTGTAAATCCATGAACTTGTCCATGATGATGCGTTCCGTCGTCTCATCAACGCCTGCAAGCGGCTCATCCATGATGTAGAGCTGTGCGTCCTGCGCGAGTGCGCGTGCGATGAAGACGCGCTGCTTCTGTCCGCCAGAAAGTTCAGAGATCTGACGGTCGGCGAAGTCTGCCATCTTCATCTTGTCGAGTGCCTCCATCGCAAGTGCGCGATCCTCCTTCCCGGGGCGGCGTACAAGTCCCAGATGCGCATATCGTCCCATGAGTACGACATCGAAGACCGTCGTCGGGAAGTCCCAGTGTACCGAGCCGCGCTGCGGCACATAGGCGATCTGCTTGTGCACGGCGGAGAGTGGCTTTCCCCAGAGACGCACTGCCCCCGAGACGGGCTTTAGCAGCCCGAGGATGCCCCGCAGCAGGGTGGACTTGCCCGCGCCGTTCGGTCCTACGATCGCACAGCGCACGCACTCCGGCACGTCGAGGTCGATGTCCCAGAGCACGGGGGTATCGCGGTATGCCATTGTGAGATCTTCGATATGTATGACGCTGTTCGTTCCTTCCATTCTGCGTCCCTTCCAGCGATGTTTATTTCAGGTGCGAAACAATCAGATCGATGTTGCTGCGGTACATCGTGATATAGGTATCGCCCTTCTGGCCCTCGGGTGCGAGAGAATCCGAGAAGAGCTCATTGCCCTCACCGCCAACAATCTCGACATCGAAGCCCTTCGTCCTGCAGACCTCCTGCAGCTTCTTCATGCGCTCTGGGTTCGTCGTACTCTCGGCGAATACCGCCTTGACCTTGTGCTCGACAATGTAGTTTGCTGTCTTCTCGATGTCGGCATTCGCAACCTCGGAATCCGTGCTGACCCCCTGCGGTGCGATGACATTCACGTGGTAGCGGTGGGAGAAGTAGTTGAATGCGTCGTGCGGCGTGACGAGGTTGCGCTGACCCTCGGGAATCTGTGCGATCTTCTGTGTGATCTCCGCATCGAGCGCGTCGAGGTCTGCGAGATACTTCTTCAGATTCTCTTGGATCTCCTTCTCGTGTGCGGGAACGAGCTTAATGAGTTCGGCTGCCGCCGCTTCCGTCGCCTGCTTGTAGAGCTCGACATCGAACCAGAAATGCGGATCGACAATCTTCTTGCCGTCCTCCTCCATGTAGTTGATGTTTGCATCCGCGAAGTTCTTTGTCACCGCGACCCCCTTCTTCTCAAGCACCTCTGCCATCTTGCCCTCGAAGTGCAGACCGTGGTAGAGGAGGAGATCCGCCTTCTTGATCTTCTCAAGGTCGGCGGGCTGCGCGACGTAGAGATGCGGATCCTCACCTGCGGGGATGATCAGCTCGATGTTCACATAGTCGCCCGCGAGCTGCTTTGTCATATCCTGCAAAAATGAAGTTGTGACCGTCACGGTTTTCTTCGTGTCGGCTGCCTTGTCGCCGCCTGTGCCTCCTCCGCCGCAGCCGACAGCGACCAGTGCCATCATGGCGAGTGCGAGGGTGAGCAGAAGTCGTGGAAATAATTTTTTTGCGTGCATATTTGCACCATCCTTTCATTTGTATTGAGAATAGCACAAAAATTGAATCTTGTAAATGAGAAAATCTCTCAACGATGAAGATGTAGGGGGCGCTTTGAGCGTCTTGACAAAACAAAGGGTGTTGAACGAGTCAAAACGACTTCGTACAACACCCCATAGAGGTACTGTCAATATTTATTTTCCGAGCAGCTTCTCTTTCAATGCGCGATAGGCGATGGTCTCGTATGCACCAATCTGGGACTCGGGATAGTCGCTGCCGTAGGCGTGCCCGCTGACGGAGAGGAGGGGCGGCGACTGGATGCGCTTCGCGACGGCCATGCCCCGATAGATGCCCCACCAGTGTTCGAGGTCGGCGATGAAGTCCTCTGCCGTGGGGAAGTACGTCTTGACGAGCCCCTTTTCACAGCCAATATAGGCCTCGAGGTCATCGTCCGCATAGTGTGTGAGGATGTCCTCCGGATTCCGATCCGCCTCGACGAAGGCACGGAAGAGGTAGTCGTGATACGGATAGTGGATGGGGTCGCCCTTGCCCTCGTCCACATTCTGTGCATCGGAGAGTTCCGCACTCGGCACGATGTCGATGATGCCCTGCGGGATGGCCTCGCGCCTGTAGACGTTCTCGTTCAGGTAGCGTGCGAGGTCATAGACCTGATATTTCCAGAGATCGGCGAGCGCACAGAGGAAGCCTGCGAGGTCGCCGTAGAGGGTCGCGTAGCCGACGGTGGTCTCCGCCTTGTTCCCGTTGCAAGTAAAGCCGGCACCCCATGCAGCGGCGATCGTCCCGAGGACGCGGCCGCTGCGGTTGCGCGCCTGCATGTTCTCGCGGACGAAGGAGGAGATCGTCAGATGCTCACCGGGAGCCGCAGCTGCTCCCTCGATGGGGATCTCGCTGAGCTGTTTTGCCGTGTATGAGACACTCTCCTCGATGGGAACGATCATGTGCCGGCAGCCAAGATTCTTTGCGAGCTGGGCGGCAAGCCCCTTTGTCGTTGCGGAGTTGAACTTGCTCGGCATGTTGACGAGCAGGACGTTCTCCGCGCCGATGGCATCGACGTAGAGTGCGGCGGCGACGGCGGAGTCGATGCCTCCCGAGATGCCAATGACGACGCGCTTCATGTGGATGCGCGCGAGGAATTTTCGTACGGCGTAGCGGAGCGTGCGGTAGATGGGGGCGATGGCAGGCTCTGCGAGTCTGTCGGCAGGGGCGGGGAGTGCTGCCGTGTCAACGATGGTCACGCCGTCCTTGTAGGCGGGCGTGATGAGCGTACGCGCACCGTCTGCGCGGAATGCCTGTGCACTGCCCGCAAAGGTGTAGACGGTCTTGCCCTTGTCCTGAAGGCCGAGTGCGTTGACGTAGAGGAGCACGGCACGCTGTTCCTGTGCTGTCTTGGCGAGGGTGCGTGCCTCAAAGCAGAGCGGAAAGGGGCTGGCGTCGGCGGCGAGGATCACGTGCGCCCCCGGCAGCTCGTAGAGGAGCGGAGAGAAACGCGTGCCCGCACCATGGAGCGGACGGCGTGCGACCTCGCGCAGGACGCCGTCGCGCGCGTGCAGGAGCGTGCGCGAGAGCCCGCAGCAGCCCTCTCCGCCTGCGGCAACGTTGCCGAAAATGACGGTGATGCCGTCCGCCGCAGCGGCGATCTCCTCGGCGTAGACCGTGCAGTCATGCGCGAAGGATGGCTGCTTCCATACATTGCCGAGAAAGAGGCCGGAAAGACTGAGCGCAGGAAAGAGAGCGAGCTCCGCGTGTGCATCCTTCGCTTCACGAATGCGCTCCGCCATGGCCGCAGCGTTGAGATCCGGGCGACCGGGGATAATCTCCATGGAGATCAGTGCAATTTTCATTGGATTCTTCCTTTCAAATAACTAACCATGTTTGATTTTTCTTCCCCCACAATGGTATAATCGGACACGGTGAGTGAAATGGCAAAAAAGAAAGTGCAAAAGACGAATGCGGCGCGGATTCTGGACAGGCTCGGCATCGACTATGAGCTGCTGACCTATCCCGTCGATGAGAACGATCTCTCAGCGAATCACGTCGCGGAGGTGACAGGCATCCCGCCCGAGCGCATCTATAAGACGCTCGTTGTGCGCGGCGACCGCACGGGCGTGTTCATGGCGGTCATCCCGGGCGCGGGGGAGCTTGACCTGAAGGCTGCCGCCGCCGCAAGCGGCAACAAGCGTGCGGAGATGGTGCATCTGAAGGAGGTCTTTGACCTCACGGGCTACGTGCGCGGCGGGTGTTCTCCGCTCGGCGCGAAGAAAAGCTATCCCGTCTACTGCGACGAAAGCATGATGCAGCAGGAGTGTATTTGTGTGAGTGCGGGGCGGCGCGGCGAGCAGCTCTCGCTCCCGCCCGCCGATCTCATCCGTGCGGCCGAGGCACAGACGGCACATCTCGCACGCTAGTCGCCCAAAACACGAATCATAGTATAGCACAGATGCAGGGCAATGCCCAAATGAAAGGATGTATACAATGGATTACTTCAGCACGCGCGGAGGCGCGGAGCGTGTTTCCTCTGCTGCGGCGATTCTCAAGGGGCTTGCCTCGGACGGTGGGTTGTTTGTGCCTGCGTCATTTCCGCAGATGCCGCTTTCTGCCATCGAGGAACTGGCGGGGCTCTCATACGAGGAGCGTGCCGTACGCATCCTGCGCCTTTTTTTGACGGACTATACGGAGGAGGAAATCGAGGGCTGCGTGCGCCGTGCCTACAGTCATACGTTTGACGATGTACGCCGTGCCCCCGTGACGTCGGTCGGTGATCTCGAGGTGCTCGAACTCTGGCATGGTCCGACGAGCGCCTTTAAGGACATGGCACTCCAGCTTCTCCCCCAGCTGATGAGCACGGCGCGCGTGAAACAGGGAGAGAAGGACACGATTCTCATCCTGGTCGCCACCTCGGGCGATACGGGCAAGGCGGCACTCGAGGGCTTCGCCGATGCCGAGGGAATCCGCATCATGGTGTTCTACCCCGACGGCGGCGTCAGCCCCATTCAGCGACTCCAGATGGTGACGCAGGCGGGGGACAATGTCCGCGTCGTGGCCGTGCGCGGCAACTTTGACGATGCACAGCGCGGCGTGAAGGAGATCTTCGGCGATGCGGCGATGGCAGCGGAACTCGCCGCCGCCCATACCAAGCTCTCCTCAGCGAACTCCATCAACTGGGGGCGTCTCGTGCCGCAGATTGTCTACTATTTCAGTGCCTACGCCGATCTCCTTGCGGCACAGAAGATTCAGGCGGGCGACGCTGTGAACTTCACCGTGCCGACGGGGAACTTCGGCAATATCCTCGCGGGCTACTATGCAAAACGCATGGGGCTGCCTGTGGGCAAACTCGTCTGTGCATCAAACGAGAACAATGTGCTCACGGATTTTCTGCGCCGCGGCATCTATGATCGCCGCCGCCCCTTCCGTCAGACGATGTCGCCGTCCATGGACATCCTCATCTCGAGCAATCTCGAGCGTCTCCTCTATCATCTGACGGAGGACACGGCACAGGTCGCTGCATGGATGAGATCGCTCGCAGAGGAGGGCTCGTATGACGCAAGCATGATTCTCCCTGCGCTTCGCGAGAGTTTCTGGGCGTCATTCGCAGACGATGGGGAGACGACAGAGGAGATACGTCAGATTTACGAGCGTACGCAGTATACACTTGACCCGCACACAGCGGTTGCCTATCGTACGGCAGAGAGCTATCGCCGCGAGACGGGCGATCTGCGACCAATGATCGTCCTCTCCACCGCAAGCCCATATAAATTCGGCACGAGTGTCCTGCATGCGATCGGTGCGGATGTAGAGGCACTGGATGACTTCGCTCAGATGGAGCATCTGCAAAAGCACAGCGGCATGCCGATTCCGCCGCGTCTTGCCGCACTGCGCACGGCACCTGTCCGTCACGAGGAGGTCTGCGAAAAGGACGGGATGCGCGACGCCGTGCTGGACTTTGCACGTAGAGTTTGAATCGCGGAATTTTTTTCACAATAAAAGAGGGTTTTTCCTATTTATGTAGAAATGTGACAGAGTGTGGGAATAAGAGACGAAAAGTCACACATTCCGCATCCATTGACACCGATCTT
>CAUTTS010000094.1:0-7604 GCA_963541465.1 uncultured Selenomonas sp.
GCAAAGCTATGGTTTTCAAGCCTTGACAAGTGTTTTTGATGTGCGAAGTTTGAGTATTTGACACAAAAAAGCCATCATAAGGCAACGGCGATGCACATAGATGAGATTGGCAGAACTGTCTGCCTTGACAGAACAAATAGGATAAGCTACACTTAGCGCGTTGTTAATTTCTATCAAAAAGAAGGTATTTCAGTGAAATCCCTACGTTGGTTGCTCATCCCGATTGTTCTTATTCTCCTGTGTTTCGCTGTGGCGGCACTACTTATGTGCACATCACCCGGCGTGCCCGTACTCAACTACCATCAGGTCGAGGACAAAGACGGCAACCCACTCACACTATACTGCGATCAGTTCGATCAGCAGATGGCCTATCTCGCAGAAGAGGGCTACCATACGATCACGCTGGATGAGATGATGGACGCGGCGGAAAACGGCACGCCGCTCCCCGAAAAGCCTGTCGTCATTACCCTCGACGACGGCTATGTCGACAACTACGAGTACGCCTATCCGATCCTGAAAAAATATGGATTCAAGGCGACGATCTTTCTCATCAATGATTTCACGGGCGTTTATCCGAACTATCTGACATGGGAACAGATTCGCGAGATGCAGGATTCCGGACTAATCGACTTTGAGAGCCACACGATGACGCACGCAAATCTCTCGGAGCTGACCTCGCGCGACGAACTGCATCATGAAATCGCGGACTCCCGCGAAGTACTCTCCAAGAAACTCGGCAAGGAGATCGATTACATCGCCTATCCGGGCGGTCGCGTCACGGACGCAGTGGAAGAGGTCACACGTGATGCGGGCTATCGCGGCGCATTCACCGTTCACTATGGACTATCCACCCCCACAGAGGGCGTCTACCAGATGGACCGCATCCCCATCTTCGGATGCAACACGCATACAATGACGCGCTTTAAGCTGCGGCTGGCATTTGCTCCGCTCATCGCCCCGTTTGAGGATCTGCGCCTGACCCTGCGTACATGGGGACTGGCACTGATTGGAAACGCTCTCCCGATCCCCTAAGAACACGGCAATATGGTTTTGCACGTTGTAACGCTGTTCGCGTGGCATGCCATTCATCCTCTTTGTTTCCAATGGGACTCTGCTAAGCAGAATATTTTTGCGAAAAATGATGTTGTATAAATAAGGCATCCATATCATCAAGGACGTTCCTTCCTACGTCTGCTCTCAGTGTGGGGATACCAGCTATAGTGATGAGGTCGCCCGTGTGCTTGAACAGATGTCGAGTCTCTGCGCCATGCTCCGACGGAAATGTCTGTTGTCAGCTATGCGCATCGCCCCGCCGCCTAACCCGCCGAACTGTACCGCAACGCATCACTTGCATCCCATCGGGGGACTGTGCTATAATGTGTTTGGCAAACGAAGCGATCATAATTGGCACACGAAAAGCCCCCAAGGTTCCAGCTTGGGGGCTTTTCTATTCCCATTGTGCAGGCAGGGCTTAACGCCTAGGCTTGTTGCCTTTTTCTCATCCGTCAAGCCATTTGCAGAGATAGTGGCAGACTATCCCCGCCAGAACGGAGAGCATAAACGAATCGATCATTCTTGACACACCTCCTTCCCGTGCCGGTATGGAGGAGACAACGCATAGAGTATAGCATAACGCGGAGCATTCCGCTACACGGTCTTATTGAGGCAGGGCTAAACCCGTTGACATTGCCGCCCGCCTCGGTCACAAAGATGCGGCAATTACGCAGAATCTTTACACGCATGACACGGAAGCCATGCAAAAAGAAACGACACGCATATTCGGAGAGGTTGTAGGCAAATAGCTTTGTAGGCAAATTGTAGACAAATTCTTCTCTCGTTGCTTTTCTCCTTGAATTTCAAGGGGTTTGCGCCGAATACAATATTTTTGCGAAAAATCTGTAAAAGATTGAGACAGGATTCAAAAAATATGCTATAATTCCCGTATTGGTTATTGTGTTTAAGGAGGGCTTTTCATGGATTTTGAAGCACTGGTGAAAGCGAAGTTTGACGAGGCTTATGCGGCGACGGAGCATCCGAAGAAATTCTTCCTCACGGAGAACGGTCGTGGCGTTGTCGACGGCGGTGATATGTATAACGCGCTGCTCCACGATGTGCTCGATGTCGTTCAGCGTGCTGTTGTGGGTATCCTGAAGGACAGCCATCACAATCACTAAGAACCGAAAGAATGTGGCCGCCGCACAGTTCAGTGCGGCGGTTTTTCTGTTGTCATTCCCGCAAATTATAAATTCTCTCCCCCTTTTCATCTGCTTCCAATTATGGTACAATACCCGAAAATAGGCGATTTTTCCTATTCATACAGAGGATGAATGGAAAAAGACGCATTTTCGTTATAGTTATCAAACTATTATAAATACACGTTATTCTTTCGTGTTTCAGGGGAGGATGTACTATGTTTTTTTCATCACGCAAGGATACAGAGGCGCAAATTTCCACCTCTTCATCCGGGCATGGCGACGCAAAGGCGTTGGAAAAGTATCTGCATGATCTGATCGACGGCGGACTGACCACCCCCGCCCCGACCATCCGCAGTCCGGAGCTGCAGAACATCACGCGGCTCATTGCACAGTTCGCCCAAAAGCAGCGGGAAACGCTGACGGAGCTCTCGCTCGACATCAACAAGTCGGTCGCCGAGACGGTACACGCCTCTGTCCAGCTCAACGAACTGGCGCGCGAAAACCGCGCTGTCGAGACGAATGTCAAGGAGCTGGTCGACGTCGTATCCTCGATGGCAAATGACATCGTACATCTCGCAGAGGTCGTCTCCGAAACGGCAGATCAGACAGGTGCGGGCAAGGAATCAATGGATCTCACGCAGACACGCATCCATGAGGTCGCCAAAGAGACGGATGTGGCACAGAGTGGGCTCACGGAGATGACACAGGATGTAGAGTCGCTCCATGAGCGCACAGCGAGCATTGACAACCTCGTCGTCACGGTCAACAGTATCGCGGAACAGACGAATCTGCTCGCACTCAATGCCTCCATCGAGGCGGCACGTGCCGGAGAGCATGGGCGTGGCTTTGCTGTCGTCGCTGATGAGGTGCGCAAGCTCGCCGAACAATCCAAGAACTCCGTCGATGAGATCCGCGATCAACTGACAAAGATCCGCACGGGGGTCGAGCAGATCACGGGTGCATTCCAGCACATGGACAACTCCTTCCGTGCAAACGTCGATGCCGTTGAACAGGCATCCGACGAGACGGGCAAGCTCACCTCTGTCTTTGACACCATCAACCACACGATCGACGACCTCGCACCGCTCGCCCAGAGGCAGTCAGCGTCATTCCAAGAGATGAACGCGACACTGCAGTCCACTGTCAGCGACGTGGTAAAGATGACCGAGGGCTCACGCACCTGCAACTATAGCATCTACGACTCGACACGCAAGGTCAACGACGTACGCATGAAGATCGGCGGTCTGAAGCTCGGCTTCGGGCCAAAGGAGATGATCGACTTTGCCAAGACCGACCACATGGTCTGGGGCATGAAGATCCATCAGCTCATCTGGGGCAATATCGACCTCAAGGCGACTGACGTTGAGAACCATGCAATCTGCCGCCTCGGAAAGTGGTACTTCTCCGAGGGCAAGGAGAAATATGGTCACATGCCCGAGTTCGAGAAACTCGGCGTCGCACATGAGAAGTTCCACAAGCTCTGCGCCGCAACGATTACGGCGTATTACAATCATAAGACGGCTGAGGTGGACCGTAACCTGCCCGAGATCCAGCGCATCTCCGACGAGGTGATCGGCTATCTCGACGCGATCAAGAAAAAAATATAAGGAATCGCTGATAAAATAGCCCCTCCGATTGGCGTAGATGTTTCGTCCGAACGAGGCAATCAACCGGACGCAGCGTGGTGCTCTGCACTAGATTTTCCACCGAAGTGCGGGCAAAAAAGATACGTCAAGATGGCGCGGCTGAATGTATCCGTGCGTCCATAAGTTTGTACGAAAAGAGAGCAGTAATGCGAAGATAGAATCCTCGCATTACTGCTCTCTTTTGTATTGTCAGCCCTGCTCGTAGTGGAATGGCTCAAGCTCCCAGAGAACGCCCGTCAGCTGCTCCACATCCACATCGGAGAAGACACGCAGCGTCGGACGCACATCCTCCTCGGGGAAGATCGCAACGGTCGCTGCCTCCTCACCATACTGGAAGAATGCCTCGACAGCACTACGGTCAACGTAGATGCGCAAGGAAAGAGTACGATCGACGTAGAGCTTAAAGTTGCGCGTACCGCGTCCCCCCTGCCGCATTTTCGTGCGGTCGATGGTCATGACCTGCTCCAGACGGTTGTAGCGGAACACCAATTTCTCCGCCCCATAGACCAGCTCGAGCGCAACGGTGTAGGCATCCCCCACCTCGATGTCCAGCAGCAGCTCTGTGAGGTCAAAGAGCTCTGTCTCGAAATGGCTCGTTTGCCCCGCCTCCAGTGTACGCTCTGTCTCGCGGTGGCGCAGTGCCTTCAGCTCATGTACCGGCTCGGAGAAGATATGCCCCTGACGCAGTGTCAGCACGCGCGGCAGCGTGAGGCTGTGCATCCAGCCCTCCGCGCGCGTCGGATAGTCGTCCTCACGGTCGGGCATTCCCATCCAACCGATGAGAATATGCCGCCCCTCATGCGTCACAACCTGCGGTGCATAGAAGTCAAACCCGTGGTCGAGCTCCTTGAACCGCCCGTGCATGAGCATCTCCATTGCGTCCATGGACGCATGCCCTGCGATATAGCCAGACTGATAGAGATTCTGGCGGTCGTAGGCACGCGCGGGCACCCCCTGCGGGCAGAAGAGCAGGACGTCATAATCCCCGAAGGAGAGGAGGTTTGGACACTCCCACATATAGCCAAAATCCTTCAGCTGTGTCTTCAGCTCGCCGCGGTAGACCCAGCCGTCCGGCGTCTCGCGGTAGATGAGGACACAGCCACGCTCTTCCTCCGTCTGCGCCCCGATGATGAGATAGCGTACTCCATCGCGCTCAAACAGATAGGGATCGCGAAAATGCGCCGTAAAGCCGGGCGGCGGTCCATCGATGATGATCTCCTCTTTTTTCACCATCCCCGTCGCCTTCGTATACGTACCGAAGCGCTGTACGGAACTGCGATGGCCCTCCGCATCCTTCGCGTTGCAGGTGTAGAGGACGCGCAGCCGCCCGTCCTCCTCCGCAGCGCACCCCGAGTAACATCCGTCCTTATCATGTGCGTCACTCGGCCACAGGGCGAGCTGGGGCACGCTGTAGGTACAGAAGTCGCGCGTCTTCGTGTGTGCCCACGATTTATTTTTATGCGCACAGCCGAAAGGATTCCACTGATAGAAAATATGCCAGCCATTGTGGTAGGCGAGCCCATTCGGATCGTTGATCAGTCCGAAGGGCATTTCGAGATGAAAGCGATTGTGACGGCGATCGATGAAGGGAAATCCCTCAGTCAGCCGTGCGTCAATGTCTCGCTTGTCAAAATTCTCCACAGTACTCACTCCTCCGGGTGGAACACGACGAAGGTCAAAGCAAATGCGACGGCAAAGCCGATCACGTTGACAAGGATGTAGGCGGGCAGGTGATCAAGATAGAGCAGCGTCCCGGGCAGAACGGTGATCCCCATGCCCGTCCCCGCGAGATGCAGGAAGCCCGCCACAGCACCCGCGCACGCCCCGCCGACCAGACCACAGATGAACGGACGCATAAAGCGCAGGTTAATACCGAAGATCGCCGGCTCTGTGATGCCGAGGAAGGCAGGAACGGCCGAGGAAATATAGAGGGCACGCTTTTTTGCATCACGAGTACGCGCTGCGACAGCAACGGCGGCACCTCCCTGTGCCACAATCGCACCGGTGATGATGGCATTGAACGGGTCAACGCCTGTCGACGCGAGAAGCTGCACCTCAAGCGCATTGAACACATGATGCACGCCGAACACGACGATCACCTGATGCAGACCGCCGACGACAAAGCCGCCAATGCCGTACGGCAGCTCCAAGAAGGCACGCACCGCGCCGAAGACACCGATCTCGAGCGTGTGCATGATCGGTCCGATGATGAGGAGCCCGAGCAGCATCGAGACGAACAACGTGAGGAACGGCGTGACAATGAGGTCAATGATGTCGGGCACGAAGGTCTTGAACCATTTCTGCAGGCGCGCCGCAAAGATACCAAGCACGAGGGCGGGCAGAACCGAGCCCTGATAACCAACCACGGGAATCGGAATCCCGAAGATCTCCATGGAGAGAGGGACGGCATCACCCGCCGCGATGGCATAGGCGTTCGGCAGCTGCGGAGCGACGAGCATCAAACCAAGTACAATGCCGATGACAGGCGTTCCGCCGAAGCGATTCATCGTCGACCAGCAGACGAGCGCAGGCAGGAAGGCAAATGCCGTATCCGTCAGGATCTGACTCATACGCAGGAGATTTTCGTTCATCTCGATGCCGAGACTCTGTGCCATCCCGCGCAGCCCCATGAAGAGTCCCGTCGCCACGAGCACGGGAATGACGGGGACAAAGACGTCGCCGAGGGTGCGTGAGACCTTCTGCAGCGGTGACATCTGCTCGTACGCCTCCTGCTTCCCGCTGCCCGCAGTTGAGCCGAGATTCGTCCCTGCGACAAAGGCGTCATAGACCTTGTCGACAAATCCCGTCCCGAGGATGATCTGATACTGGGCGGCGGCAAAGAACTGTCCCTTCACGCCGTCGATGTTCTCGATCGCCTTCTCGTCGATGATCGTCTTGTCGTTGACGATCAGACGCAAACGCGTCGCACAGTGCTCGGCACTGCGAACATTCCCTGCTCCGCCGACATACTTCCAGATCAGCTTGGCGACGCGCTCTTCCTTCGGCAGATTCGGGTCAATGTCGTCCTCTGCCGCCTCCTCTGCCGCAGCCGGTGCCTCCGCCGTGGCTTCCGCATTGTGAGAGGAAATTTCTGCACCATCCGACGCCAACGTGATTGTCCCATAGTCCGCCGCATTGGTCACGAGGATAGGCGTCGTCGTCTCATAGCCGGCCGCGCGGATGGCGGCGGGATCGAACTCGATCAGCAGCTGCCCCTTCTTTACCGTATCACCCTGCGCCACATGTGCAGTAAAATGCATTCCCCCAAGCTTCACCGTATCCACGCCGACATGGATGAGGATATCCACGCCGTCTGCCCCGTGAATACCAATGGCGTGCTTCGTCTCAAAGAGCACAGTCACCTCGCCGTCCACGGGAGAGACCACACGGCCCTCCGGGTCGGCCACCGCCGCGCCACGCCCCATCGCCCCGCTCGCAAAGGCAGGATCCGACACCTCCGACAGCGGGATCAGCCGCCCCTGCAGAGGACTGTCCAAACGAATGTCCTTCATGTAAATTCCCCCTTATGGAAACGCCGATCCACTCGGCACATCCTTAGAACCCCGCGCCCCATGCGCATATCCTTCTAAAATTTTACTAATTTTCCTTTTCATTGTCAACGGAGACCGCCTATATCACAACATCATCGGCAAAATCATTTTACAACCCAAAGGCCTTGTGATAGAATAATCATGGAATGTTTTATTGTAGGAATCGCTGATAAAATGAGGTCTGCCAGATTGGCGTAGATTTTTTGTCCGAT
>CAUTTS010000095.1:0-7422 GCA_963541465.1 uncultured Selenomonas sp.
AGATGATCGAGCGCATCGTCTGCACGCATTTCAAGGTGACGAGCGAGGACATCCGCTCCACGAAGCGCAGCAACGACATCGCCTATCCGCGCCAGATCGCCATGTATCTCTGCCACGAGATGACGGAGGTATCGTGGCCGACGATCGGCGGCTTCTTCAACCGCGACCACTCGACGGTCATCCACGCACACAAGAAGATCCAGAGTCTCACAGAGAGCGATCCTGCGACCGATGCACTCATCAAGTCGCTCTCCATCCAGATCCGCGGGATCTGAGCAGACCATACGCCACCCTGTGGACAATCCTGTGCAGGAGACGTCTCATGACATGTGGACGTACTGTGGACAAACGACTCATCCACCACCAATCTGTGTAAACTGTGGATAAGTCAGGCATAACTTGGCCTCAATGATCCACAGGCACAGGCGCGTCAACACTGGAGATTTTCCACTTTTCCACATATCCACAGCGCCTACTACTACCGTTACTATATTTATATATATAACGTAGCCATTGAAAACCCTACGCCGCACAGAAAGCGAAAGGACTCATCATGAATATCACCCTGCCCAAGAGTGACCTGATCGCCGCGCTGCAAATCGTCAGCAAAGGACTCTCGACCAAGCCGCAAACCCCGATTCTCTCAGGGGTCTACATGAATGCCAAAGAAGGACAGCTCGAACTCCAGACCACAAATTATGAGCTGGGCTTTATCGTTACCATTCCCGCCGAGATCCACGGCACCGGCACCGCCGTTCTCCCCGGAAAGTATCTCACGGAGTTCGCACGCAAGCTGCCCGCCGAGGAGGTCTCGATCAACACGGAGAGCTCCGACGGGCTCGCCGAGATCCGCTCAGGTACGGTACGGTTCACCCTGCGCACGATGGAGGTCACGGACTTTCCTGTACTTCAACGTATGGATGGAACACTGCAATTTACAATCAAGGATCGTGTTCTTGCACGTCTCGTCAAGAAATCTGCCTTTGCCTGTCTCAAGGAGGAGCAGCGCGACCGCCGTCCGATCTTCACAGGTTGCCAGCTCGAGGTCGAGGGACGCGAGGTCACGTTCGCTGCGACAAACGTCCATCGTCTCGCGGTCAAGAGCGAGCAGCTGGAGGAGGAGGCGGGACAGATCCGTATCATCATCCCCGCACGCTTTTTAGAGGAAGTAACACGGACGATGACTAGTGATGTGCCGTCTGATGTCCATGTGTCGTGCTCCTATAATCAGATCAGTGTATCGTTCGACAACATCTATATGACCTCGCGCCTGATCGAGGGGGCGTTCCCCGACTATCGGCGGGTCATTCCGCAGGATGCGAATATCCGCACGAAGGTGACGCTCGATGTCGCGGCATTTTCCGCTGCCGTCGACCGCGCCTCGCTCATCGCGCGTACCGATCAGTACAATATCGTCAAGCTGCGCTTTGCGGACGGGATGATGTGCATCTCCTCGAACAGCCCCGAGATCGGTGAGGCGGAGGAGACGATCACGGCACAGGTCGAGGGCGATGATGTGACGATCGCGTTCAACGCCTCCTATCTGATGGATGCGATGAAGTCGCTCGACAGCGATACGTGTATCCTCTCCCTGCAGGGCTCGAACGAGCAGGGGGTCAACCTCTCGCCGATCACGATCCGTGAGGATGCCGATCCGAACTATATCTATGTGGTCACACCGGTGAGGACGCACTGACGTGATGGATATCGTGATTCATACCGATACGATCCAGCTGGATCAGTTCCTGAAACTGGCGGGGGCTGTGGCGAGCGGCGGCGAGGTCAAGGCTCTCCTCGCGGAGGGCATGATCCTGCGCAACGGTGTGCCGGAGACGGCACGACGGCGCAAGCTCATCCCTGGTGATGTCATTACGATTGATGGCAGTGATACATACCGTGTCGTGCGCGTGTAACGATGCAGATCACAGAGCTGACGCTGCGCAGCTATCGCAGCTATGAGACGCTGCACCTCGCGTTCGACCCCGGGGTGCAGATCTTTCTCGGCGCGAATGCACAGGGCAAGACGAATATCATCGAGGCGCTCTACTACGCCGCCTTTGGACGCTCCCATCGCACATCGAGCGATGCGGAGCTCATTCGCGTGGGGGCGGACGGCGCGTACATCGGGCTCTCGTTTCTGCGGCACGATGTGCCTGGCGAGCTCTCCTTTACCTTTGCCCCCGGGGCGCGGCGGCGCATTACCTACGCGGGGGAGAGCATGCGTCAGCGTGATCTCGTCGGTATCCTGCCGATGGTGCTCTTTTCGCCCGAGGATCTCTTTCTCGTCAAGGGCGCGCCGGCGCTCCGCCGTCGCTATCTCGATGCGGAGCTCTCGCAGGCGAGTCCCGCCTACTACGGCGAGCTCCTGCGCTATACGCGCATCCTGAAGCAGCGCAACGCCGTGCTGAAGGACATCCGCGAGCGTCTCGCCGCGCCGGACGATCTCCCGCCGTGGGATGTGCAGCTCGCAAAAAGTGCCGCCTACATCGTGACGCGCCGCGTCGCGGCAGTCGCGCAGCTCGGTGCGCTCTCCGCGCGCGTGCAGGCGGTGCTCGCGGCGGGCGAGGAGCTCGCGCTTGCCTATGAGATCGCAGGCGCGGGGGCCGAGGACTTTGCCGAAGACGACATGACAGAGTCGCTCCATCTATGGTATAATAAGATGCTATGCGAGGGGCGTGCGCGCGATATTGCGCGCGCGGCGACGAGCGTCGGGCCGCATCTCGACGATCTCGTCCTGCGCGTCGGCGGCATGAGTCTCAGGAGCTACGGCTCGCAGGGGCAGCAGCGTACGGGCGCGCTCGCGCTGAAGCTCGCGGAGCTCTTTTACCTGCAGGAGAATATCGGCGAGGCGCCGATCCTCCTCCTCGATGATGTGATGAGTGAGCTCGATGCCGACCGTCGCCGCGCCCTTCTCGACTTCATCCGCCACGAGCACATCCAGACCTTTATCACGGCGACCGACGCGGCGTATTTCCCCGCAGAGCGTATGGGGACGTATCGGTACGTGGAGGCGGGGACGGTGCGGGAGGAGGAATCACGGGGGAAATCGTCTCTTTGATGATGGATGTAGTATGGAGGAAGAGGAGGCAGAGACGTGCGTACAACACTTGGCACGGCGGGTGCGGGCGACGATGTGCGCGCCGCGATTCGACGGCTCGGCCCCTCCTTTGAGCGCGACTACATCACGCACACGACCCTCTCTCACTGGGCGGACATCATGGGCGAGATGGTCGCACGCCGCGTGCGTGCCGTCGCGGTGCGCGATGAGAAGCTATTTCTCTATGCGCCCGATGCGGTCTGGAAGAACGAGATGCGCATGAGTGCGCCCGAGATCGTCCAACGCGTCAACAACTACGCGGGCGGACGCATGGTGACGGAGATCGCCTTTGCACGGACGATGCGCCCCGCTTTGCAGATGCCAGACGATGCCGCAGCGGAGACGCCTGCCGCCTATCGGCGTGCGCTCGCACAGACAGGGCTGTCGGACGCTGAGATCGCGCGCGGGGCGTCGCTCGCTGCCCGGATTGAGGACAGCGACCTGCGCACGCACATCGAGCGCGCCTATCTGACGACGCGCAAGGCACGCCATCTAAAGGAAGCGCGCGGACTCACCCCATGTCCCGTCTGTGGTCGGCTCGCCCGCGGCGTCTGCATGGACTGCCGCCGCAGCGAGACGCGCAGCGTGCGGCGCGAGGTGCGTGCCATCCTGCGCCGCGAGCCGTGGGCAACGCTCGCGGACATCACGCGGCGCATCCCTGCGGCGGATGCGCTCATGGTCGGCAGTGAGCGCGCCGACCTCATCCGCAGCATCGCAGGACGTACGGAGTACACGGCGCAGGACAGCGAGAATGCGCGTCTTCTCACCATGCTGCACCGCGGTCTGCCGCCCGGAGAGGTCACACCGAAGAAGATACAGAGCACCTTCTGGGAACTACGCAACGAGCTCATCACCACGCGTGAGTTCTGGGAAGAGATGAAAAAACGCAAGGCGAAGAAATCGTAGGGGGTGACACCCATGATTCTCAGTATTGATGAAATCCGTGATAAAATCCGCCCCATCTGCGAGAAATACAACGTTGAAAAGGTATGGCTCTTCGGCTCGTATGCACGCGGCGAGGCACGTGAGGACAGCGATGTGGACTTTTATGTGGAGTCAGATCGCGAGGTTCGTCTGCTTGACCTCATCGCCTTTCGTATGGATGCGGAGGAAGCCCTTGCCAAAGAGGTGGATATGATCACGCGCATTCCGACAGAGTATCCGATTTTTGCGAAATACATTGAGAGGGACAAGGTACTGCTCTATGATGCTGACATCGAAAGACGCGCAGATTCTACAGATCATCGTGCAGTATTGTGATGATATCGATGAAGCTACCCGACGTTTTGGTGGAACACAGGAAGCCTTTTACGCAGATCGCCTCTATCGTCACGCGTGTTCCATGGCACTTCAGACCATTGGCGAGATCGCAAAGTCTTTCTCGGATGAGTTTGTTGAGAATCATACAGAAATCCCATGGAAACTCATCAAGGGTATGCGGACGTTCTTTGCGCACACCTACCACAGCTCGATTGATATGGATAAGGTCTGGGATATGATCCATGAGGATATTCCCATGCTGCGTGCATACTGTACCGATTTATTGAACGAAGATAATTGCGAAAAATAGGAGCAGAAAGGGGCGAGATTCATGATCCTCACCATTGACGAAATCCGTGATAAAATCCGCCCCATCTGCGAGAAATACAACGTTGAGAAGGTATGGCTTTTCGGCTCCTATGCACGCGGAGAGGCGCGTGAGGACAGCGACGTGGACTTTCATATAAAAGTTCCTAAGGGGATAGGGCTGTTTGGGCTCGGTGGTATTTATGCAGACCTCGAAGAAGCCCTGGGCAAAGAAATTGATCTGATTACGAGAATCCCGGAGGAAAATAAAATCTTCAAGAAATACGTCGAAAGGGAGGAGATACTTCTTTATGATCATCAGCGAGAAGGATGCGCAGATCCTGCAAATTATCGTAAAGCATTGTGATGAGATTATCGAAATTTCTCGTCTTTTTGGAAAATCAAAAAAAGAATTCATAGAAAACTATGCATATCATAGTTCTTGCTCTATGCTGATTCAGACCATCGGAGAGGTTGTAAAAAAAATCTCGTCAGATTTTCTTGAGAAAGTTCCTGAAATTCCATGGAAAGATATTAAGAGAATGAGAAACTTGTTCGCGCACGATTACGACCATAGCCTTGATTTTGAAATTGTTTGGGATACGATTGAACAAAATATCCCAATTCTTAGGGAGGTTTGCGCCCATATCCTGAAAGAAAATAACTATGAGATCATTCGTGTAAAATCTCTGAAATTCCCTAACTAAGAAGTTCAATAGCCCCAAGGAGGACATAATGGCAAAGAAAAAGAACCAAAATGAAACAACGGACGAGCAGGCGGAGATCCGTCCGCTGACCCCCGAGGAGGCAAAGGAAGCCGCCGAGATGGCAGACGAGCCCGATCTCACGGGGATCGCGATCTCGGCGGAGGAGATGGGCGATGAGGTGACTGCCGTTGACGCGGACTATGGCGCGGGGCAGATCCAGGTGCTGGAGGGGCTGGAGGCGGTGCGCAAGCGTCCCGGCATGTATATCGGCTCAACCTCCGAGCGCGGCCTGCATCACCTCGTCTACGAGGTCGTCGACAACTCCATCGACGAGGCACTCGCGGGCTACTGCGACACGGTCGGCGTCACGATACACAAGGACAACAGCATCACCGTCACGGACAACGGTCGCGGCATCCCCGTCGATATGCACGAGAGCGGCATGCCCGCCGTCGAGGTCGTCCTGACCGTCCTCCATGCGGGCGGCAAATTCGGCGGCGACGGCTATAAGGTCTCGGGGGGACTCCACGGCGTCGGCGTCTCCGTCGTCAACGCCCTCTCCACGGAGATGGACGTCGAGGTGCGCCGTGACGGGAAAATCTTTGCGATCTCCTTTTCGCGCGGCGTCACCACGACGAAGCTGCACGAGATCGGCACGTCCGATACAACGGGCACGCGCGTCCACTTCGTCCCCGACCATGAGATCTTCACCGTCACGACCTATAGCTTCGAGACGCTGCGGCATCGCCTGCGCGAGCTTGCCTTCCTCAACCACGGCATCACGATCACGCTCACCGATGAGCGCGGCGCCGAGGTGCGCAGCGAGACCTTCCACTTTGACGGCGGCATCCGCTCCTTTGTCTCCCACCTCAACCGCAAGAAGGAAACGATCAACGAGGAGCCGATCTACTTCAACGGCGTGAAGGACGACACCGTCGTTGAGATCGCCATGCAGTACAACGACAGCTATCAGGAAAATATCTACAGCTTTGTCAATAACATCAACACCGAGGAGGGCGGCACGCATCTCGCGGGCTTTAAGATCGCCCTCACGCGCGCGGCCAATGACTTTGCGCGCCGACTCAGCGTGCTGAAGGACAAGGACGGCAACCTCTCGGGCGAGGACGTGCGCGAGGGACTGACTGCCGTCATCAGCCTCAAGGTGCGCGAGCCGCAGTTCGAGGGGCAGACCAAGACGAAGCTCGGCAACTCCGAGGTGCGCGGCATCGTGGACTCCATCGTCACCGAGGGGCTCACGGAGTACTTCGAGGAGAACCCCGCCGTCACGAAAAAGGTCCTCGACAAGGCACTCATGGCGTCGCGCGCACGCGAGGCGGCACGCAAGGCACGTGAGCTGACGCGCCGCAAGAACGCGCTTGAGGTTTCGAGCCTTCCCGGCAAGCTCGCGGACTGCTCCGTCAAGGATCCAGACCAGTGCGAGATCTACATCGTCGAGGGCGACTCTGCGGGCGGCTCGGCAAAGCAGGGACGCGACCGTCGTTTCCAGGCGATCCTGCCCCTGCGCGGCAAGATCCTCAACGTGGAGAAGGCACGCCTCGACAAGATCTTTGCCAACGCCGAGATCCGCACGATGATCACGGCGTTCGGCACAGGGATAGGCGAGGAGTTTGACCTCGCGAAGCGCCGCTACAGCAAGATCATCATTATGACCGATGCCGACGTGGACGGCGCGCACATCCGCACACTGCTCCTCACGTTCTTCTACCGCTACATGAAGCCGCTCGTCGACCACGGGCACGTCTACATCGCACAGCCGCCGCTCTATCAGATTCGCAAGGACAAGAAGCATTTCTACACCTACTCCGACGATGAGCAGGCGAAAAAGCTCGACGAGATTGGGCGCGACGGTGTGACCATCCAGCGCTACAAGGGACTCGGCGAGATGAACCCCGAGCAGCTCTGGGAGACGACCATGAACCCCGAGGGGCGCACCATGCTGCAGGTCGGCGCAGAGGACGCCGAGGCGGCAGACGAGCTCTTCACCATCCTCATGGGCGACAAGGTCGAGCCGCGCCGCCAGTTCATCGAGGA
>CAUTTS010000096.1:0-7417 GCA_963541465.1 uncultured Selenomonas sp.
CGCAACTCCTCATCTTTTTTCGTCTAGGGGCTTGACTTTTTATTTGCAGGCTTAAAGTACATACGAAAAACAGAATCCTGATACTGACGCCCGCGCTCTGCGTTCATAGGTTCTCCTTTACGGTATTCGTTGATAGAATGATTATACCATAATTTCAACGCAGGACAAAATAGTTCTGACATCACCTATGACAAACATATCTAATTTTCTTTTGCACTTCCTCTGCGTTTACAGTATAATTTCCATATATCATTTCATCAATACCGTTTTCATCGTGTCAGTACATCTACTAGATTGACATTGTGCGTCCAAAGGGGAGGACGTACGGGGTGGAGACGGGGAGAAAGGGGAAATACTATGAAAGATGAAATTTTTAGTGTGCTCCAACGCGTTGGGCGCAGCTTTATGCTGCCGGTCGCGATCCTGCCGATCGCGGGCATCCTGCTCGGCATCGGCGCGTCGTTCACGAACCCGACGACCATCGCGACATACGGTCTCGGCGGAGTGCTCGGCACAGGAACACCGCTGCACGCGCTGCTCTCGATCATGTCGAGCGCAGGCAGCACGATCTTCGGTAATCTGCCGATCATCTTCGCGGTCGGCGTCGCCATCGGCATGGCAAAGGCGGAGAAAGAGGTCGCGGCACTCTCCGCCATGATCGCCTTCTTCGTCATGCACACGTCCTGCAATGCCATGCTGAAAATCGGCGGGCAGATCCTCGCCGACGGCACGATCGCCCCGGGCGTCCTCGAGGGTACGATCGCGCCCTCCTGCGGCATCATGTCCTTCCAGATGGGCGTCTTCGGCGGCATTATCGTCGGTATCGGCGTGGCACTCCTACACAACCGATACCATAAGATTATCCTGCCGAATGCACTCTCCTTCTTCGGCGGTTCGCGCTTCATTCCCATCATCTCGACCATCGTCTTCCTCTTCGTCGGGATCGCCATGTACTTTGTCTGGCCGCTTGCACAGCAGGGCATCTTCGCCCTCGGCAGCCTTGTCACGGGCACGGGCTACATCGGTACACTGATCTTCGGTATCATCAAGCGCGCGCTCATCCCCTTTGGCCTACATCATGTCTTCTACCTGCCATTCTGGCAAACGGGCGTCGGCGGCTCAATGATGATCGACGGCCAGCTCATCCAGGGCGGTCAGAACATCTTCTTCGCGCAGCTCGCCTCACCGGATGTCGCACATTTCAGTGCGGATGCCACACGTTACTTCTCCGGTGAGTTCATCTTCATGATCTTCGGCCTGCCGGGTGCGGCGCTCGCCATGTACCACTGCGCACGCCCTGAAAAGAAAAAGGTCGCGGGCGGACTGCTCCTCTCGGCAGCACTCACCTGTATGCTCACGGGCATCACGGAGCCGATCGAGTTCTCGTTCCTCTTCGTTGCCCCTGCCCTCTTCGCCGTGCAGGTCGTACTCGCGGGCGCAGCATATATGATCGCGCACATGCTGAACATCGCCGTGGGGCTCACCTTCTCGGGCGGACTCCTCGACTTCTTCATCTTCGGTATACTGCAGGGTGAGGCAAAGACGAGCTGGATGTACGTCATCCCTGTGGGTATTGTCTACTTCTTCCTCTACTACTTCATCTTCCGCTGGATGATCCTGCACTTTGGCTTCAAGACGCCGGGGCGTGAGGATGACGACGAGGAGACAAAACTCTACACCAAGGCGGACTACAAGGCACGCGAGGGAGCGGGCGGCGCTGCCGGCAGCGATGCAGGTTTTGATGCTAAGAGTGCAGCGATTGCCAAGGGACTCGGCAGCAAGCGCAACATCACGTCCGTCGACTGCTGCGCGACGCGCCTGCGCTGCTCCGTCGCGGATGCGTCCCTCGTGGATGAAAAGCTCCTCAAGGCGACGGGTGCCGTCGGCGTCATCGTCAAGGGCACGGGCGTACAAGTCATCTATGGACCGCAGGTCGCCGTCATCAAGTCCAATCTCGAAACCTACCTTGAGACAGCACCCGAGGTCGAGCCGGAGGACGCCCCCGCCGCAGTTGCTGAGGAAAAGCCCGTCGAAGCGGCGGCACAAGAGGCTGCCCCCTCCTCCGCAGGAGAAAAGCATATCCTCTGCAGCCCCGTCACGGGAACGGTGCATCCGATCACGGAGGCACCGGACGACGCGTTCGCGAGCAAGATGATGGGTGACGGCTTCTTCGTCTATCCGACGGTTGGTGAGGTGCTCGCCCCCGCCGATGGTGAGGTCGTCTTCGTCTTCGACACAAAGCATGCCATCGGCATGAAGAGTGCGGACGGCACGGAGTACCTCCTCCATATCGGCGTCGACACCGTCGCGCTTGGCGGCAAGGGGTTTGAGGTCTTTGTCGAGGCGGGACAGCAGGTCAAAAAGGGCGACCGCCTGATGAAGTTTGACATCGACTACATCCGCGCGAATGCGACATCGGACGCCTGCCTTGTGATCTTCACGGGACTGCCCGAAGGAACAAGCGTCGAAATGACTGCCACGGGTGAGGTCAAGGCACTCGCCCCTGTCGCAAAACTCTAGAGAATCACGGATAAGGGGCTGCTGCACGTTTTTTCGTGCAACAGCCCCCTTTTGATGTAATTTTACGGAGCGGCTTCTTATTTCTCGATCGCTCCATGCCAGTTGTTGATGCCGCCCATCTCCACAATATGCGTATAGCCCATCGCGGCGAGCTTCTGCGCCGCCTGCTGACTGCGTGCCCCGCTGCGGCAGTAGACGAAGATCGTCTGATCCTTGTCAGGCAGCTCCTTTGGCGGTGCCGTAGTAATGGATTCGTTCGGCAGATTGATGGCATGCGGGATATGTCCGCCTGCGTATTCCCCCGCCGTCCGCACATCCAAAATAATGTAGTTCGTATTCTCCGCCATCATCTGCTGCGCCTCATCGGACGCAACGCGCTGGAATGCCGCCATCGCCTCTTCCTTTCCCTCCGATGCCGTTGACGACTGTGCTCCGCCACAACCAGAGACAGAAAGCATCAGCATCACGACGAACATCAATACCATCCATATTCTCATCGTATCGCTCCTTAAAGTAGATTTATTCTCTTATTGTAGCAATTATCCTGATTTTTTGCAAATGGTATACGAAAAAACACCACATCATGATGATGTAGTGGCTTTGTGATAGGAAACTAACGATAAAATATCGTCACACAACATAAAGACCATTGAAAAATATATACAAATATATATAATACACTTATGAGGTGAGGATATGACAACGGCGGAACTGCTAAAGCTTCTAAAAAAGAATGGCTGCACCTTCGTCCGAAACGGTGGTCGCCATGACATATACTTCAGCCCCATAACAGGAAAACAATTTCCCGTCGGTCGACATAGCAAAGAAGAAGTTCCAAATGGCACCCTGCAAAATATTCTCAAATGCGCCGGGCTCAAATAGTTTGGAGGTGTATCCTATGCAGTATATATACCCAGCACTCTTCAAAGCAGAAGATGACGGCATCATCGTTACATTTCCAGATCTGGAAGATACGTTTACAGACGGTGAAACGATGCAGGAGGCGTTCGAGAATGCCGAAGATGTGTTGAACCTGATGCTGTGGAATCGCGAAGAAGAAAACGCAACAATTCCTCCGCCATCAACGCCGGAGAAAATTCTAGTGCCACGGGGAGCTATTCTAGCGATGATTAAGGCAGATACCCTCGCTTATCGCAAACGCCACGATCAAAAGACCATTCGTCGCAGTGTGACACTTCCACGTTGGCTGGACAGCATAGCACGTGAGCACAATATCAACTTTTCCCAACTGATGCAAAACGCCATTCGCAGAGAATGTGGTATCAGCAGATAAAAAATGCCGTACGGCGGAGCAATAACGCTTCGCCGTACGGCATTTTTCCCTTTTAAGACGACGTCAGTGAAACAGAATCATAATCGCACCACCGATGGTCGGCAGGGCAACAATCCAAAAGCGCAAAACAGGCAGCGGTTCTGCGTTATGTCTTACCGTTTCATGTTAATCAACGTCTCAAGCATCTCATCTCCGACGGTAATGATTTTGGAGTTGGACTGGAATCCACGTTGTGTGATAATCATATCGGAGAACTGGTCGGCAAGATCGACGTTTGACATCTCCAGTGAGGACGGTGTGATTTTTGCTCCCGCGCTCTCAACGGTCTGCCCACGAACAGCTTTCACGTTAGAGTTGTTCGAGTCCTGATAGAGGTTTCCACCGAGTTTGGTTAAACCGGACGGATTCGCAAAAACGGCTACCGCCACCTGTGCCTCTGCACGGCGCACACCATTCGTGTATACGCCCGTAATGACACCTGCAGAATCAAATGACACGGATGCAAGAGTACCGCTTGCGTACCCATCAGCGGCAGCCTTGATCGTATCATATCCTGCATACTGCGTGAGCGGTGATTCGTCATTGGCGAACTGGAGCGAAATTTCATTAGCTTGCCGTGCACCATTGGGTGCTGTCTGCTCTGCAGACAGCGTTGCTACTTCTGAGCTGCTCGCCGTCGTCGGAGGAGGTGCAACGGGCGTCGTAACATGACTGTCCGGATCCGGGGTCACTGTCTGAGTGCCGCCGAGAGCACCTGCACGAAGAACACCGTCTTCATCAAAGGAAATTGTGGTCGGCGGCAGCTCATGCTTCGTCTTCGACCCGTCGATATTTTTTACCTCCGGATTGCCAACACGGGCAATCCATGTACTGGCTTTCTTCGTTACGGTATTGCCATCTTCATCCGTATACGTCACCGTTGTAACGAGTGCCTTTTCCAAAAAAACGATACTTTCATGTTTACGCCCCAGCGTGTCAAAATAACCAAACGAGGTTACTTTTGGCATAGATCGGCCAATTGTGTAGGTTCCCGATGTCACCGTCTGCTTCGTTCCGTCACTCAGCGACAATGTCACAGGCTGTGCCTTACTTGCTGTAATATACATGCCATCGTTCGCGCTTGTTCGCACTTTCGCCGTCGGTGGTGTCGTACTCGTGTCCATGAATGTATAACCTGTAATCATCGGCGTGTTGGAATCCAGGTTCTCAGAGTACTTTGAAACCTCCGTTGCCTTGGGCGCCATCATCTTCCCCGCCTCAATGACAATATTTTCCGTTGCACCACTTGTCTGAACCTTGGTGTGCTCCGTCGTCTTATTCATCCAGCCCTGAACATAAAGACCGGAACTCGGCAAGACATAGTTTCCTGCTGCATCAAACTCAACGCTCCGTTACGCGTGTAAAAGGTCTGCTCCCCCTGCTTCACCATAAAGAGTGCATTTCCCGTTAACGCAAGGTCGGTATTCTTTCCCGTCCCCTGTACAGCGCCGTCACCAAAGATGGTATCGATGCCGCCAACACTTACGCCAAGACCGATCTGTTTTGGATTCGTCCCGCCTATCGTCGTGCCCGGGTTCGATGCACCTGAGAGCGTCTGCGACAGCATATCCTCAAAGGTCACACGCCCCCGCTTAAACCCCGTCGTATTCACATTAGCAATGTTGTTGCCAATGACATCCATACGCGTGTTATGACTTTTCAGCCCTGATACTCCTGAAAAGAGTGAACGCATCATAATAAATCTCTCCCCTCACATATTACAAAATGGCAGCACTGTCGATGTTGGTAAAGATATTTTCCTTCGCACTCGCATCGTCAAGTGCTGTGATTACCGTGCGATTTTTTACGCTGACGACCATGGCAAGTCCATGACTCATGTAGATAAGCGCATCGCGCACGCCCTTTGCCGCCATACGATCAACCGCATCATCAATCCGTGCGAGATCATCTGCCGTGAGATCGACGCCGCGCTGTTCGATTCGCGCCTTTGCATGCGCCGAGAATCGCGTACGGCTCTCCACCTGATTGAGCAGTGCCTGAAAAGCATCCATGGGTAGAGACGCTCCCTGTCCCCTGCCGACGCGTGCGCTTCCCTGCTCGGCGCCCCCTTGTACAGCAGGATTTATTTTCATTTTTCACCTACACTTTATAACATACTTTATAACATATTTTTTCAATCACTATATCGTATACATTTTATGTTTTCTTAAGTATTTTATAGATATGTTTTACAACAATATATCAATCATATATTTTATAACCATTCATATATAAACTAACCATGAGGTGATATATATGGGCACAAAATTAGTAATCACAAAGAAAAAACGCGGAGAGGATGGGCATAAAACCCTATCCATTCGCGTACGGGAAGATATTATTGACCGCCTGGACGACCTCGCCGGTCAGACGGGGCGCTCACGCAATGAGTTGATCGGATTATTGCTCAATTTCGCGCTGAACAACAGTGAAGTCGTCGCTGAGCGATAGGTAATCGCTGATAAATTTAGGGAAGCACTGATAAATTCAGCACCGCCGTCTTGCTCTGACGGCAAGAGCGAAGGGGGGCAGTCTAAATCAGTTGGCTGCCGCGCTCATTGCCGGGGGCTCAAAAACGTTATGAATACATACGAAAAGAGCCGTGATACGGCATCATTTCCGTATCACGGCTCTTTTCGTTCCAAGGCCAACCATTCGCATTCATTGCTGCAGCAACATAATCAGTGAAACAGAATCATAATCGCACCGCCGATGGTCGGCAGGGCAACAATCCAAAAGCGCAAAACAGGCAGCGGCGCGAGGTGCGTCAGCTTGGCCCCGGCGTACGAGCCGAGTGAGAGCGCGACGAGCGTCTGGATGAACAGCCACGGCTCCAACTGTCCATAGAGGAGATAGCCGATGCCTCCGCTGATCGAGATGGGCACGATGATCATCATCGTCGTTCCGATGGCTTGCAGGAGCGGCACACCGAACACAACCATGAGGGCGATCTGTATGTAGGCCGCAGAGCCGATGCCGAATGCGCCCGAGAGGACACCGCAGAGGAAGCCAATGGGCAGCCCATAGAGATAGAGCCGCCGTCCCGTCAAGAGCTCCTCACGCACGTGGATATGCGCCGAGAGCCATACGGCACGGTAGATGCGCAAGTAGAGGAGGAAGGCACTCGACAGGAGCATGCACCCCGTAAAGAGACTGAGATTCGGTGCTTCCATGTGGTTGGAAATCACCGCACCGAGGAGTGCCCCGAGAAGGCCGCCCGCGCCGAGTACCGCTCCCGTCATGGGAACGACTTCACGCTCGCGGTAGTGACTGACTGCCCCCGAGAGGGTGGTAAATGCCATGGAGCCAAGGGCGACGGCAAGTGCCTGATGGATCGGCACGCCGAATCCGACGACAAGCAATGTGATGATCACGCCGCTGCCGCCTGCCCCGACAAAACCGATAATTCCGCCCATGAGAAGCATCGATACGAAGAGCATGCTGCCCCGCCCCCATTTTTCATTACGATAGAAAACAAAAAAGAAGCCGTAAACGGCTCCTGTCTATTTCGATGGTGACGCCTATGGGATTCGAACCCATGAACCCGCCGTGAGAGGGCGGTGT
>CAUTTS010000097.1:0-7391 GCA_963541465.1 uncultured Selenomonas sp.
TTTTCCTTCTCATCCGTGAGCGGCAGACCCGACTGGGATCCATAGGGCAGCACGCCCTCCCTCGCCTCAAGACCGATGAAACCTTCATAGCCTCTTTGGATGCGGTAGTACTGCAGATTGACATCGTTCTCGATATTTGGAATACGCTCCGTCTTATCCTTGGGGATTTTTCGCACCAAGGCTTTGGCGAAAGCATAAAACTTATGGAGCTTCACATCATCAAAACGAATGATATGTGTGAGAAAGGAATAGGCGCGAACAAACTTCACCAACGTCCGACAAAAGTCGCTCTGCTCCTGCTCATCGGATAGCTGTTGGTATCTCTCCGCCACCGGATCGAGAAATGCGTTCAGTTTCGCCAAATCCATATTGCTCTGCTGCTTTTTCTCCTTGAAAAAAACCTTTGCAAAGCCATCAATCTCCTTCTCATCGTACAGCATTGCTCCATCCAAAAAGCTCTTCATATCATATACCACATTGGGATCGGTGGTATCAGAGACCGTGGTGGAGATGTAGTACTCTTGAAACGCCTTCCGGATTTCCTCCCGTGTGTTGACAAAATCCAAGATGAAGGTGTCGGTCTTCCCCTTGCACATACGATTGATACGGGATAAGGTCTGCACCGCCTTAACGCCGGAAAGCTGCTTGTCCACATACATTGTGTGAAGGAGCGGCTGGTCAAAGCCCGTCTGATACTTTTCCGCCACCAACAGGAGTTGGTAGTCCCCCCCGGCAAAATTCTCCGGCAGCTGATCCTCAGGGAATTTGTTGATTTTTTCCTCTGTGTATTCCACCAATTCCCCGGTGATGTCATCCTTGACGGTGCCGGAAAATGCCACCAACACGCCAAGATCGCCATAGCCCATCTTTCTGATGTATTTATCGAACTCGAAATAGTAACGGAGCGCATGAAGCCTAGAACCTGTGACAATCATGGCCTTGGCACGCCCGCCGATTTGCCCCATGACATGGCTGCGAAAATGCTCCACAATGATTTCGGTCTTTTGCCTCAGATTGTGGGGATGGAGACTCATGTATTTGCCCAGAGCCTTGTTCGCCTGTTTCTTGGCATATTCGGGGTTTTCTTTCGTCTTCTTGCCCAACTTGAAATATGTCTCGTAGGTGGTGTAGTTTTCAAGCACATCGAAGATGAAATTCTCTTCTATCGCCTGGCGCATACTGTAGATATGCCACGGCACTGGCTTTTTGCCTGGTACGGATGTGCCGAACATCTCCAGCGTTCTTTGTTTGGGCGTCGCCGTAAATGCAAAGAAGGAGAGGTTTTCCTGCCTGCCGTGCGCGGCGATTGCCTTCTTGATTTCGTCAACCAGCTCCTCGTCTCGATCCGGCGTTTCCTCCTCTGCTTTCGCCTCTGCCACAGCATACTCATGAAGCCGCTGTTCGATAGCCTCTCCATCATACATGGAAATATCCGCCAGTACTTCCTTCATGCGCTCGCTTGCCTTACCACTCTGCGAAGAGTGCGCCTCGTCCACAATGATGGCGAATCGTTTTCCTGTAGTACAAATACGCTGCACATCCACGAAGGGGAACTTCTGCAAGGTACAGACAATGATGCGCGCCCCTTTCTCCAAGGCTTCCGTCAGCTGCTTTGCATTGCGGCTCACACGCACCACCACGCCCTGCTTATGTTCCATGCTGAAGATGTCCCTTTGGAGCTGCTTGTCCAGTACCCTCCGATCCGTGATGACAATAATGCTGTGGAAAATCACCTGTTCGTTGGCATCATGAAGGCTTTCCAGATGATGAGCGAGCCAAGCGATAGAATTTGACTTTCCTGAGCCTGCGGAATGCTGGATGAGATAGCTATGCCCACAACCGCGCTGTTTGACATCCGCCACCAGTTTCCGCACCACATCCAGTTGATGATAGCGCGGGAAGATGATCCTCTCATGACCGTTTTTCTTGTCCTTTTGCAGTTGGACGAACCGCTGCAAGATATCTAAGAGACTGTCCCTTCGTAAAACTTCCTTCCATAAATAGGCGGTGCAATAGTCCCCTTTGACGGGCGGATTGCCAGCGGAGCCGTCCACATGACCGCGATTGAAGGGAATAAATTTCGTGTCTAATTTGTCGAGCCGCGTGGTCATCCACACCTCATCGGTATCCACAGCAAAATGCACCAAGGCACGTTTCTTGAAAGACAGCAGCTTCTCTCGGGGGCTACGGCCTTTTTGATATTGTGCAATTGCATCCCGATAGGTCTGACCTTTGAGAGGATTCTTCAGCTCCATCGTTATGACGGGAATCCCGTTTACGAACAGCACCGTATCAATCGAATACTCGCTGCCGGAGGCGTATTTTACTTGACGTGTGATGGAGAGCCGATTTTTCTCGTAGAGAGCAAGGGCACTTTGATTCATGCGGCTTCCCGGTTTCCAGTATGCCAGCCGTACCTCCACGCCAATATCATTGATGCCATTGCGCAGACAGTCAATCGTACCGCGCTTGTCCAGTTCGATACCGACCCGTTGCAGCAGGTTTTGGGCCGCGTCTTCCGCACCATGCCGCCTGACGATGGCCTGCCACTTGTCCGGCTGTGTATCCTGCACGAATGCTATGAGCATCTTCCCGTCCAATGCCAAAGATCGATCAAAATCCCTCGGATCGCCCTTGATATACCGCTCTGATTTCTTGCCCAAATGGGTGAGACAGTATTCGATCTCGCTCTCAAACACGCGCTCCGATGTATCAATCGGCATGGCGATACCTCCTAAAACTTTATCTCGCCCGTTCTACATCGACAATATCTTTCAAAGAAATATTCATTCCTTCCCAATCTCTGCATCCTCGCCGAACTTCGCCACGAAATCCCTCGCCGTCAAAATTTCCGGGTGGTCGATATGCTCTACCGTCAAAATATCCTTGTCCCCCGTAATCAGCACATCAGACTTGGAAACGATGGCAGAATACAATATGGGATAATCCATGGCGTCGCGAATTTCAAATAAACCCAAGTCCATATCCTGCGGCGTGACAAACATCTCATAGGGGATTTCCGCCAAAAACTTTTTGAAAGCCTCTTGCCTCTTAGGAAATTTTCGCCTCACTACATCGTAAAGTTCGTTCAACACATAGGAGGATAGTACCAGCTTATGATGTTTTGTTATCGCTGCCAACATATCAAGAAACAGTTGGTTCGGAAAGATTATCATAGACACAAGAATGTTGGTATCAAGCATTACTCGCACGATGGATTCTCCCGCCTCTCTGATCGGATTTCCTTCACCATGCGGACGACATCATCTTCGCTATATAGCCCCGCTTCCTCCGCAGCTCCTTGAAAAGCAGCCTGTACTTCTTTCAGTGCTGCCACAGGATCGCTCGTGATAACAAGTTTCTCGCCATCGCGCACAAAAGCAACACGGTCGCCGCTGTTCAGTCTGAGTTGCCTACGTATAGACAAAGGAAGTGTTATTTGTCCTTTTGCGTTAATCGTTGCCAATTCCATCTCCATGCCCTCCTCGTATGATACTTTGCTAAATCTTTATCTTGCCCGTCACCGCATCGTGAATCAAGATGCGGCGATAGTCTTTCAGTTTTTTGATTTGCGATGTGATGCCATCGACAACGGCATCAATCTGCCGTATCTTTTCGTCCAGATATGCGGCAATCCGCTCCTGCTCCTCCACGGGCGGCATAAGCACAGGCAAACGCTTCAAATCGCTGAAATTGAGCGTTTGCCGTAATCCACTACCAAAACCATAGAACACCTTGATCAAATCGTAAACGTGAAGCAGATAACGAAAATATTTGCTGTCCATTTCAGTTGATGGAATCAGCGCCAAATATGCCGAGGTGATGATGCCCTTTTCTTTCACATAGCCTGTGCGCAAACTGCGTTTGTCATTTTGCAAATCGGTAAGCCGCAAGACAGTATCCCCCTCTTGCACTACTTGATAGCCTTCAAAACTTGCAGGTAGAAGCCCATAGTTGCTGTTAATATCCTTGCGGATAATGTTCCCATAACTCAAGCTTAACAAATTATCGCATACCAAACCGACGTTTTTCTTCTTGTTTTCCTTAGCTACAGAAAACAACGGTTGTATTCTCCAATGCTCCGGCACGTCGCCAATCCAATCCTCGCCGCTCAGCTTCATCGGTGCGGATTTGTCCAGTCCCTTGGTGACGCATTCGGCAATAAGGTCGCGTTTGTAGCGAGTGAGCATGGAGAGTTGTGTCTGGAGATTTGAAATCAACTCATTAATTTTCGATGTACATTTATCGAGATAATCGGCAATTGTTGCTTGTTCGTTTGTTGGGGGAACACATATTCTCAATCTCTCCAATGTCCGCATTCCGATATTTTGTTGTGTTCCATAACTCCACATATTTTCTACTTGTTTTTGATACCCTTTCGACTGCAAAAAATAAAATAGAAACTTGTGCAAAACAAAGGAATCCTTGCATCTAAAAACAGCCAGTGGCGACCATATCGTAAAAACATCTTCGGTATCAACAAGTGCGACAGTTCCTGTTGTTGCTCCCGATTTAATCATATAAATATCATTTAGTTTTGGCACATATTTTTTGCAACATTCTCGATAGTATTCTTCAGATATAAATCCTCGAATATGAGAGAAATCAATTCTGCCGTTACCAGCAGATACTGACTCTGCAGATACAAACGGAATACCATCGTTATATAATTTGGGAGTTTCGTGCGGTCCATCTGTAATGGGCATAGATAAAGCATACAAAGTTTTACAGCAACTCCAATGCGCCGGAATCTCGCCAATCCATTCTAAGCCGCTGTCCTTATACTCCGCATACCTATCGCGCATAGCTCTCAATCCCCGTCAGCTTGATCTCGTCGGACGTGAAAATCATCTCCGGCATATCAATCCCTCCGCTCCTCGAACAGGGCGGCAATGTCTGCCTGTATCTTTTTTCCAAGTGTCTCAATGTCCCGTAGCGTACTTTCGGCATCCCCCACTTCCTCGTAGCGGTAGAAATACCGAGTAAATGGAATCTCATAGCCCTTCTTCCGCTTGGCCACATCCTCCCAGGCATCCGGCACATAGGGCAGAACCTCCCGCCCAATATATTCCTCAATGTCCTGCTTCACGGGAATCTGCTCCGTGTCCCGAAGTTCCGTGTCAGGCTCCGGATTGCCGTCCTTGTCCAAGCAAATATCCGCTGTCTCATCCCGCTCGGCGAGCGCGACGAGGATTGCCTTGCGAATATTGGGCTTTACCGTGATCTCTGCTTTTTTCAGAGCCTCGTTCAAGACACCGATAAATTCCTCGCGGTTCTTATACAGCACATCGCCGTCCATGGCTGACAGTGCTTGCAGGATGTCCTGCTGTAGCTTTTCTCCCGCTTTGATTTCCGCTGCGGCGGTATTTTCGTCCCTTCGCCTGCTCGTCGCGAGATTGGTGAAGGGTTTTTGCTCCCATAACCTGGCAATCCGCTCCTCACTCGCCTCAAAATTCAGCCGAAGTGGTCGCTCCATCGTAACCTTCCAGTAAGCAAAGTCATCATTATCAAAAATTTGGCAATGCTCTCCCGGCAGGAACGCACCGTAAATCCTTGTCAAATCATCGATGTGTTGTTCCGTCAAGCATTTACGCTTTTCGCCGAGGGGCTTCTTCATCCGCTCGAAAAAGGATGTGCCGTCGATGAGTTGGATTTTTCCCTTGCGAATGGCAGACTTGCAGTTGGTGACAATCCACACATAGGTCAAAATTCCCGTATTGTAGAAAAGCTGATCGGGAAGAGCAATAATGGTCTCCAATAAGTCCTGCTCAATGATCCACCGCCGAATCTCACTCTCGCCGCTCCCGGCGTCCCCCGTAAAGAGCGGAGATCCGTTGAACACAATGCCTATGCGGCTACCACCCTCGGATACAGAGAGCATTTTGCTGATCATGTGTTGGAGAAACAGAAAGGCACCATCCGAAATCCGAGGAAGTCCCGCGCCGAATCTGCCGCGATACCCTCGATCCTCCGCTTCGTCCCGGATAAAAGCCTCATACTTCTTCCACTCCACGCCGAAGGGAGGATTGCATAGCATGTAATGAAACTTCTCCCGCTTCAAGGCATCGTCCGTGAAACTGTTGCCAAGGTGGATGTTTTCATATCCCTTGCCCTTTATCATGGTATCGGACTTGCAAATGGCATAGGTTTTTTCGTTGAGTTCCTGCCCATAGACTTCGATGAGTGCATTTTCGTTGAGTTCTGCTGCTTTCTCGATCCCGGCGGACAGCATCCCGCCCGTGCCTGCCGCCGGATCGTACAGCTTTGCCATAAAGGAGGGGTCGCAAATTTTCTCCATATCTGGGTCAAAGAGGACAGACACCATGAGCCGGATTACCTCACGGGGCGTAAAATGCTCCCCAGCCGTTTCGTTGGACATCTCCGAGAAGCGGCGAATCAAATCCTCGAAAATATATCCCATCTCATTGTTGCTCACGGCTTCCGGAGAAAGGTCAACATCGTCCGCAAATTTCTGAACGACCAGATACAGCAAATTCGCCTTGTCTAAGCGGTCAATTTGGGCATATATATCAAATGACTCCAATATCGAGCGGGCATTTTCCGAAAAACCCTTGATATAGTCGATCAGATTGTCTCGAATCAACACGGCGTCGTTGGTCAGGGAGATCAAGGTGAATTCGCTGACATTGTAAAACTTTTGCTTGCTGATTGCGATCAGGAAGGGTGCCTTGTTTTTATAGTGTATCGTCTTATTCTTTGCCACAACCGCCTCATGCGTATCTTTCAAAACACTGTCCAAACGGCACAGCACTGTAAAGGGCAAAATCACATCGCCATATTCGCTCTGCTTGTAGTCGCCCCGCAGGAGGTCAGCGATTTTCCATATAAAATCGGAAGTTTTCGTATTCATCAAGGACAATTCCTTTCTCGGATATCCACCAGCTATGTCGGTAGGGCATGATAGGCTGTGTGGTTCCTATCATATCAAGAATACCGTCTTCGCCCCTATGCTGTCAATGCCATAAAATCCTTGAAAATCTCTGTTCTTTCCGTACCGACACATTGTATCGTTATCGACGTTACTTCGTTCATCGCCGCTACCAAAATGATACTAGAGGGAAAGGTCAGCGTCGCATTGGCACGCGACACTGTAATCTGGCGATCCTCAATCGGCTCACGCAGCACCTCAAGCGTCTTCTTGCTGAACTCCGGCAGCTCGTCCAGGAAGAGCACGCCGTGATGTGCGAGTGTCACCTCTCCCGGACGCGGAATGCTCCCACCGCCGATCATCGCCACCGTCGAAGATGTATGATGCGGACTACGGAAGGGACGCGTCGTTACAAGCCCCGTATCCTTGCCAAGCAGCCCCGAGATGCTGTAAATCTTCGTGATCTCGATGGCTTCTTCCTTCGTCAGCTCCGGCAGAATCG
>CAUTTS010000098.1:0-7245 GCA_963541465.1 uncultured Selenomonas sp.
CCAAGCAGTGTCCATTTTCTACCCCCTCTGTGTCCAGTTTTAGTTTACCACTTCAAAAGGGGCGTGTTCTATATATAGACATAGAAAAAAGCACCCAGTGGACGCGATCGGATAGGGGCGATTCCCCTAACGGAGGCAATTCACTGAATGCTTTATCTAATTTTATTATATCAGAAGACTTCCAAAAAGTAAAGACAAGAGGCGATCTGGAGAGATTCACCACACCTAGGCGGCAACGCATCTCTTGCATCTCATCGGGGACTTGTGTTATACTATCTATGGCAAACGATAGTGACATTACGACACACGAAAAGCCCCCAAGTTCGCACCTTGGGGGCTTTTCTGTTCCCATATTGCAGGCAGGGTCTAACGCCTAGGCTTGTTGCCTTCGTCTCATCCGTCAAGCCATTTGCAGAGATAGTGGCAGACTATACCCGCCAAGACGGAGAGCAAAAACGATAGTAACATCCTTGACACACCTCCTTCCCGTGCCGGTATGGAGGAGGCAACGCATCCAGTATAACACAGTTCATAGCATCTAACCAACGAGGAAAAGAGCGTTTCTTCCCACATAAAAAGTCGCCCCCTCTGCGCCAACAGAGAGAGCGGCAAGCATGCTGCTTTCGCGAATCATGCCCCAATTCATGTAAATTCTACCATGATCGCCTCCTATTTCAAGGAGGTTTTCTTTATGTCCGCCAACATCCGAACGCATAAGCGCGGGAACCGATGTATACACGCGTGAATCCCCTTTCCTATCAGGGGATATATCCTTTTTATGTAATTTTCTGTTATAATAAGAAAATCGTTTTTATCAATCCATCGAAATGATAGGATGAGCTTTGTGTATGTGCGGATGTGTTTCCGCATCCCGGCGGGAGAGAAGATCCATGAACGGTGAGCTGTTAATCAAGGAAAAGCGGTGTAAGGGCTGCGGCATCTGCGCGGCATTCTGCCCGAAGAAGGTGCTCGAGGTGAGTCTGCTCGGCAAGATTACCCCCGTGCGCCCCGAGGACTGTATTGCGTGTGGGCAGTGCGAGATGCGCTGTCCCGATTTTGCAATTTTCGTGGAGAGGAGGGCATAGGATGGAGCGCAAGACTAGGCTGATGCAGGGCAACGAGGCGGTCGCCGAGGGTGCGATTGCCGCGGGAGTCACGTTCTTCGCGGGCTACCCCATCACGCCCTCGACGGAGATCGCCGAGCAGATGGCAAAACTGCTGCCGAAGATCGGCGGCACGTTCCTCCAGATGGAGGATGAGATCGGGGCGATGGGTGCGATTCTCGGCGCATCGCTTGCAGGGGCAAAGGTCATGGACGCGACGAGTGGCCCGGGCTTCTCGCTGAAACAGGAGCTGATCGGCTATGCCGCGTGTGCGGAGATCCCCTGCGTGGTGGCGAACGTCCAGCGCGTCGGCCCCTCGACGGGACAGCCAACCGCGCCCTCGCAGGGCGATGTGATGCAGGCACGCTGGGGCACGCACGGCGATCATCCGATCATCGCGCTCTCTCCGTGGAGCGTGCGCGAGTCGTTCGACATGGCGGTCATGGCGGTGAACTACGCCGAGCAATTCCGCACGCCTGTCATTCTGCTGACGGACGAGATCGTCGGGCATCTGCGCGAGAATGTGACCCTGCCCGCCCCCGAGGAGATCGAAATCTATCCGCGCCGCCTGCCGAAAAAAACACGTGCCGAGGGCTATCAGCCCTACGCCGTGGGCGAGGATCTCGTGCCCGACGTGGCGCGTTTTGGCGACGGATATCACATCCACGTGACGGGGCTCCTCCACGATGAGACGGGCTTTCCCTCGGGCAGTCCTGCCGTCACCGAGCAGCTCATCCGCCGCCTGCACGAGAAGATCCGCCGCGTGGGCGAGGAGATCATTCACACGGAGGAGGCGTTCATGGAGGATGCAGAATACGCCGTCGTCAGCTATGGCGGTACGGCGCGCACGGCATACGAAGCGGTACGCACGGCACGTGCGGATGGGATGAAGGTCGGCTTTCTGCGTCTCCAGACGATCTGGCCGTTCGCCGATGCGGCAATCGCACGGCTCGCGGCACGTGTCAAGGGCATCCTCGTCGCGGAGCTGAACTACGGGCAGCTCGTAGGTGAGGTCATGCGCGCTGCACACGGCACGCACGTCCGCCCCTGCCTCAAGTACAATATGCTGGACTTCACGCCGCAGGAGATCACAGCGGCAATCCGTCAGATGAGCGAGGAGGTGCGGGCATGAGCACAGCGCATACAACGACCGACATACAGCGTCCGTTCGAGCAGTATTTTCGTCAGAACCGCCTCCCCCATCTCTGGTGTCCCGGATGCGGCAACGGCACGGCAATGAAATGCATCGCTGAGGCGGTGGACGCTGCGGAGGGATTTTCACAGGACAACACGGTCATCGTCTCCGGCATCGGCTGTTCCTCACGCGGCTCTGGCTATATGGATTTTGACACCGTACACACGGCGCACGGACGTGCTATTCCATTTGCAACGGGAATCAAGCTCGCACGCCCCGAGTTGAACGTCATCGTCATTACAGGAGACGGCGACTGCACTGCCATCGGCGGCAACCACTTCCTGCACGGCTGTCGGCGCAACGTCGATCTCACCGTCGTGCTCTTCAACAACAACATCTACGGTATGACGGGCGGGCAGTCCTCGCCCACGACCCCGCTGGGCAAGATGACGACGACCGCTCCCTACGGGACGATCGACCGCCCGCTCGACGCGTGCCGCATCGCCGAGGCGGCAGGGGCAACCTATGTAGCGCGCTCGACGGTCTTTCACGTGAAGCATCTCACGCAGATGATCGCGGGCGGGCTCGCAAATCATGGCTTTTCCCTCATCGAGGCGATGGTGCAGTGTCCGACCGCCTACGGGCGCAAGAACCGCATGGGCTCGCCTGCCGCGATGCTCTCGTGGATGAAGGATGCCGCTGTCATGAAGACGGCATGGGACAAGCTTCCGCCCGAAAAGCGTACGGCGGAGCAGTTCCCCATCGGACTTCTCTGCGCGTGCGCGGGTGAGGAGTACGGCAGTGCAAACGCTGCGATTCAGCAGCGTGCAGGAGGGCTCTGATATGCAGAAGGAACTTCGTCTCTCAGGCTCGGGCGGACAGGGCGTCATCACCGCCGCCATCATCTTTGCCGAGGCGGCGGCTGCGTGCGGCAAAAACGTTGCACAGTCGCAGTCCTATGGTCCTGAGGCGCGCGGCGGTGCGTCCCGCTCCGAGGTCATCATCAGCGACGACGTGATCTACCATCCGCACGTCGAGCATCCTGACATCGTCCTCGCCATGACACAGGCGGCGGCGGATAAGTACGCCGGCGATCTGGATCCCGCGCACGGCATCCTCATCGTGGACAGCGAGCTCGTGCCGAACGTCCCTGCGGCGGCACATATCGTCTCCGTCCCCATCACGACACTCGCCATCGAAAAAATCGGCAAGTCTCTCTTTGCCAACATCGTCGCCCTCGGCGTCATGACAAGTGTCTCGGGGATCGTCCCCTTGGACGCCGTAAAAACGGCCGTCGCACACCGCGTTCCGCCGCACACCATTGACGCGAATATGCAGGCGCTCATGGTCGGCTACGAGGCTGCGAAGGAATAGGAACAGAACATAAGATAGAGAATCCCCACTCGCGAATCCAATCGTGCGTGGGGATTTTTGACATAGAAAAACCCAGGATAAATGCTATAGATTTCTTGACGATGCACGTATTCTGCACTATCTTTCATATACGACGTGTGAATCGTTCCATCAAGCCTGATGGGTGAGAGGGCTCACTAGCTTACTTCACGCCTGCGCCGTCGAGTGCGGCGCGGACGCTCTTCTGTGCGTTCTGGAGCTTTGCCATCTCATCATCTGTGAGGTGCACCTCGAACGAACGCACAATACCGTCCTGGCTGATCATGCGTGGGATGGAGAGTGCCACGTCCTTGATGCCATACTCGCCCTTCATGACGGCAGCACAGGGTAGGATCGTGTGCTCGTTGAAGAGGATTGCCTTGATGAAGCGGCAGGCGACCATGGCGATGCCGGTATTGGTAAAGCCCTTGAGATTGATGACATCGTATGCCGCCTGTATGATCCCCTGCTCGATATCGTGGCGGTCCAGCTTCTCCTTAAAGTGGAAATACTCGTCGAGGTGATCGATGCCAAGTCCCGCGCAGTTGACCGTCGACCATGCGACAAAGGCATCGTTTCCGTGCTCGCCGAGCACATAGCCGTGGATGTTCTTCGGATCCATATCGTAATGCTCCGCGAGGAGGTAGCGGAAACGGTAGGTCTCGAGCATCGTGCCCGTGCCGAGGATCTTCTCGCGCGGATAGTCGAACTCGGTCGATACGACGTAGGTCGCAACATCGAGCGGATTCGTGATCATGATGATCATGGCTTCCTTCGTGTATTTCACGATCTCAGAGAAGATGGAGCGCATGATCTTCGTGTTCGTGCTCGCGAGCTTCAGTCGGTCGGGCGTCTCTCCGGGCAGAATCGATGGTCCCGCCGTGATGACGATAAATGCCGCATCGCGGCAGTCCTCATACGTCCCCGGATGAATCTTGATGTTCGTGCAGTACGGTGAGGACATGGCGTGACTGGTATCCAGTGCCTCACCGCGCGCGCGATCCATGTCGAGATCGATGAGCGCAATCTCCGAGGCGAGCTGAAAGTCCGCGATCTTGTTGAGCACAGCAGAACCGACGTTGCTCGTCCCGATGATGACAACTTTTCCCCTGTTGACCGACATAACAATTACCCCCTAAAAATGCAAGAAAGTCCAAACGCAATGGGATACGCTTGGACGCTATGGACTCATGACGAACGGTGTGGAAGACAGCCGATGCATGATGGATTGCACTTCTTTTCAGTAGGACATTGCCGCAGGATTTCCTGCGCCATCATAGTAGCACCAGTGGGAATGATTGTCAACAGATTTTCGGATAGAATACGAAAAATTACTGTCAAGTCGCACTATATCGTTCCGATATTTATACAAAACAAATGTTCACAAAACAGGAACGCTATGTTATGATACTCATAGGTGTTGCCACGAACGGTAGGCGGTCGATTCTCAGCCCCTGAAAGGGGTATGCTTATGGGACCATATGAGTTTCTCTCACTGGTATTCCTCGTTACAATTTGCGTTGTAGCGTACAAAGCATAAGAAAAGCCGCCCTCAGTGACCAAACCTAGGCGGCTAATCTTAGTTCGTTTCTAGCAAAGGGGCTGACCGTTTACCGGCAACACCTTTTTCTATGCCCATTATACGATGTTCGACGTTTTTCGTCAACCCTTTGCCGACGCTATGTTGTAGACGTCCTTGAGCAGGGTTTCCTTGCGCAGGCTGCGGCACGGGCACGATGTCTCCTCGGCGGGAATGCTGCGGATCGTCGCGAGGAGGATGTCGCCGATCATCGGTGCATCGTCGTAGAAGATCTGCGAGAGGGTGTCATGCGACCACGGGCGAATCCCCTCGCCGTAGTTCACGACGAAGTACAGCCCCGCATAGCACGCGCCGATCTCGCGCGCAAGGTAGACCTCGGGCGCAAGGCTCTGCCCCACGATGTCCGCGTGCCCCTTCAGCATCGCAATCTCGGCTGGACTCTCGAAATGCCGCCCGTCGGTGACGGCATAGATGCCGCGGTCAAAGATGCGCCCCGTGTAGCGTTTCTTTGTTTCTTCAATCAATGTATGGCGCAGTTCCGCGCAGAGTGCGTCGCGCATGACGAGCAGGTAGCGTCCGTCGAGCATGACATCCTTGCGCACGGAGAGGTCGAGATAGTCATCGGGGATAAGGAAGTCGCGCGGATCGAGCAGCGGGTTCACCGTGCCGACGCCGCCCTCGGAGAGGATGCGCGTGACGCCTGCCTCGCGCAGCACCCAGAACACCTGCCGCGAGGCATCCGCGCGCGTCACGCCGCTGCGCCAGCCGTGCATACGGCAGGTCAGGACGCGCCGTCCTGCGACGGAGAACAGACGAAACGCGGGGCTCTCGCCGTACGGTGTCGCAACGTGCAGCCCATCCGCGAGAATCTCCACATCATCCGCCGTCGATGCGCGCGGGAAATCACTTGAGAGTGTCCCCGAGCCGCCGATCACGGCATAGTGCGCCGCTGGAATCTGTTGCTCTGCCATACTAAAACCTCCGTATCACGCGATAGCGCGTATCGCGCTGCGCCGGCTCTCTGCCCGCACCGCGTATCAGATCGATCATCTTCTTGATCGACATGTTGTACCGCGTCCCCGCCGCGCGCACGACGTTCTCCTCGAGCATGATGCTCCCGAGGTCGTCCGCGCCAAAGCCGAGCGTCAGCTGCCCGATGCGCTCGCCCTGCGTGACCCACGACCCCTGTATATGCGTGACATTGTCCATGTAGAGGCGCGTGACGGCGAGTGTCCGCATGTAGTCCCAGCTCGATGTCTTCTCCCCACCGAGGGCAGTGTTGCCGGGCTGAAACGTCCACGTGATGAACGCGCGGAATCCACCTGTCTCCTCCTGCAGGCGGCGGATGTGCTCCATGTGCTCCACGCGCTCCGCCATCGTCTCGCCGAAGCCGATGACCATGGTCGCCGTTGACTCCATACCGATCTTGTGCGCCGTCCGCATGACGTGCAGCCAGTCCTCGGTCATGATTTTCTTCGGTGCGATGCGCCTGCGCACGCGGTCGACGAGGATCTCCGCCCCACCACCGGGGAGGGAGGCGAGCCCCGCATCCTGCAGCCGCCGCAGGGTATCCTCGACCGTGATGCCCTCCTTCTGGGCAAAGTACAGAATCTCCGTCGCCGTAAAGGAGTGAATCACGATGGAGGGATATTGCTCGCGTATGGAGCGCAGCATGTTCTCGTAGTACGAGAGCGGCAAATCGGGGTGAATACCGCCCTGGATCATGACCTGTGTCCCGCCTGCCGCCGCCGTCTCGCCGACCTTTGCGAGAATCTCCTCCATCGGCAGGAGATAGGCATCGGGAGCGTCCTGTTTCGTATAGAACGCACAGAAACGGCACTCATTCACACAGATATTCGTATAGTTGATGTTGCGGTCGACGATGAACGTCACCGTATCGCCGAACCGCCGCCGCCGCTCCGCATCCGCCTCGCGTCCAAGGACAATGGGATCGCCGTGCGTGAGGAGGTCTGCCGCCTCCTGCTCCGAAAGTCTCATGCGCCCTCCCCTGCCGCAATCGGCTGATAAAACGTATCGCGCTCCACGGGCACATAGCCCGCCTCACGGATCATCGC
>CAUTTS010000099.1:0-7242 GCA_963541465.1 uncultured Selenomonas sp.
CCTCTGCGTCCGGTTTTCCACCTCGTTCGGACGAAAAATCTACACCAATCCAAGGGACTGTTTTATCAGCGATTCTCTTAGTCATGCTGCGGAACTCCTGATGCAGCGTCTCACTGTATATCCCGCCCGCACTGCGAAAGTCGGGGATCCCCGACTCCGTGGACATGCCAGCCCCGCCGAAGAAGACCGCGCGGCGGCTAGCACTGAGGATCTCTCTGAGGGTTTTGATCTCCGTCATCGTGAACCTCCTTGCTTGACAACCTTTTGGCAAATCGATATAATGAGAATACAAAAGGGCGACTGGTGATTGGAACCGCCGGTTTCTCCCTAGAGATTTTTGGTCTTTGAAGAAAGAGCCGACGCGAACCGTACGTACGGTTCTTTTTTCTGTCTATCTAGTAATCAGAAATATGATGTTGACTACGAGCGTTGCCGCCGCAATCAGAAGCGATAGCTTTTCAAAAAGCGTCACGCACATCACCCCCACAAAGGGAGTAAACCGACATTCACCAGTCGCTGGATTTATTATAGCACATAGATTCGTTATAGGGAAGCATAAACGGAGCAGACGATTGCCTGCTCCGTTTTTGTGTGTGATCCCAAATCAGAAGTTGTACGTTCCATACGGTCATGATCGATCTATTCCTGCAGATGCGCTGATAATGGACTTGCGACTTTCTCAGGGGACGCTTATAATTGATAGAAAGATAAGGGAAGCATTGATAAATTCAGCGCTGCCATCTTAGCGCATCTTTTTCTCCCGCACTTCGGTGAAAAATCTACGCCAATCTGGCATATTTTATCAGCGATTCCTTGAGATACGGCAAGATACCTGTGCCGAATTTATCCGTATTTCATTCATGTTATAACAGCTTGTCTCTGCATCAGGAAACGTGGCGATGGAATAACGGGAGGTTATCTATGGAGCAGTTTGTTATCCGTGCGCCGCGGGCGATTCTCACTCGGTGGGGGCACGCGCCGACGCCCCTGCCGCCTACGACGCAGGAGAAGCTGTCACGCTGTGGGGACGATGCGGTCTATGTGCGTGATGTCCTCCCGCGTCTGCTGGGCGTGTCGATCTCGGCGGAGGTGTCATTCTTCGCTGATGCTGGGCAGGAGCTCTATATGGAGTTCCCCGCCCTCGCGGAGGAGTATCTTGCGATTGCCGATGATGGGCAGGGGGATCTATGGCTGATGCACCTCCGCCGTGGGACGATGTATTTCTTTGACCACGGGGCGTGGGAGATGCCGCTGACGGAGCTGGCGATTGATTTTTGGGGCTTTCTTCAGCTGGCCGATTTGATAGCGCAGTGGGAGGATTTTTTGGATGAAGAGCCATCCGATACGTCGCAGGCGGAGGAGCACCTGCGGAACGCGATGCGGGAACTGGCGCCGGGGCTTCCCGAGACGTACCCATTTGCTTTGAGGTAAGGGGACATTGTGCTGGGAAATCGCTGATCCCAGTGCTCCCCTAGGGCAGTGCGCGGACGTGGATATTATTTTTCCTCCGGCAGTGCCGCGTGCAGCGCTTCGCCGATCGGCGTGCGGATGATGAGCTCGGCACGGCGGTCGGCACGCGTTTCGCTCTTGTTGATGAGCACGAGATGATCGCCGCGGAAGTAGTCGATCAGCCCCGCCGCAGGGTAGACGATGAGCGAGGTGCCGCCGATGATGAGCGTGTCCGCCGCGCGGATCGCTGCGACGGCGCCCTCGATCGTTGCGGGATCGAGACTTTCCTCATAGAGCACGACGTCGGGGCGGACGATGCTGCCGCAGGAGCAGTAGGGGATGGGCGTGTGCTCCATGATGTAGTCGAGCGCATAGTGCGTGCCGCAGTCCATGCAGTGTGCGCGGCGGATCGAGCCGTGCAGCTCGTAGACCGTCCGCGAGCCTGCCGCCTGATGGAGGCCGTCGATGTTCTGTGTCACCACCGCCGCGAGAATGCCGCGCCGCTCCAGCTCCGCGAGGGCGTAGTGCCCCGCGTTCGGCGCCGCATCGAGATAGACAAAGCGCCGCCGATAGAAGTCGAAGAACTCAGCGGGATGCGCCATGAGAAAGCTGTGCGACGCCATCTGCTCGGGACTGAACTCCCGGTGCAGCGTCTCGCTGTATATCCCGCCCGCACTGCGAAAGTCGGGGATCCCCGACTCCGTGGACATCCCCGCTCCGCCGAAGAATACCGCACGGTTGCTGCTCGCTAGGATTTCTCTGAGTCTTGCAATCGTGTCCATCGTGTACCTCCCTTGACAATTTTTTCGCGAATCGATATAATGAGAATACAAAAGGACGACTGGTGATTGGATCCGCCGGTCTCTCCGCAGAATTTTATGTTCTTGAAAGAGGAGCCGACGTGAACCGCGCGTACGGTTCTTTTTTCTTTCTACTTCGTGATCAGAAACATGATGTTGACCGCGAGCGTTGCCGCCGCAATCAGAAGCGATAGCTTTTCAAAAAGCGTCACGCACATCACCCCCACAAAGGGAGTAAACCGACATTCACCAGTCGCTGGATTCATTATAGCACATAGATTCGTTATGAGGAAGTGAAAACGGAGCAGATGCCTTGTCTGCTCCGTTTTTGTATGTCTTCGCTCAATCAGAACTGATACGTACCGCCGAGGATGAAGTGGCGGCTCGGCATGGCGTAGGCGCCCATAGGTGTCCATATGGACGGCGTTACGCCGATGGATTCATAGCTCTCGTCCGTGAGGTTCATGCCCTTTAAATAGACCTTGAAATCCTTCGTGACGTGATAGTTCACGCCGACATCAAGCGTCAGATAACGCGCATCTGTAAAGCGCTCCACACTGCGTCCCGTCACGTAGTTCAGGTCGGCGTCCGCTTCCCATTTCCCTTGCGTGTAGGAGATGCCGAGATTGTAGCCGTTCGGGCGCGTGTTCGTGGAGAGATAGCCCTTTGCGGCATCCGTGGAGTCAATATGAGCGTAACTGTATGCCGCGCGGATTGTCCAGCGGTCGTCGGCGCGATAGCGCGTAGAGAGCTCGAGACCGCGGCGATCTTCTGTGTCGACGTTTTGATAGTAGCCACGTGGGCTTGCCAAAACCCAGTTGAGCGCATTCTTTACCTTGCTCCAGTAGAGACTGCCCGAGACGCTCCACTTGCGCGTGATCTGACTGTCCGCACCAATGGTAAAGGTATGCGAGCGTTCCTGTTTTAGATCCTCCTTGCCCACCCAGTAGGGCGTGTTGGCATAGCGCATCTTAAGCGACGGATTGTTGACCGCCTGTCCGAATGAAATATAGGCGTGCGTCCCGCGGCTGAACTTCTTGTTGAGGCTGATGTGCGATGTGACATCCGTACCAAAGTCGCTGTGGTGTTCGAGACGTGAGCCAAGCTTGAGGGAAAATCCTCGCCCGAGCTGCCAGTCGTCCTCAAGGAAGAGTGCCTTTGTCACGGCAGAGGCATCCATCGGGACATAGCCGCTCATTTCGTGGATCTTTTCCTGCGACCAGAGGAAGCCGCCGATCAGCATGTTCTTGTTGCCGAGCATCCATAGCTTCTGCCCCTCGAAGGCGTTGCGGCGCAGGTTGTGGTCGTACTGTGAATTAAAGCCGCCGTCTGTTGTGGATTCGTTCCGATAGAAGCGCAGGAACGTACCCTCGCCCTCCTTCTCTGAGCCGAACATATACGTTGCGCCGTAGCTTGTATCGGCGCTGTTCGTGCGCCCCTGATACTGAGAGGCGCCTGTTCTCGGATTGCTGAGGTGAACCCCATAGCCGTCATCCGCCTCATGGCGGCTGAATTCGAGGCGCAGACGGTCGTTGCCGAGGATGCGGTCAAAGCCGACGTTGTACTCCGTGTGGCGGATGTCGCTGTTCTCGAAGGTGCGCTTCTCGCCGTAGGCGTTTTTATACTGGAAATCGCCGCGGCGCTCGTGTGCGACACCGATCTTGATGCTGTTCTTTCCATCGCCGCCGCTGGCATTGACGCTCGCGCGCTTCTCGCCCCATGAACCGAGCTGCATGTTGACGGATCCGGTCGGCTTGCCCGTCGTCGGGCGCTTCGTGATGATGTTGATGACGCCCGAGACGGCGCGCTCACCGTAGAGCGAGGAGTTCGGTCCGCGTACGATCTCGATGCGGTCCACGTCGCCGATTGCCACCTGATCGACGTTGACGGCATTCGTATCACCGCTCATGACGAGGTGATCCCAGTTGACCTTCTTCCCGTCGACCATGACGAGGACGCGCGAGTCGCCGTTGATGACGGGGTAGGCGGCAAAGCCCTTCTGTACGACGTTGACATTCGCGCCCTTTAGTGCATCGGAGATACTCTTGTAGTTGCCGCGCTCGATCTGCTGCCTTGAGATCAGCGTGACATCTGCCGGCACGTCGCTGATGGCGGTCTCGCTGCGGCCCGCTGTGACGACGATGGCCTCGGTCTGGTAGGCCTGCGTACCTCCGTCTGCCGCCTCCTCGGCGTGGACGGGAGCAGCACAGCTCATGCCAACGGTGAGCGCACCCGCAACGAGTCCGCTGAGTACTGATTTTCTCATCTTTTTCCTTTCTATTCATCCATGAGGGCGTCAAGCCCTGCTGCTATATCTTCAAGCGCTTTGATACAGCGCCCGTTTCCATTGTTCACGTCAGAGAAGTCGATGACGATGATACGATTCTCCCGTATGGCCTTCATGTTCCGCAAATTCGGATCGGCGCGCAGCTCCGCCCGCGCCTCCTCCTCCGTGCGATCCTTCGCATTCACATAGATGATGACCTCGGGCGCAAAGCCAAGGACGCGCTCGGGACCAACGGCGCGCATCTGCCGTGTGACGATGTTGTCCGCGCCTGCTTTGCGCGCGATGTCGTCGATGATGTAGGCGGGACCGTACATACTGTAAAGACTGTTTCCATGTGACTGCAGGATTATCGCGGAGATGCGTCTGCCGCGCGCAGCGGTGCGGCCTTCGACGGCGGCGGCGCGTGTTTTTAACGCATCGATATAGTCCGCAGCACGTTCCTCTGTGCCGAAGATATGCCCCATGTCGCTGATAAACGGGTAGACTGTCTCTTCGAGCGTCGGCGCTCCTCTGCGTATGGTGGCAGGTACAATGTATGCGCCGACGCCGCGATCAAAGTACGAATACACATCGCCGAGAGCCTCGGGCGTGAAGTGGTGCGACCAGCCGATGATGAGATCGGGACGGAGCGTGATGACCTCCTCGCGGCTTGGCACATAGGGTGCAGCGAGAATCGGCAGGGACGCATAGGTGTCCGCATATGCGGGTGGCTCCGCGCCATAGGGCGCGATCGTACCGATGATACGATCCGAGAGACCGAGGTCGATCAGGAGCTCGGTTGCGCCAGGATAGGAGATGAGCACACGTGCGGGCGTATGGGAAAGTGTGAACGCCGCAGGGCGCCCCTCACTGTCCGCTGTCGTATAGGAAATTCCGTCGGCAGGTGTTGCCATCGCCTGCGTTCCGCGCCCGTCGGTGAGAGAAAGCCAGAGAACCAGCGCCGCGACCACAAGGAGGGGGAGGAGGCCCAGCATGTTGGTGATACGGCGGAGCATCCTGCCGCTTGCCTGTGCGAGCCTCATGGCAGCTGCTCCGTGCGGTAGTCGACGAGCGGCAGTCCAGCTGCGTCATACGCAACGTTTGCGCGTACACCGTAGACGCTCTCGAGCATGTTCTCCGTGATGATTTCCTGCGGCGTACCGGTGTGCTCGATGCGCCCATTCTTCATGACGACGAGGAGGTCGGCGAACATCGCCGCGAGATTGAGATCGTGTAGCGCCGCGATTACGCCGATGCCAAGCCCCTTGACCAGCGCCAGGATATGCAGCTGGTACTTGATGTCGAGATGATTCGTCGGCTCGTCGAGGATGAGGAGCCGCGGCTCCTGCACGAGGCAGCGTGCGAGCATGACGCGCTGCTGCTCACCACCCGAGAGCTCGTTGAAACTGCGCTTGGCAGCGTCCGCCATACCGACGCGTTCGAGTGCGGCGCGGACGAACGCGAAGTCTTCCTCCGTATCCTCTTCGAAGCTCTCCTTGTACGGCGCGCGTCCCATGAGTGCGATTTCCTCCACACTGAAATCGAAGTCAACGGCGTGGAACTGGCCCATGACGCCGATCTTCTGTGCTGCTGCGCGCAGGGGAATCGCATCGATCGGCGTGCCGTCCATATGCACGCTGCCCTCCTGCACCCGGTGGACACGGTAGAGATGTTTCAGCAGAGTGGACTTGCCGCAGCCGTTCGGACCGAGCAACGCGACGAAGCGGTCGGCGGGGAGGTCCGCGGTGATGCCGTGGAGGATTTCTTTTGCACCAATGCGGAAATGCAGGTTCTCAATACGGATCTCCTTCATCGCGAACCTCCGAAATTTCCGTTGCTGCCGAATAGCAGCTTCATGAAGAGCGGTGCACCGATGAGTGCCGTGATGATGCCGATCGGCAGATCGCCCGCAGGGAGCAGCGTGCGCGCGAGGAGATCGGCGACGACGAGGAAGATCGCACCGACGAGCAGTGCAGCGGGCAGCAGCCGTCGATGGGATGCGCCCGTAAACGCGCGTACGAGATGCGGGACGACCAGCCCGACGAAGCCGATGATGCCGCAGGTTGCGACGAGGACGCCCGTCAGCAGTGCGAGCAGCCCCATGTAGAGGCGGCGCTTTGCACTTGCGTCGATGCCGAGCGTCACGGCCAGTTCCTCGCCGAGGAGCAGCACGTCGAGCGTGCGCAGCTGGGAGAGAAAGTAGACGGCGAGCGCGGTGACGATGAGGACGGGCAGGAAAAGGCTGTGCCATTTCGCATCGGCAAGGCTGCCCATCGTCCAGAACGCCGCCGATTGCATCCCCTCCGCGTCCGCCGCCATATAGACGATAAAATTCGTCGCCGCAACGCAGAGCGCACTGATCGCCGCGCCCGCGAGCACGAGCCTCACCGTTGAGACGCGTTGGTGAATCCCCGCGAGCAGGAGCACGGCGAGTGTCGCGAGGATCGCGCCGAGGAAGGCGCAGCCGGGCACGCCGAACGGGATCGCCGTCGAGCCGATAAGGATCGCGAGTGTCGCGCCAACGGATGCGCCCGAGGCGATGCCGAGGATGAACGGCTCTGCGAGCGGGTTCTGTACGCTCGCCTGCATGACGACCCCCGCAAGCGCGAGACCAGCCCCTGCGGTCATCGCGAGCAGGACACGTGGCACGCGCAGCGACCAGATGATGTCTGTGACGGCGGGATCGACGGCGGGGACATTGCCCGTCAGTTTCGCCGTGATGATGGC
>CAUTTS010000100.1:0-7156 GCA_963541465.1 uncultured Selenomonas sp.
AGTCCGTCAGATTGGTGCAGAATTTTTGTCCTGCCAAGGAAACAAACCGGACGCAGAGTGGTGCTCTGTGGAGGATTTGTTGACACAGGCAGGGCGAAAAGGATGTACCAAGATGATGGACTGAATTTATCAGTGCTTCCCTAAGCGCTGCGTCATCTGTATGGAAGGAAGGTCACATGGACAGCAAGTGGAAAGCCGTTTGGAACCGACGGCGCGCAAACGAAGCTGCCCTCTCGGGCAGCTGGCAGGATATCTTCCTCGAACTCAAGCGCATGAATGGCTTCGACGTCATGGATGGCGGCATACCGCTCGATTCTCTCCTCATGCAGGCACAGTGCATCAAGGAGCTGCTGCACCTCACCGCAGGGATGAGCGTCTTCGACGTCGGCTGCGGGGCGGGAGCGAACCTCTATCTCCTGCAGCGTGACGGCATTGCTGTCGGCGGCACGGACTACTCTGCCGCTCTCGTCGCGGCGGCACGCGGTGTGCTCCCCGAGGCACGAGAGCTCACGTGCGGCGAGGCAGATGCCTTTGATACGACGCTGACCTACGATGCGGCACTCTCCAACAGTGTCTTCTCCTACTTTCCTGACGAGGCATTTGCGGAACGCGTACTCACGCGGATGCTCGAAAAAACAACGGGAGCCATCGGCCTCATCGACCTGCATGATGCGGCGAAAAAGGAGGATTTCCTCGCCTACCGCCGCGCGGCCATCCCCGACTATGACGAGCGCTACAAGGGACTCAGCAAGCTCTTCTACCGCCGCAGCTTCTTCGCGGACTTCGCCCGTTCGCACCATCTCAGGATCGAGTACCCCGCCATCGAGATGGAAGGGTACTGGAATACACCGTTCGTCTTTAACGTATTTCTGTATCGAAAGTAGGTCGCCATGAACAACAAGTGGAGAGAGATTTGGAACCGCAGAAAGCCCGGCACGGGCAAACTGTCGGGGAACTGGGAGGCCACTTTCCTCGAACTCAAGCGCCTCAACGGTTATGACGTGATGGGGGAAGGCATCTCACTGGATGCCTTCCTCGACGAATACGCACAAACGAAAGAACTGCTCTGCCTCACCAATGATTCCAGCGTCTTTGAGGTCGGCTGCGGGACAGGTGCAAACCTCTATCTGATGCAGCGCGACGGGATGACCGTCGGCGGAACGGACTACGCCGAGGGGCTCATCGAGACCGCACGTGCGGTGCTCTCATCCCCGGCAGAGTTATACGCCGGCGAGGCAGACGCCATCACCGTCGATCAGAAATACGACGCCATCTTTGCCAGCGGCGTATTCCCTTATTTCCCCAGTGACGACTACGCCGTCCATGTCCTCGACCTCATGCGGGAAAAGAGCCGCGGCGCCATCGGCATCATGGGGCTGCACGATATTGAAAAACGCGAAGACTACCTTGCGTTCCGTCGGGCAAATATTCCCAACTACGACGCGCTGTATAAGGATCTGCAGCGGCACTTCTACACACACAGCCTCTTTACCGACTACGCATCGGCACATGGACTGCGCATCGCATTTCCTTCCATGGAGCTCAAGGGATACTGGAACAACGCGTTCGTCTTTCACTGCTTTATGTATCGGGAGTAAATCATGAACATCCAGCGCAACATCCTCCTCAACCCGGGTCCTGCGACCACGACGGATACCGTCAAGATGGCACAGATCGTCCCGGACATCTGCCCGCGTGAGCGTGCGTTCGGGCAGCTCATGCGCGATCTCGGCACCGACCTCCTGAAGGTCGTTCACGCCGATGCGGCGGACTGGGTGGCCGTTCTCTTCTGTGGGTCGGGCACGCTCTGCATCGACACCTGTGTCAGCTCGCTCGTCCCTGCAGGGAAAAAACTCCTCATCGTCAATAACGGCGCCTACTCATCGCGCGCGGCAGAAATCGCACGCGCCTACTCCGTGCCGCACATCAACCTGACCTTCCCGGCGGACGGTCTGCCCGACCTCGATGCGGTGGAGAGCACGCTCGCAGAGAATCCCGACATCGCCGCCGTCTACACGACGCATCAGGAGACGGGCACGGGCATCCTGAACCCCGTACGCGAGATCGGCGCACTTGCCCACGCGCACGGCGCGATCATGATCGCCGATACGATCTCGACCTATGCCATGATCCCTTTCTCCGCCGACGAGATGAACATCGATGTCTGTATGTCCTCGGCGCAGAAGGGCATCCAGGGGATGACGGGGCTCTCCTTCGTCATCGCAAAAAAATCCCTGCTCGCAGCGGCAAAGGACTATCCCGTGCGCTCCTACTATACGAACCTCGTCATGCAGCATACGGGCTTCGAGGAGACGGGTGAGATGCGCTTTACCCCGCCCGTACAGACCGTCTACGCGGCAAAACGTGCGCTCGCCGAATACTTCGCCGAGGGAGAGGCGAAGAAGTGGGCGCGCCATACACGCACGATCAACGCCATCCACGAGGGAGTCGCCCGTCTGGGGCTCACCGAGACCATCCCACGCGCGGTCCAGTCGGGACTCGTCGTCACCGTCAACTATCCGTCGGCAGACTTTGACTTCACCCGTGTGCACGACTATTGCTATGCGCGCGGCTACACCATCTATCCCGGCAAGATGCAGACGGCATCGACCTTCCGTCTCTGCGCGCTCGGCGCGATCGACGCGCCCGACATTGCGGCGTTCTTCCACGTATTCGAGGAAGCACTGAAGGCATAGCGGCTGGAGCCTATCGCAGCTTTGAGGAAAGGGATCCACCATGCAGGACGACGATTTCAGCATATTCTGGCGCAACGACGAACACGCGCAGAGGCTTTTTTATGATCTACTCGCGCGGACGGAGCGAGACGCCTACGACGATGACTTTCTCATGCAGCTCGCCGCCTATCGTAAGGCGGGCGGGGATGCAGCACACGCCGACATCTTCGCCGCGCAGTATCTTCTCGCGCATGGAGAGGCAGAGAACGCTGCCGTATGCGGAGAACGTGCCTATCATCGACGACAGCTTGCACCGATCACATGGCAAACCCTTGCCGCAGCGTATAAGGCGCAGGGACGCTATGTCGATGCACTGATCATGCAGGGGTATCTGTCCAGCTGCTTCAACGTCCCAATCGACCTGAATCTCCCGCGCGAAGTTCTGACGCAGGATGTGCTCGATCGCCTGTCCGTTGCCATGGGCAAGCCCAGCTATGCCCCAATCGCACTCTTTCGTATGACCTATGACAAAAACAGAGGGCTCTCATCCTCCGCCACCGCATTTGTCGGCGAATTCCTCCCCGTCTCGCCCATGTACCCGCCCTACTACGTCGGCGTCTATACGGAACAGGAGCTGCATGGGGGAAAGGCCTGGATGATCGCCGCAACGCGCAATCTTGACGGATTCGCCGAGCACATCAGCGGCGATTTCCTATTTGATCTCGTGCGTGGCTCGCGTGCGCACGGCAGTGCCCATATCGACCTGAGCCCGCAGCAAGAAGTCGTGCTGCCCCTCCTCGGGATCGGCGAATCCACACAGGAGATTCGCATCCGAGACGATCATGCGGACGGCACGGCTCTCCTGAGCACGGCGACGCCGAATTTCTTTCGGCTCAGCGAGACAACGGATTTCTCCTCGCCGCACGATTTCATCGTCGGTACACCGATTGCCATCGGCCATGCACCGCATCGCCGTCGTCTCGTGCTCAATCTCCTCGTTGACGCTCTCCCGTGGGAAATTATGGGTACGGATTTTGCGGCACACATGCCCTATACTGCCCGTTTCTTCGCGAAGGGGCTTACGTTCCGACAGCAGTTTTCCACCGCTGAGTTCACTTATCCATCTCTCGCCGCCATCGAGACGGGAATGTATGCACAGCACAGCGGAGTGTTCAATGACCGCATCGTCATGACCCTTCCGGCGGAGTTTATAACGCTCTCCGAGCGAATGCGCAGCCTCGGCTATGCGACGACAAATCTCAGGGGCGACGGGAACGGCGTCTACAACGGCGTAACACGCGGCTATGACCGCCTCATCGTGACGCCCTACCGTCTCCCTGCACACGAAGGAGCGGAGCAGGTCATCCGCTACTTGGAGGGACTACATGATGTCGACCATTTCATATTTTTACATGCCACAAATCTCCACCCGTGGCCGAACAAAAACTTCTCCATCCCCTCTGCTGCACAGGCGCAGCTCTCTCTCGCTGACCGCATCGATGCCTCTGCAGAGGGAAAGCCCAGTCCCTACCTCTCGCCGAGTGCTCTGAATCAGGCAGGGTTTTGGCAGAGTGTGCGCAGTGTGGACCGCGCGCTTGCCGTGCTCTTCACCTATTTGGAGGAGCACTATACCCCCGACGAATATCTCGTGAACCTCTATTCCGATCACGGTGTCTCCATCTTTGATGAGGATCCCCATATCGTCAGTGCCGCTCTGACACATACCGCATGGATGATGCGTGGTGCGGGCGTGCCTGAGGGGATCACGGCGGACGAGATGACGAGCACCGTAGACATCTATCCGACGCTGGCGCATCTGCTGGGATTTCCCGTCGACGCCAATGTGGATGGGGTACTCCCACGTATATTCGGGGGACCGGGACGAGAGATCGCTTGCAGCAACTCCCTCTTTCCAACGAAGCCGTACTTCCTCGCTGCGCGCTCAGCGACACGCACGCTTTTCCTCGAGACGGAGGATCCCGTCGCCATGGACGGTACCGTCGATCTCGCTCGAGCAAAAGTCGCCGTCTATCCGCGTGAGCACGAGCGGGAAAAAGGATATGAAATCGACGATCCCTCCCTGCGCGCGTTCTTCTATCCACGCGTGCGGGATTTCCTAAAAGGCATCACAAGCAACGGGGAGGTATTCCCGCCGCCGAAGGAGGTATGAGATGAACGACGATTTCAGCATATTCTGGTACAATGATGAGCACGCACAGGGGCTCTTTTACGATCTCCTCGCACGGTCGGAGCAGAATGCCTACGACGACGACTTTCTCGTGCAGCTCGCTGCCTATCGGGAGGCAGCGCCCGCGAGTGAGCGCGCCGATATCTTTGCGGCGAAGTACCTGCTCCATCACGGTGACGCGGAAAACGCGGCGGTCTGCGCGGAACGTGCCTACCGCAAGCGTCCCGTCAACCGCGAGGTTTGGCTGCTGTTGTCCGAAGCGTACACACAACTGGATCGCCCCGTCGATGCACTCACGATGTACGGATATGCCTACGGTCTCTATCTCTCCCCTGAGATTCCCAAGGATCTGCTCATGCGCGGCGGAAAGGAAGGTCTTGACCGGCTCTCCATCGCCGCAGGGATAGGAACAGGTGCCCCGATGACACAGAAACGCGCCTTCCTCACAGGCGCAGATCATGCACTGGAGTTTCAGCTCGACGCCTTCGTGGGAGAATATTTCCCGCTCACACCACCCGCAGGAAGCGCGCGCTACTGGGTCGCCGCCTATGTCGATAATGCGTTCCTCTCAGATCAAAGCCAGCTGATCGAGGAGGTGCGGCATACCGGCGTCTTCGTCGATAGGATGCAGCGGGATTATCCGTTCTGTCTGCAAAAGGCGCAAGAGGTGCGCGGCCCTCTAACGATCGAGGTGCCGGAGGGGACGGAGGTCATTCTCCCCATTGCAGGGACGGAGCCGCTGCAGGAGCTGACGATCACGACAGAAACCCAGCCGCCGGCATCCGCCTATCTCGGCAAGTGGGCGTTCAGCCAGTTCCGGCTCGCAGAGACGACCGAGATCACGCCTGCCTCTGATGCTGTCTATGCCGTCGGCACGCCGATCCGCCTCGGGCACAGTCCCGCGCGGCGAAAACTCGTACTGAACATTCTCATCGACGGGCTCGCGTGGAATATTGCGCGCACACGCTTTCCCCATGCGATGCCGAACATCGCACGCTTCTTTGAACGCGGTACGATCTTCGATCAGCATTTCTCCACATCAGAGTGCACCTATCCGTCCCTCCCCGTGATTGAGACGGGACGTTATCCGATCCATACGCAGGTGTTCAACGAGCGGGACAGCCACGAGATTCCGCTCGATATGATGACCCTCTCGGAGTGCATGACAGACCTCGGCTACTATGCCGCCGCTCCGATGGGGGCAAGTGACAGCCTTACCTGCGGCGCACTGCGCGGCTACGATCAGCTGAATACCGCTGCGTGGAAGCTCCCCTCCGCCGAGGCGGTTGACCGCGCCATCATGCAGCTCGAGACATTCGACGAGACGGATCAGTTCCTCTATCTTCACGTCACGGACGTGCATCCGTGGAATGCCAAGGGGCTCAAATTTCACCCTGCGGTGGAAACGCATCTGCCACTCTCCGCGCGGCTGTTTGATATCGATGAACATATCGCCAGTGTGCGCCTGCCCAAGCTCAAGATCTATCAGGAGCAGTTCTGGCGGAGTCTTCGCCGCGCGGACCGCAATCTGTCGCAGCTCCTCACCTACATCGAGGAGCACTACGCGGAGGAGGAGTATCTCGTCAGCGTCTACTCCGACCACGGCAACTCGATCTTCAGTGCCCCCGTGAACGGGGTGATGGATGTGATCGCCGAGAACTCAACGCGTGCCCTCTGGATGATGCGCGGTGCGGGTGTCCCCGCGGGACGCATCGTAAACGAGCTGACCAGCACGGCGGATCTCTATCCGACACTCGGTGCACTCTGCGGCTTCCCCGCGGCAAAGGACATCGACGGCAATCTGCCGGCGGTCTTTGGCGGAAAAGAACGCGACGCTGTCTATAGTATGTCGATGTTCCCAGGGCAGACCTATAAGCTCGCCGTACGCACCCATGACCATGCTCTCCGCCTTGAGACGCAGGAGATGGTCGATGAGGACGGAACCGTCGATTTCGCGGAGGCAAAGGTCGCGATCTATCCGCGTGCACATGAGCTGGAGGATGGCTATGCGGTCGACAGTGCGGAGCTGCGTGCGTTCTTCTATCCGCGTGCCCGCGCGATCATACAGGAGCTTGCCAATAACGGCGAGTTCTGGCCGGCGATGCGTGAAGCAAGACCTGCGTGGTTTGGAAGCAGTACAAAGGAGGATCGATGAACGCATCTGATTTTCTTTCTGCCCTCGGAGCGGAATTTTTCACGGGCGTGCCCGACTCAAAGCTGCGCCCCCTCGTCGACTGCCTGATGGATACCTACGGGGCGAACAGCCCGTCACACATCATCGCGGCGAATGAGG
>CAUTTS010000101.1:0-7145 GCA_963541465.1 uncultured Selenomonas sp.
GCTGTGCGAGCACCTTTGCGAGCAGGACGCGCTGGCGCTGTCCGCCCGACATGGCGTGGAGGGGCTTGTCAGCAAGTTCCGAGACCCCCGTATAGGCCATACACGCTGCCGCAATGGCGCGATCCGATTCCGTTTCCTGCTGCCACCACGAAAGGTAGGGATAGCGCCCCGCCAACACGACATCCAGCGCCGTGTAGTCAAAGGCAATCTCTCCGCCCTGGCGGAGGTATGCCGCACGCTGCGCAAAGTCACGCGGCGAGAGCAGCTGTATCGGCAATCCCATCAGCGTCACCTGCCCCGCGAGTGGCGGCAGGATGCCGCGCAGTGTCTTGAGCAGCGTGCTCTTTCCTGCGCCGTTCGGTCCGATCAGCCCGATGATCTCCCCCGCCCCCACGGAGAAGGATACATCCTCGAGGATCACCTTGCCATGATAGCCGGCATAGAGTTTCTCAACGCGAATGATTTCCTCCAACATCGTCCCCCCCTCGTACTCAGTCCACGGCCGAAAGATGCTCATCCGCAGGCTGCCGAAATGCGTCGCCATAGACGCGGTAGGCAATCTCCTGCACGCCGAAGACAAAATCCTGCGAGCAGTTGTAGATATACCCCTCGAACGGTTCGGCAAACGCCTGGTTCCGAATCGCCTTCATCGTCTGCAGAGAGGGATCCCCCAGATACTCCCTGCGGAACTTGTCCACATCATAGTTCCCGTGATCGTTATACGTCGGCAGGAAGAGGATGTCGGGATTGATCGCGACAAGCTGCTCTTTCGTCATCACCTGTCCATCACGTATGCCGAATGCAGCGCGCCCGTTCGTAACGCCTGCGAGAGAACAGGCCTCGTCAAAACTGCTGCCGATGCCGCCGTAGGCACTCATGAGTGAGATGAGGACGACGCTCTTGCGCTGCTCCGGAGGAATCTGCTGCACCTTTGCCTCAATCTCCGCCAGTTTTTCATCCATCATGGACTGCAGCCGTACGCCGCGCTCCTCTTCACCCGCCGCTGCCGCGAGCAGCGCGATCGTCTCACGGATTTCTGTGAGATTCTTTGCCCCTTTGCAGACAACCACCTTCACCCCTGCCTCGCGCAGAGACGGCACGATGGAGAGATCCCCCCAGTCCGGTACAACGACGAGATCGGGCTGCAGTGCCATGATCTCCTCCACGGTCGGATTTCCGATGCGGTGTGGAATCGCTTTTACGAGCGCTGTCACATTGGAGCTCACAGGATCGTCAAGGAGTCCATTCACCGCCGCCATGCGCTCCGGCTCGACCAGCCCCAGCATCACCTCATCCGTGCTCATCGACAATGTGATGATGCGTTTGGGCGGCGCGGGAAACGCTGTAACCGTCCCCTCCGTATCTGTCACCTGATATGCGACAGGCTCTGACGAACGGGATCCCGACGGACTGCACGCCGCAAGCAGAAGACTCAGCACGCAGAGGAGGAATGCCATGTATTTTCTCGACAAGATAGTCTCCTTCCCTTCAGACGCAAATATGAATTATAGCATAATTTTCTATCGTTTTGGTTGTTCTTTGTTTTATTTTTATCGAATCATTTGCTTGCGCCGCAAAATATTTCCATTCCACAGCAGTTCCTCGATATGACGTGCGCCGCGCAGTCCCATGAACGGGCTTTCCGACAAGCACAGCGCATCCTGCACGGGATAGGCAACGGGGAGATACTGTGTCCCCAGCGGATCAATATGGGCAGATTCGTTGCTGCTCCCGAGCAGCAGCCCGTCTTCCATCTCCGCAAGGAGCGCCCGTATCCGTACGGCATCCGTCTCGCCCAATATTTCATCCGCGAGCGGCAGGGCCTCCCGTGCCCCTGCCGCATCTGCCGCAACCGCGAGATGGCAAACATCTGCCCACTCCGTCCGAAGTGCCTGAGCAAGCCCCCAAGCAACGGAACGCGGAGCACGGATCAGCGCTGTGTCATAGCAGAGCTCCCCCCAGAGGCTCTTGCATTCGTTGATGCGCAGAAAGTCCTCGCGCATTACGCGCGCAATCTCAGTCTCTGCCGCGTCTCCATGTAGGGGCGGCAGCACACGGGCGATCTCCTGCAGCCAGTGCTGCGTCCCTGCACGCCCATACGGCGGCAGCATTGCGAGATAGGGGGTGCCGCAGAGTTCATTGAGCAGGCTGGCGCTCCCCAGTCCTAGCTCATCGTGCACGACGATATTCAGTGCCGCACGCGACAGTGTGCCCATTCCCGCAGCGGACAGATCGCTGCCGAGGACGGCATTCACATGATAACCCGCCATCTCAAGCAAGCGCACGAGTTCACACACATCGTTGCCGCCATTGCAGTAGGTACTCGTCATGCCGATCAAATTGACCGTATGCGCCTGTGTCTCCTGCCGCCCTGCCAGAAGCAGCGGCAGTGCGGTGCACGCAGCCTTGTCCCAGCCGTCGGCAAAGCTGCCGGTAAGGCCGCTCGTATCGAGGGCGACGATCGGACAGGTGATCCCCGCGCCGCGCGCAATCGCCTCAACATCGTCGCCGATGAGCCCTGCCGCGCAGCTGCTGACAATCGCAAGCAGTGCGGGCGGCTGCTCCACATAGGGAGCAAGGGCCTCGTGCAGATACTCCTCCGCACCGAAGACAATCGCATCATTGTCAAGCTGCGTACAGAGCATACGATGGGAGATCGTCGCCTGACTGTGCTCAATGTGACGCATGGCAAAGTAATGGCACCAGAGGGGACCGTTGACGACGATCACCGCATCCTTGATCCCCGCAAAAAATGCCGCTGCTCCTGCCAGCGCACAGGTATCCGTGCACATACAGACATCGTCGAAGGATTTTTCACGATCATCCATAGATCAGCCCTCCCCTGCTCTCGTGCCGATGCAGAATCCGCCGCATATCATCCAGCAGGCGGCGCTCCATGGACCAGCCGACCGATGGCAGCAGCGCAAGAAAGAGTTGACGCAACTTCGTATCGACGAGTTCATGTGTCGTGAGGACAAAGTCCACACGGTGCAGTAGTTCCTCTGCCGCAGCATCTCCCTCATGATGAATGGGGACATCGGTGCGGCGCTGCAGCTCCTCTTCCATCACCGCACGCCGCTCGGGCATGAAGCAGTCCAGCAGGACGATACCGTTCAGTTCAATCCCTGCCTTATCCAAAAGCCGCAAAACGATCTCCGGCTGGAACCATGTGAGGTCACGGCCGATGGCAAGGGCACATCTGTGCCCTGCAAGATCATTGCGAGCCTTTTCCACGGCAGCGGCAAAGGAAGCCTCCTCCGCCACAATGGCGCGTTCCGCCGCCTCCTCGCAATGACAGATCTGACCGACACGCCGCAGCCACCGCGCCGTCTCCTCCGCCCCCACTGCGTAGACATCAGCAAGATAGGGTGTCCCGAGACGCTCTCTGATATGCGCGGCGAGTGCTGCCAGCTGCGCCTGCTTCTCGTCGTCCATGCGGCGGCCGAGCAGGATGACGAGCTCCGCCTCCGGCACCGCCTGCAGTTCATCGAGGGCGAGATAGGACGGGAACTGTCCCGTCACGCGCAGGCCGAGCAGTGCGAGCAGCCGCCGCAGTTCCTTTACATATTCACCGTGCATCCCCCCGCAGTCGCCGAGGAGCACCACGGTTCCGGCCTGACGTTCTGCGGGCTGCATAAAGCGATCCACGAGTGCCCGTGCGGCATCGAGATAGCCCGCATAGTACTCTCCATCGAGAAAACCGTGTGCCGAGACTGCCGTGACCGGGAGCCCCAGTTCCTCCTCCATCTCTGCCGCGATCGCCTGTGTATCGTCGCCGATCACACCGCTGACACAGGAGTTTGCGATAAACACCGCCTGTGGATGATATTTCTGTGCGGCAAAGCGAAGGCACTCCCGCAGACGCTCCTCGCCGCCAAAGACCGCCTCGTTCTCGCTAAGCCCGCTCGTCAGCAGCGGCACGGGAGAGAGCCGCACCGATGTGCCCGCCGCCGTCAGCCGATGAAAGCTGCTCACGTCCATCCCATGCGCGATGTGGGCGCATGGACGCGGACTGTGAAAGACGACGAGCGCACCGCGCACGAAGGAGAGCGCACGCCAGACACCGGGCATGCTGCAGCTGCAGTTTGTGCGGCGCACACCGACGCGTTTGACCTCAATCCCCATAGCTCTCCACCAGTTCCTCGAGCTCCTCGAACGCCATCGGCGTCGGCACGGTCAGCATTTCATTCGTATCAATCGCATGCGCGAGTGCCTTGTAGTACTGCGCCTGCTCTGACTCCGGTGCGTAGGCGATAAGCGTCTGCCGATGGATCTCCGCCTCGTGCACGGCGCGCGAACGAGGGATATAGGTGATGAGCTGCGTCCCGATACGCGCGGCAAACGCCGCAAGGAGTTCACGCTCGTTGTGCACGTCGCGCCCGTTGCCGATGATGCCGCCGAGCTTTACTGCACCGCGCGCAGCAAAGCGGCACACGCCCTTTGCAATATTGTTCGCTGCATACAGCGACATGAGCTCGCCCGAGGAGACGATGTAGATCTCCTCAGCGTACCCCTCGCGAATGGGGACGGCAAATCCGCCGCAGACCACATCGCCGAGGACATCGTAGAGTACGACATCCAAATCGTCAAAGGCATGAAGTGCCTTCAGGCGCTCAAGTGCCACGATAATCCCGCGCCCGGCACAGCCGACTCCCGGATCGGGACCGCCCGCCTCAATGCAGCGCACGCCGCCGGCACCCTCGTGTACGATTTCGTCAAGCGTGAGTGCCGCGCCCTTCTTCTCACGCTCGAGATCGAGGATCGTGGACGGGGCAATACGCCCGAGCAGCAGACGCGTCGAGTCGTTTTTCGGATCGCAGCCGATCTGACAGACACGCCGCCCCATCTGGGCAAATGCCGCAGACACATTCGCGGCTGTCGTGGATTTGCCGATGCCGCCCTTGCCATAGAACGCAATTTTTTTCATAAGCTCACCTATTCTTACTCATCCCTCTGCTCGTTCCTCCAAATCGCCCTCAATGGAGAGGTAGAGGCTGCGCAGCTCGTCCAGCGTTTCCTGTGAGGCGTTCCACAAGCCGCGCTGCTGTGCCTCAAGCAAGGTCTCCGCCATGCGGTGGAGCGCCCACGGGTTGACCTCCTGCATCCACTCCTGCATCCCCGCATCGAGGACATATTTGCGCGCGTAGCCCTCGTACATCCAGTCTTTCATCACGGCACTCGTCGCGTCCCACTGGTAGCTGTGCGCCAGATAGTTGGCGAGATCGGAGGCACCCTTGTAGCCGTGCTGTTTCATCCCCTCGATGAACTTTGGATTCATCGCCTCCCCACGGAACAGACGCGCCGCCTCCTCTGCAACGCTGCGCAGGACAATACGCTGCCGGTCGCTCGAATCGCCCGTATAGGAGCGCGGTGCCTTGCCCGTCAGCGCCCGCACAGTCGCAATCATACCGCCGTGGTAGGCGTTGTAGTCATCCGAGCTGAACATGTGCGTCTCACGCGTATCCTCATTTTTTACCGTGACATCCAGCCCCGCCATGCGGCGCTGAAAGACCTCCGGATCATACACACGTGCCATTCCGTCGCCGCCGTATGCCGTTCCCGAGAACCGCGTATAGACCGCAGCGAGATCGTCGAGGGTCTCCCATGCCTTTGACTCGAGTAGGTCGGCGACACCTGCACCATATACCCCCGGCGGGTCGCCAAAGATGCGTACGGAGGCGCGTTCCCACGCACTCTCCTGCGTCTCGCCCTGCTCCTTAAGCCATGCCGTATCGGAGAGGACATGCTTGCGTACATAGTTCTCCTCATCGCTTTCGTCGAGATCGCGCACCATGCGCACCGCCTGATCCACCCAGCGCATGGCGTTCGGCACTGCATCACGGAACAGTCCGCTGATGCGTGCTGTCACGTCAATGCGCGGGCGCTGGAGCTCTGCGAGGGGGATGATCTCAAGCCCGCAGACACGCTGTGACGGACGCCGCCAGACAGGACGTACGCCCATGAGATAGAAGAGCTCCGCGATACACTGTCCATGACTGCGCATATTCGAGCCCGCCCAAAAGACAATGCCGACCGCCTCGGGATAGCGCCCCTCATCGCTGATATATTGCTCGATGAGCGCGTCCCCCAGCTGTTTGCCATACTCCCATGCAGCGGGCGTCGGCATACAGCGTGGATCGAGGCCGTAGAAATTGCGCCCCGTCGGCAATACATCGACGCCGTTTGTCGTCGGTGCGCCTGCAGGGCTTGGCTCAATGTATCTGCCGGTGAGCGCGTGCAGCGTCTCCGTAATTTCCCCCTCTGTACGGCGCAGACGCGGCACCATATCCTCCACAATCTCGTGCAGCGCATGGGAAAATGATGCACGCGCCTCCGCATAGGCAGCGGCAATCCTGGGAAGTACCATTGCCTGCTCGATAGCCTCCGGTGCATAGTCATGTTCGGCAAGGAAGGAGATGAGCGCTCGCATCTCTGCCTCGACCGCATCCAGCTTCCTGCCATAGGTCATCCCATCTGCAGTCATGCGCTCGCTGTGCGTGAGGAGCTCCTCATAGTCATAGCCTGCCTGCGCGGCGAGCAGACGAACAAGGGAGTTCTCCCCGCCGTGCTCCATGCGCACGAGAGCGCACAGGAAGTCGATCAGTCCCTCGCCCTCGGGTGCACGCCCGAGAATGTGCAGGCCCGTGCGGATCTGCATATTCTTGATGTCTGTCACATAGTTGTGGAGACGCGCCGTATAATCGTCGAAGTCATCGCCCTCATCAATCTCATCCTCAAAATGACAGGAGGCCGCCTTTTCACGAACGATATCCTGCACAGCCTCAATATTGTCCGGCTGCGTCGCACGGAAGTGGACGTATTCATCGAGGGCCTGCTCAAGTTCTTCGAGTTCCTCGAATCCTCCTGCCAGCTGCATCGGCGGGGAGAGGTGGCTGATGAGGCACGCCGCACCGCGCCGCTTCGCCTGAATCCCCTCCCCGACAATCGTGATCCAGTAGGGATAGATATCCGGCAGGTCGCCCAGCGACACATCCGGCCAGCAGCGGTTCGAGAGCGCCGTGCTCTTGCCCGGCAGCCACTCGAGGGAGCCGTGCGTCCCGACGTGAATGACCGCATCCGCCTGCCAGATATCGCGGAGCCAGTGATAGTAGCCGATGTAGTGGTGTGTGGGAGCGGCGTCCGGC
>CAUTTS010000102.1:0-7129 GCA_963541465.1 uncultured Selenomonas sp.
TTTTTTTGCAACAAAATTGAGGCTGCTGCACGAGCGTTTCGTGCAACAGCCCCTTATTTTATCTTGTGAACTGTTCTTTTCTTGTCAACTCCAAAATGAGTGCATCGTGTTCTTTCTTCAGCTCATCATAGCGTTCTCTGAGTTCGGCATAACGCCCTTCCAGCTCGTGCATCTGGGAAACTTTTTCTTGGTTCAAGTAAATTTCCTCAAGCATGGTGGTCAATATGGGGGCACTAGCCTTTACGGTGCGATCTAGGTCAAAAATACCTGTATCTCCTATTGATCCAAGAATGCGTTCGACCCCCATGTCATGTACACTATATTCTTTTTTGATAAAACTCTCGATTTCTTGTATGCGCGCTTCTCTACGCGCAGAACGGGCTGCTTCATTTCGTTCTTTCCGTGCATCGTTTAGTTGTTTTAAGCCGGATAAGATCCCCATAACAATCACTCCTTACTGTGTCAGGTTATTTCCCTGTCGACCTCTGATCCGCGCAAGCATGTGGATGCGTTCTTGTATGCACTGCGCGATTTTTTCTGCGCGACCACTCGGCAGATTCGGATTCGCCCGCAAAATCTCCTGCGCCTGTACCGGAACACGCTCCAGCGCAGGAAAGTCGATGCCGGAGAAGTCCGTCACGAGCTTGATCTGCGTCCTATGCTTATTCCGAAAGGTCTTCGCTTTGTCGAAGTGCTCCGGAATATGCGCCATGTCATACCAGAGGCTGTTCCCGTTGTCGAAGATCGGCGCAGGACGTTCAACCTCCAGCGTATTGACATTGCGGATGAAGCCGAAGTTTCCCCAATGCCTGTCCACATTCATAATGATGAAGTCAAGGCAGAGCATTTGCCGGATAAAGGCTTCGCCGCCGCGTATCTGATAGTGCTCCATTGCTTGTCTGAGCTGCTCTTCCTTTTCCATGCTCTCCTTGGGGTGCATGGACTTGCAGAGATAGTATGCAGAGACATACTCATGATCTTCATCAATGAAGTTGCTGCACTTGCTGTAAAACCTTCGCTCGTCCTCTGCCAGGGTATATGCTGCATAGGGGACGGACATACAGGCAAGGACACACGAACCGATCACTTCGTTGAACGGTTCCTGGACAAACGGGGGAGTCCCCGTCTTCATCAGGCAGCGGATTCCATCCTCAATGATCCATTTTTTCTGGATGAGACCATCGGACGTGTTGTCTGGCGAGTGCATATCCAGCTCACCGTTGAATCTGTTGTCAATGAGAAACTCGCCCATGTCCGTGGAGAACTCATTTGTAAAGAAGTTGATGTCCTTCCACGCAATGTCCGTTCCGAGCGGCTTGATCCAATACTGATCGGAGAGGCTGAGACCGAAGGATTTATTGATGATCTCTGCCATCGCTGACACACGCAGTTCTTGCAGCCGCTCACGCAGCTGACGTCTGGAGGCGGGAATGCTGCGGCCGTTCCACCACTGCGTAAAATTCTCGCCAAGCGTTGTCTTATCGTCGCTGTATACGGAGATCGGCATCGGCTCTATGTTGTGGACGTTCAAAATCTCTTTGACGTAGCTGGTCTTGATGTCGATGTCAAGCGACATGAGGGGCGTGTTTTTGTTCATCAGTGTAATCTTCACGATAACACGTCCTTTTCCGGCGCATAGAGAGGCTCGTAGGAGGCGAGGATCGTCTCGACCAGGCGATTGAGATTTACGCCGTTTTGCACCGCATGGATCGCAAGCCGGCGATGCAGTGCCGGGGCAATGCGGACATTGAAGCTGCCCTTGTACGGAATCTCCGGTGCAACGTTTTCCCGTGCGCAGCGGTCAAGATACGCATCAATCTCCGCTCGAAACAGCCTGACCAGTTCGTCCGCGCGCTCTGCACGGTACGTGATCTTCTCCTGGATCCCGAGCACGCGCCCATAGAGGAAGCCTTCATGCTCGTCGATCTCCACCGAGCCGACATATTCTCTGTACCGTAATATATTCTTCATCGTCCACCGCCCTCCTTCTTCCATTATACCGCACCTTGCACAAAACAACAACTGTATATAGTTGCTTGTATCACTGAAGTGTAAAAAAGATAGGAAAATTTCATAGATGTTCTGGGGTACTATGAATATATATCTGTATGAGAGGATTCCACGCATGAAATCGAGATACATTTTGCTGCTGCTCGTCCTTTTCCTATTGGTATCATCCACATCCGTGAGTGCGGCCGCACTCTTGATGATGGATGCGCCGCTGCACGGCCACGAGATCCAGGTGACCAGTCCCTTTAGTGCGGGGCGTACGCATCCCATCACGGGGGTGGTGCGCCGACATAACGGCATCGACATCGGCGGCGAGGCACATGAGCCTGTCTATGCTGTTGCGGATGGGGAAGTTGCTCTCGCAGTGCAGGACAGCTCATTTGATGGATATGTCATCCTTCAGCGTACCGCGCCTGACGGAAGCAGGTTCCAGACATGGTAGGGCGATCTCGACCCGACCGACGGGTATCTACCGGCTGCTGCCATCATGGGGAGTGTTGACAGGCATGTGCAGCGCGGGCAGCTGATCGGGTATCTAGGGCCGGCATTGGAGACTAGCGTATCAACGGGGCCGCATCTGCATTTTGAGGTACGGATCAATGAATCGCCGATCAGTCCGGCGCTCTATCATCCGTATGCGCCGTGGCTTCCGGACAATGCGACAGATGACGGCCTTGCAGCGAACCGTCAGGGAAAGCGCATGGTCTGGGATGCGGCATTTGCCTTTATGGAGCCCGTCAAGAAAGCGATAGATACCATTGCCCTCGCATGTACCAAGGCAGTGGATCTCCTCAAGGACATCATAAAGTACGTGATCGGCATCCTCATGACGATTGATCTCGCGCTCACCTACATCCTGATGAGCGTCGATCGAGAGAAAGGACAGGAGCCGAGCTTTAGCATCTTTAAGCTGCTGGCACTCAAGATGCTGCTCTATCTTCTGCTCTTTTACACCATCACCTACTGGGGCGCGTTCCTTATCAACGGATCACGCGACCTCTTCCTCAGCCTGGGCGCAGCCACGGGCGGTGTAGATCTTACTCAGGCAAAGGCGATGCTCGTCGATCCGACAGCACTCGTGACAAAGGGAGCACAGATCATCGAGCCGATCTTTACCGTTCTCAACGAAACGGATGCAAGCGGCTTTGACTGGCTCAGCAAAATCGTCACGGGACTGTTCGGGAGCATCTTCCTCCTCATCATCTTTGGCTCGTTTCTGCTCTTTGCCTTTGAGATCATCCTGGCGTACCTCGAGTTTTATTTCGTCGCCGTGTTCAGCTTGGCGAACTTTATGTTTGCGGGACACAAGTGGTCACGCCGCTATGCAGAGAACGGCATGAACGGCATCTTTAGTGCCTCGATCAAACTGTTTTTCTTCTGCTTCTTTGCTCTGATGCTGCAGTCCGTCATGTCAAACATGGTGGTGGATGACCTCATCCATGTGCAGACCGTCCCCGTAGAAGAGGCGATGAAGAACAGCAACGGCAACTTCGGCGGACGCGAGGGCATCGATGAGGTGCTCGAGGCAATCCGCCGTGTCGAGACCGGTGGACAGGAGCATCCCTTCCAGACCCCATCACAGGATGGATGGGGCTACGGTGCGTATCAGATCAGCTATGAGTACTGGAACGTCTGGTGCGAAAGAGCAGGATTCGATCCGCCGCCAATGCCATGGGCAGACGACTCGGAGGCATGGAGCGATCCGGGGTATCAGTCGAGACCCTACAGCGGCGCATGGGAAGATCAATTCCCGCCGGCAACGACGCCGTGGCCGGAGAATGTACAGACCGCCGTGGCGCGTCATCACCTTCTGGAGCTCTATGATGCAAACGGCAGCTGGGAAAAGGCTGCAGGGGCATGGAACGGCGACCGCAGTGGTGGATACTGGCGCAAGGTCGTGACGGCATCGCACTCCATCCAAAAGACAAAGCATGTCCTTCAGGTCGCTATTTTGCTGAAACTCGCCCTAGTCTGCTTCTTGTTTGTCATGATGGGAGACAAGCTCTCCCAGCTGGTCATCAAGCAGTTTGGCATAGGCAATGGGTTCAAGTTCCTGCCCGGCACATAATAGAGAGGAGATCGGATATGAAACGATGGAAACGGTCAAAGAAAGTGATGGCAGCAACACTTTGTGTGTGTTTTATGGGGGCCGCCGGTGTCAGTTACGCCTGGGGGGACATTCCTGGTGTAACACGTCCTTTTGATCCGCCCAATTATTACAGCCCCACAAGCATCTCATGGGCGGACAGTGCACCGTCTCCCTTTGCCCTGAAAGACCTCGCCGCGAACGGGGGCAATGTCTATGATTACACGCGGCATATCAAGAGCATCCTCTATGGGACGAAGTTCGTTTCATGGCTCGAAAAACTGACGGCCAAACTCGGCATTGAGGAGGAAAACGCCAGAAAACTTCCGGAGGAGAGCAGAGAACAGGGGATGAAGGACATCCAGATCCTTTATCACTCCATGGCAGAAAACCACACGTACATCGACCTCCATCCGGAAGCCTTTGCGCGGGACTATGACGATGGTGTTGCGGGCAAGGCGATCGACTACCGCAAGACGAGCAAATTCATGTCGGACAGCTATACAGCGGCAACGCAGAACACCATCAACCGCTACCAGGACATGGATCAGATCATGACGGCACTCCAAACGGCACTGCAAAACTCGAATCAGGCAGTTGGAGAGACACAGGCACGTCAGGCAGGAGCGCAGATCGAGACAATCAAGCAGATGGCCATCATGCAGCTCTCAAATGCCATGGGGGATCAAATCCAGATCCGCAACGTTCGCCAGATGCAGGATACGGCAGACAAACAGCGGCAGGAAGAGCAGCAGATGAACGGCTCCTATCACTTCTTTAACCCCGGTGATCCCGGAGATCGGGTCATGCTCGAATCCTACGAGGCGGATACAGGGCGAAAATTCTATCAGTCACAGCCAATGCCGGATTTTTGATGCAGAGGAGGTGCGTGTATGCCGGAAGAAAACGACGATATCATCCCGTTTCGCGAGGATATGACGTACGATCTTGCGCGTGATACGCTGCGGATCGAGCGGCGGCATCTGCATTGCGTGCAGGTCGTCCTGCAGAGCGATTCGCCAGGAGAGAGAGAACGGCCTCAGGCGAAGAGTGCGTTCATCGGCGGTGCTGTCATAGAACTGGATCTTCGTCCCGAAGGGAACAAGGCAATCCTTCGTACTGCACAGGGGGAGAAAAGAATCTCCATTGCCAGCAGCACCATTGAACCAAACCGCACGCTGATCGGGAAAAAGAGAAACATCATTGAAATCGGGGAAATCCTCAGAAACCAACTGGCGGGCAAGGAGGCTCTGCGGACATTCCTTCGCTCTCCGCCGCAGGAGAGAGATTCGCTCGTCGTTTCCTATCTGGACAGTATCGTCCACCGACTTGCCCAGGAAGCCCACCTTCTTCCGCCGGAGGCGAGCGTCACGGAAGAAATGAAGATGCTGCAGCAGCGGGAGGATTTTGCCTACGGGAAGGATTATACAAGCCTGTATGATCCTGTCATATATGCACCGCAGAAAGAAGAGGAGCGCGATGTTGAGGCGCACGAAGCGAAGGAAATGCGTCCATCCGCGCGTGAGCAAAGGAGGAGCAACATGCAAAGTGAATGGTTTGTATCAATCAATCCGATTCCGATTGACCAAGGGAAAAGAATCATAATGTATCAGGCGCAGCGCATCAAGGACACGTCCGCCGTCGGTTACAGCGGCAACCGTGATGATGCAGGAGGTTTCTACGAGGACAAAGAAAAAGCGCAGGAAATCGTCGACAAGCTGAATGCGGCGGAGAAGGAACGCGGGGAGGCACTGACGGCACAGGAAGCACGAGCAATCGCCGACAAGCTGAACGCGGAGGAACATCGCAAGAAAGCGCAGGAGGAGGCAAAACCAATGGCAGAGCAGGAGGAAAAGCGGCCGGAGAAGGAAACCCAGGCAAAAAAGCCGCAGGAAAAGAAGACGACAAAAGAGCTGGTCAGCGAGGCAAGCAAAGCCTTTAGTGACCGTATGCAGGAAGCCCATGCCAGCGGGAATGCCATCTGGCAGAAACCGTACGAAGAGCGGCAAAATATCCATGCGCCTGTCCTGATCTATCAGGGCAGGGATGGAGAACATAAGTCGTTCTATCCGCCTGTTGCGAATATGCTGCCCGCCGTTCAGCATCAGCTGGATATTGGCAGTCAGGATAATCGCTGGATTCCCGCAAAGGAGGCGGGAGCGAACCCTGACATCACCATCCGTAAGGATGCGAAAGCCGTTACCTTTGTGCTCTTTACCAAAGACAAGCAGCCGTATACGAAGAAATTCTTCAATATGGCCGACGTGTCAGGGAAAGGCGTTCCCGCACTCGCGCCGACACCGGAACTGCGGCGGGATGCCTATCTGCACGATATGATCGACTATCTTGCACGGCGCACCGAGCGCGGCACGTTCAAGGGGGACAACTACTTCCTGATGGTCATGGACGCAAAGGAAGCGGCCAACAAGAGCTATCAGGCGAAAAAGGAAGTCTACGACTTCCAGAACCTAGACTACGGTACCTACATGAAGGCACGCCTTGAAGCCAATCGACGGCTGGACGCGATCCTGGGCGCGGATGTCCAGGAAGTCGTTCCCGCGAAGGACTACGAAAAGACCTTCATTCAGCTGCTGGCAAAGGAGATTCGCGAGCCGTCCAAAGAGACAAACTATGTCATTCGTGCGGCACGTAAGGCACTAAATGAGCTGAAATGGCAGCAGAGCCACGTAAAAGCGGCGATGAAGGCTCTTGTTCCACAGGCGGCGTTCGATTCGCTGGCACGCAGCGGGAAGATGCCATCGCAGACACTCTTTATCATCGCAGTCAAGGGTGTGGAGCAGAACAAGGCGCAGGAGGCCGCCCGCTGAAGGAGGTGAACACAATGACGGATGAAGAAATCTATGAAATCTACTGCGGAGATGTTGACGATATGCCCGCAGACGATGCGCTGATGGAAGATTGAGCGCAGCAGCAAGTGAATCATGAACGAAAGTCGGATGTTTTGCATCCGGCTTTTGTTGTATAAAGAAAACCACGCGATAGTCGCGTGGTTGGAAAGAGCTTAAGCGGTGA